>NZ_CP044427.1:2400000-2700000 GCF_008843165.1 Ornithinimicrobium pratense | reverse complement strand
GATGGACCTGGACGAGACCCTGGCCCGGCACGCGGAGCGCCGGGGCGCACGGCTGCTGCAGGGGATGAACGTCTCGGGCCCGATCCTCGACCACCGCGACCACATCGTCGGTGTCACCGCCAAGGTGATGGGGCCGAACGGCCGCGCCACGGGAGCGACCCGTGAGTTCCGGGCGCGTGTCGTGGTCGCTGCGGACGGCAACTCCAGCAGGCTCTCGCTGGCGATGGACCGGCCCAAGCGGGACGACCGGCCGATGGGTGTGGCGGTGCGCAGCTACTTCAGCACCCCCCGCCACGACGACGGGTATCTGGAGTCCTGGCTGGAGCTGTGGACGCAGGACGAGGCCGGCGCCCGCCACCTCATGCCCGGCTACGGCTGGATCTTCCCGCTCGGCGACGGGACCGCCAACGTCGGGCTGGGCATCCTCGACACCTTCAAGGACTTCGGCAACTTCGACTCGCGCGAGGTCATGCGCCGCTGGGTGGCCGAGATGCCGGAGGACTGGGGCTTTTCCGAAGAGACCCGGCTGGCGCCGATCCGCGGGGCTGCCCTGCCGATGTGCTTCAACCGCCAGCCTCTCTACGACCGCGGTCTGCTGCTCGTGGGCGACGCCGGCGGCATGGTCAACCCGTTCAACGGCGAGGGCATCGCCGAGGCGATGGAGGCTGGCCGCTACGGCGCCGAGATCATCGCCTCCGCCCTGGCCCGCGCCACGCCGGGGGAGACCGAGGCCGTGCTGCGCTCCTATCCCAAGGTGATGAAGGACGCGCTCGGCGGCTACTTCATGCTCGGCAAGCAGTTCGCCACCCTGATCGGCCACCCCGAGGTGATGCGTCTGGCGGTCCGCTACGGCCTGCCCCGCAAGGCCCTGATGCGGCTGCTGATCAAGATCATGGCCAACCTGCCGCAGGAGCGCGGCGGCCGGCTGGATGACCGCGTGATCAACGCGCTGAGCCGGATGACCCCTGCGGCATGAACGGCCAGCCTGAGCCTAGGATGGTCGTGCGCCCGACCCTGAAACTGGTGTTCCCCACGCCGAGCACGTCCCGAAAGGAGTCCTGGCAATGATGGACTACCACCCCTATGTGCCGGTCCTCTTCTTCCTGGCCTTCGGCCTGCTCTTCGCCTTCGGCTCGGTCTTCGGCGGAGGCCTGCTGGGCAGGGTCAGCTACAACCGGGCCAAGGCCGAGGCCTACGAGTGCGGTATCCAGCCCACGCCCCAGGCACACCAGGGCGGCCGGGTGCCGGTCAAGTTCTACCTGACCGCGATGCTGTTCATCGTCTTCGACGTAGAGGTGCTCTTCCTCTACCCCTTCGCGGTGGCCTTCGAGCAGGTGGGGCTGTTCTCGGTGCTGGCGATGCTGCTGTTCCTCGTCGTCGTGTCCGTCCCGTTCGTCTACGAGTGGAGCAGGGGGGGCCTGGAATGGGACTGACCCTGCAGACCACCGACCGCTTGCTGAAAGAGGTGTGACCCATGGGTCTTGAGGACAAGATTCCCGGTGGCTTCATGTTGTCCACCGTCGAAGGGCTGGCCGGTCACCTGCGCCAGCACTCCGTGTGGCCGGCGACCTTCGGGCTGGCCTGCTGCGCCATCGAGATGATGGCGGTCGGCACGCCCGACTACGACATCGCCCGGTTCGGTATGGAGCGCTTCGCAGCCACCCCCCGCCAGGCCGACCTGATGATCGTGGCCGGCCGGGTGTCGCAGAAGATGGCCCCGGTCGTGCGGCAGGTCTACGACCAGATGCCGAACCCCAAGTGGGTCATCGCGATGGGGGTGTGCGCCAGCTCCGGCGGGATGTTCAACAACTACGCGATCGTCCAGGGCGTGGACCACATCGTCCCGGTGGATGTCTATCTACCCGGCTGCCCCCCGCGCCCGGAGATGCTGCTGAACGCGGTCCTGGAGCTGCACAAGCAGATCCGCGAGTTCAAGTTCGGAGTCCACCGCGAGCAGGCCGCCCGCGCCGCCGAGGCCGCAGCGCTACGGGCCACGCCGACGCACGAGATGAAGGGGTTGCTGGCGTGACGAGCACCGGACCGGAGACCCCCGACAAGGCCCCACCCGCGCACGAGACCACGCGCGACCCCGTCGCCCAGCCTCCTCGCACCGAGGAGCAGCTCGTCAGCACCACGGACGCACAGGGGTCCGGTGGCGGCGCGGTGGCGGCCCGGCGGGGCACGCCGGGCGAGCCCGTGCAGGTGGCACGACGGAAGGGTTTGTTTGGCAGCTCCGTGGGCAACGACACCTCGGGGTACGGCCACCTGGAGGTGCCGATCCTGTTCCCGGGGGAGGCCGAGCGACCCTACGGCTCCTACTTCGACGAGGTGGTCGACGCGCTCGAGACCGCAGCGCCGGAGGCGTTCGCGGCGGGAGTGGAGCGGGTCGTCGTCGACCGCGGGGAGCTGACCCTGCACGTGCGCCGCGAGCAGCTGGTGGCCCTCGTCAAGCCGCTGCGGGACGACGCGCGGCTGCGCTTCGAGATGTGCTCGGGGGTCTCCGGTGTGCACTGGCCCGAGCAGGAGGGCGCCGAGTTGCACGCCGTCTACCACTTCCTGTCCATCACCCATGGCGCACGTCGCGTCCGGTTCGAGGTCACCTGCCCCGACGCCGACCCGCGCATCCCGTCCATCGTGCACGTCTACCCGGCCGTCGACTGGCACGAGCGGGAGACCTGGGACATGTTCGGGATCATCTTTGAGGGCCACCCCGGCCTGACCCGCATCCTGATGCCGGACGACTGGCCGGGTCACCCCCAGCGCAAGGACTACCCGCTCGGCGGTATCCCGGTCGAGTACAAGGGCGCCACCATCCCGGCGCCCGATGAGCGGAGGAGCTACTCGTGACCACCACCGACCACGGCGCGTCCCAGAGCTTCGGGCACGCGGACCCCGAGCCCGGCGGTGCCCAGACGGTGGACGGCGACGCCGTCTTCACGGCCGGAGGAGGCGACTGGGACGACATCGCCCGCGACGCCGCCAACCTGGGCGCCGAGCGCATCGTCGTCAACATGGGTCCGCAGCACCCCTCTACCCACGGCGTACTGCGCCTGGTGCTGGAGCTGGACGGCGAGGCGGTGACGGAGGCCCGAGCCGGCATCGGCTTCCTGCACACCGGCATCGAGAAGAACATGGAGTACCGCACCTGGGTCCAGGGCACCACCTTCTGCACCCGGATGGACTACCTGATGCCGGTCTTCAACGAGACCGCCTACTGTCTGGCGATCGAGAAGCTGCTCGGCATCACCGACCAGATCCCGCAGCGGGCCAACGACATCCGGGTGCTGGTCATGGAGCTTTACCGCGTGGCCTCCCACTTGATCGCCCTGGCGACCGGGGGATGGAGCTGGGCGCCACCACCATCATGACGGTGGGCTTCCGGGAGCGCGAGCGCATCCTGCGGTTCATGGAGGCTGTCACCGGGCTGCGGATGAACCACGCCTACGTGCGGCCCGGCGGGGTGGCCCAGGACGTGCTGTCCGAGCACCTGGACGCGCTGGAGGATGAGCTGCCGGACCTGCGCAGGGGCGTGCACGAGCTGGAGCTGCTGCTGCTGGAGAACCCCATCTATAAGGGCCGCACCGTCAATGTTGGCTACCTGTCGCTGGCCAACTGCATGGCGCTCGGCGTCACCGGGCCGATCCTGCGCTCGACCGGTCTGCCGCACGACCTGCGCAAGGTCGACCCCTACTGCGGTTATGAGACCTACGACTTCGACGTCATCACCCGCCCCGACCACGACGCCTACAGCCGGACCGTGATTCGTCTGGACGAGATCTGGCAGTCGCTGCGGATCGTGGGCCAGGCCATCGAGCGGCTGCGGGCCAGCGAAGGAGCGCCGGTGATGGTCGCCGACCGCAAGATCGCCTGGCCGGCCCAGCTCTCGGTCGGTGCCGACGGCCAGGGCAACAGCCTGGACCACATCCGGGAGATCATGGGCGAGTCGATGGAGAGCCTGATCCACCACTTCAAGCTGGTCACCGAGGGTTTCCGCGTCCCGCCGGGGCAGGCCTACGCCGCGGTGGAGTCGCCCAAGGGCGAGCTGGGTGTGCACGCCGTCTCCGATGGCGGCACCCGGCCCTATCGCGCCCACTTCCGTGACCCGAGCTTTAACAACCTGCAGGCGGCCTCGGCGTTGTCCGAGGGCGGTCTCGTCGCCGACGTGATCGTCGCGGTCGCCTCGATCGACCCGGTGATGGGAGGGGTAGACCGATGAGCATCGCACCAGGTGGTGAGAGCCAGGACGTGGCCAGGGCCGCAGCGGACGCGGGCGCGGGCCGGGCGGCGAGGAGCACGCACGAGTCGATGTTCGCCCCCTCGCCGCTGCACCCGCAGGCCCCGCTGCGCGCCTCGGACGAGCCGTACCCGCCCGACGTGCTGGAGCGGATGTCGGCCGACGCGGCCAAGGTCATCTCCCGCTACCCGCAGCAGCGCTCCGCCCTGCTGCCGCTGCTGCACCTGGTCCAGTCGGTGGACGGCTACATCACCGGTCGTGGGGTGCACTTCTGCGCCGAGCAGCTGGGGCTGACGACCGCCGAGGTCAGCGGTGTCGCCACCTTCTACACCCAGTACAAGCGCCACCCCAACGGTGACTACACGGTCGGCGTCTGCACCAACACCCTCTGCGCGATCATGGGCGGGGACCAGCTCTTCGAGGAGCTCAGCGAGTACCTCGGGATCGGTCACGACGAGACCACCGAGGACGGCAAGATCACCCTCGAGCGGGTCGAGTGCAACGCCGCCTGCGACTTCGCGCCAGTGGTGATGGTCAACTGGGAGTTCTTCGACAACCAGACGCCCGAGTCCGCCAGGCAGGTCGTGGACCGGCTGCGCGCTGGCGAGCCTGTCGCGCCCACCCGCGGCCCCTCCCGGGTGGGCACCTTCAAGGAGGTCTCCCGGGTGCTGGCCGGCTTCACCGACGGCCGCGCCGACGAGGGCGTTGGCGCCGGCCCCGCCTCGCTCCAGGGCACCCTGCTGGCCCAGAAGATGGGCTGGAGCGCCCCGGGCGGAACCGATGGCGACGCTGTGCCCGACGCACAGCAGACCCAGGCCACCCCGGCCGGGCAGGAAGGTGGCCTGGACCGTGGCCGCCCGAGCTCGGCCGACACCCCGAGCAACCGGCCCGACGAGCAGCCTGGCGGCGGCGGTCCCGCCGGCGACGCTCGCCCCGTCGGTGAGAACACGAAGGAGGAGGAGCGGTGAGCACACGACTGACGCCGGTCCTGTCCAAGTTCTGGGACGACCCGCAGTCCTGGACCCTGGCCACCTATGAGGCCAACGAGGGCTACCAAGGCCTGCGCGCCGCGCTGGGCAAGGATCCGGCCGCGCTGGTGGACATGGCCAAGGGATCGGGTCTGCGTGGCCGCGGCGGCGCGGGCTTCCCCACCGGGATGAAGTGGGGCTTCCTGCCCCCGCCGGACGGCGGACCCCGCTACCTGGTGGTCAACGCCGACGAGTCCGAGCCGGGCACCTGCAAGGACATCCCGCTGCTGATGGCTGCCCCCCAGTTCCTCATCGAGGGCATGATCATCACCAGCTATGCCATCGGCTGCCACCACGCCTTCATCTACCTACGCGGGGAGACCGTGCACGTCTACCGCCGCCTGCTGCGCGCGGTGGAGGAGGCCAGGGCCGCGGGCTACCTGGGCCAGAACATCCTGGGTTCAGGCTTCGACCTGGAGATCACCGTGCACGCCGGCGCCGGTGCCTACATCTGCGGGGAGGAGACAGCACTGCTGGACTCGCTGGAGGGGCGCCGCGGCCAGCCGCGGCTCAAGCCGCCGTTCCCCGCCGTCGCCGGCCTCTACGCCCGGCCGACGGTCGTCAACAACGTGGAGTCGATCGCCTCGATCCCGCCGATCCTGCTGCACGGCGCCGACTGGTTCGCCGACATGGGCACGGAGAAGTCCACGGGCTTTGGCCTGTTCAGTCTCTCCGGTCACGTCACCCGACCCGGTCAGTATGAGGCGCCGCTGGGGATCACCCTGCGCGAGCTGCTCGACATGGCCGGCGGGATGCGGGGCGGGCGCAAGCTGAAGTTCTGGACCCCCGGCGGTTCATCGACGCCGATCTTCACCGACGCCCACCTGGACGTGCCGCTCGACTTTGAGTCGGTCGCCGCCGAGGGCTCGATGCTGGGCACCCGGGCGCTGCAGATCTTCGACGAGACCACCTCGGTGGTGCGCGCCGTCTCTCGGTGGACCGACTTCTACGCCCACGAGTCCTGCGGCAAATGCACCCCCTGCCGCGAGGGCACCTACTGGCTCAAGCAGGTGATGAACCGGCTGGAGCAGGGCATGGGCCAGCCGGGCGACATCGAGAAGCTCCTCGACATCTGCGACAACATCCTCGGCCGCGCGTTCTGCGCCCTCGGTGACGGCGCCACCAGCCCCATCACCTCGGCCATCCAGTACTTCCGCGAAGAGTTCGAGCAGGGGATGCACACCCCCTGGCACGAGCTTTTCCCGCCCGAGCGGAGCACCCTGTTCGCGAAGGAGAGCCAGCCCGCATGACCGTCAACACCTCGCCGGCCGCTGGCGGCAACTCCGTCACCGACGGCGGCGACGCGCGCATCCCGGCCCCCGAGCCCGAGGTCAAGCTGATCGAGCTGACCATCGACAACATCCCGGTCCAGGTGCCCGAGGGCACCCTGGTGATCCGGGCCGCCGAGCAGGTCGGCATCCACATCCCCCGGTTCTGCGACCACCCGCTGCTGGACCCGGTCGGCGCCTGCCGTCAGTGCCTGGTCGACGTGGCGATGCCGGACCGCGAGGGCAACGTCAAGCCGATGCCCAAGCCGCAGGCCTCCTGCACCATGACGGTCAGCCCCGGCATGGTCGTCAAAACCCAGCACACCTCCCCGGTCGCCGACAAGGCGCAGACCGGTGTCATGGAGCTGCTGCTGATCAACCACCCGCTCGATTGCCCGGTCTGCGACAAGGGCGGAGAGTGCCCGCTGCAGAACCAGGCCATGTCCGACGGGCGGCCCACCTCCCGGTTCACCGACGTCAAGCGCACCTTCCCCAAGCCGGTCAACATCTCCTCCCAGGTGCTGCTGGACCGGGAGCGCTGCGTGCTGTGCGCCAGGTGCACCCGGTTCTCCGACGAGATCGCCGGTGACCCGTTCATCGCGCTCGCCGAGCGGGGTGCCCTGCAGCAGGTGGCCATCTATGAGGAGAAGCCGTTCGAGTCCTACTTCTCCGGCAACACCGTCCAGATCTGCCCGGTCGGGGCGCTGACCGGGGCGGCCTACCGCTTCCGGTCCCGGCCCTTTGACCTGATCTCCACCCAGAGCGTGTGCGAGCACTGCGCCTCCGGCTGCGCGATCCGAACCGACCACCGTCGCGGCGTCGTGCTGCGGCGGATGGCGCTGGACGATCCCCAGGTCAACGAGGAGTGGAACTGCGACAAGGGCCGGTGGGCCTTCGCCTACGCGGCCCTGCCGGACCGCCTGCGCGACCCGGTCGTGCGGGGGGCGGACGGGCAGTATGCCGTCACCTCCTGGGGTGAGGCCTACCGCGCCGCCGCGCGGGGCCTGGCGCAGGCTCAGGGCCGGGTGGGTGTGCTCCCCGGTGGCCGCGTCAGCGTCGAGGACGCCTACGCCTACGCCAAGTTCGCCCGGGTCGCCCTGGGCACCAACGACGTCGATGCGCGGGCCCGCCCGCACAGCGCGGAGGAGGCCGACTTCCTCGCCGCCCACGTCGCGGGCGTGCACGACGTCACCTACACCTCTGTGGAGCAGGCCGGTTCGGTCCTGCTCGTCGGGCTCGAGCCCCAGGAGGAGAGCCCGATCGTCTTCCTGCGCCTGCGCAAGGCGATGCGTAAGAAGGGGCTGAAGGTCTACTCGGTCGCCCCGTTCGCCACCTCTGGCCTGCGCAAGCTCGGCGGCACGCTGCTCGCGTCCGCGCCGGGCACCGAGGCCGAGGTGCTGCAGGCGCTGGCCGAGCACCGGGCCAGCGGGGCGGCCCGCCCGGTCGACGGCACCACCGAGCCGGTGGACACGGACGACTACCACGCAGCGTCCGACTCCCTGACCGACACCTCGGTGATCCTGGTCGGCGAGCGCCTGGCAGGGGTGCCCGGTGCGCTGTCCGCGGCCGCCGCGCTCGCCCGGCAGACCGGAGCCGCCGTGGCCTGGGTGCCCCGTCGCGCCGGGGAACGCGGCGCGGTCGAGGTCGGTGCGCTGCCGGGGCTGCTGCCCGGCGGCCGCCTGGTGACCGACGACACCGGTCGGGCCGCTGTCGCCGGCCGCTGGGGTCTGGACGCGTCCGACCTGCCGGTCGGCAGTGGCCGGGACACCACCGCGATCCTGCGAGCCGCCGCGGACGGCGAGCTCGCCGCGCTGGTCGTCGGGGGCGTCGAGATCGACGACCTGCCCGACCCGCAGCTGGCCCGCCGGGCCCTGACCCGCGCCTTCGTCGTCTCCCTGGAGGTCCGAGAGAGCGAGGTGCACGAGTTCGCCGACGTGATCCTGCCGGTCGCCCCGCAGCAGGAGAAGGCCGGCTCCTACGCCACCTGGGAGGGTCGCCTGCGGCCCTTTGAGCAGGCCATCGACTCCACGGCGGTCTCCGACCACGTCGTCCTGCACCGGCTCGCCGACGCCATGGGCGTGCGGCTGGGCACCGAGGCGCTGGGTGTGGTGCAGCGTGAGCTCACCGGCCTGGAGCAGCACAGCGGCTCTCGCGCCCTGTCCCCGCAGGTCTCGCCGGCCGGCCCCGCCGCCCCGGCAGAGGGTGAGGCGGTCCTGGCTACCTGGCACCACCTGCTGGACGCCGGTCGGCTGCAGGACGGCGAGCCGTTCCTCGCTGGCACCGCGCCGCGGCCGGTGGCCCGCATCTCCGCCGGCACCGCCGGGCTGCTGGGCGTGGCCGACGACGACCTGCTGACCGTCTCCACCGCCCGCGGCGCGATCACCCTGCCGGTGGTCATCACCCCGATGCACGACGGCGTCGTGTGGGTCCCCACCAACTCGCGTGGCTCCGCCGTCCGCCCGACCCTCGGTGTCGACGCGGGCGCGGTCGTGCAGATCTCCCCGGCGAGCACACAGGCGAGCCCCGACCACTCCGACACCCCGCGAGGTGAGGTATGAGCGCCAGCCTGGCCTTGGCCTACCCCGAGCTCGGCATGCTGGCCACCGGCCTGAGCGTGCACGCCACGAGCGACCTGCCGGTGGCCGACTTCAGCGACACCCCGATGTGGCTGTCGCTGGTCAAGGCCTTCTTCCTGTTCGTCTACGTGATGATCTCGGTCGTCCTGGTCATCTGGGCCGAGCGCCGCCTCATCGGCCGGATGCAGCAGCGCCCGGGCCCCAACCGGCTCGGCCCGCTCGGCATCCTGCAGACCACCGCCGACGGCATCAAGCTCTTCCTCAAGGAGGACGTCACCCCCAAGGGCGCCGACAAGCTGATGTTCTTCGTGGCACCGCTGACGGTGGCCACGCTGGCGTTCGTCTCCTTCGCGATCATCCCGCTGGGCGGCGAGGTGCGGATGTTCGGCCACACCACGCCGCTGCAGCTGACCGACACCCCGGTCGCGGTGCTCCTGGTGCTGGCCGTCGCCGGCGTCGGTGCCTACGGCTTCGTGCTCGCCGGGTGGGCCTCGGGATCGACCTACCCGTTGTTGGGTGGGCTGCGCTCGACGGCCCAGGTGATCTCCTACGAGATCGCGATGGGCCTGTCCCTGGTGGCGGTCTTCCTCTTCTCCGGGTCCATGTCGACCAGCCAGATCGTGGCCGCCCAGCAGCAGACCGGGTGGCTCGGGATCCCGCTGTGGTATGTCGTGCCGCTGTTCGTCAGCTTCGTGGTCTACGTCATCACCATGGTGGGGGAGACCAACCGGTTGCCCTTCGACCTGGCCGAGGGCGAGGGTGAGCTCGGTGGTGGCTTCCACACCGAGTACTCCTCGATGAAGTTCGGCATGTTCTTCCTCGGTGAGTACATCAACATGTTCACGGTCTCCGCCCTGGCGACCACCTTGTTCCTGGGCGGCTGGCACGCACCGTGGCCGCTGAACGGGACCTTCCTCGACGAAGGCTGGTGGGGCCTGCTGTGGTTCACCGTGAAGATGTGGAGCTTCATCTTCTTCTACATCTGGCTGCGGGGCTCGCTGCCGCGCGTGCGCTACGACCAGTTCATGGCGCTGGGCTGGAAGGTCCTGATCCCCATCTCGCTGGTCTGGGTCATCGCGGTCATGCTGATCCGCAGCGCCCAGGAGGGTTTCTTCGGCGAGGGCCGGTTCGTCCTGGTCTTCACCATGGTCGGCATCGGTTTGGTTGTGATCGGCGCGATCTTCTTCTGGGAGGCAGCCTCGCGCCGCAAGGCCGAGGAACGGGAGGAACGCCTGGCCGTCCCCGAGGAGGTCGACCCCTTCGCCGACGGCTACCCCGTGCCCCCGTTGCCCGGACAGCGACTGGTGGAGCGGCCGACCGCCCTGGACAAGGCACCCCCGGTGAGCGCAACTCCCAGCTCGACCACCACCGACCCTGCGGAGGACAGCCGTGGCTGACCAGACCGACCCGACAGCAGCCGGACACCCGAGCCGGCGCGAGCCCGCCCAGGCTCCGGCCCGGAGCGAGGCCGACCCGTCCGGGGGCAAGCCCGAGCCGGGGTTCCTGTCCCAGCTCTTCGCCCCGGTCGCCGGGTTCGGGGTGACCTTCGCGACGATGTTCCGCAAGGTGCGCACCCAGGAGTACCCCGAGGTGGTGCGGCCCACGCAAAAGCGGTACCACGGCCGGCATCAGCTCAACCGGCACCCGGACGGGCTGGAGAAGTGCGTGGGCTGCGAGCTGTGCGCCTGGGCCTGCCCCGCCGACGCGATCTACGTCGAGGGCGCGGACAACACCGACGAGGCCCGGTTCAGCCCCGGTGAGCGCTATGGCCGCGTCTACCAGATCAACTACCTGCGCTGCATCTTCTGCGGCCTGTGCATCGAGGCCTGCCCGACGCGGGCGCTGACGATGACCAACGAGTACGAGATGGCCGACGCCGAGCGCGAGCCGCTGATCTATGAGAAGCACCAGCTGCTGGCGCCGTTGGGCTCGGAGATGCTGGCCCCGCCGTTCCCGTACGCGGAGGGCAAGACCGAGCGCGACTACTACCGCGGCCAGGTCACCGGTCCGACCCAGCGCCAGAAGGACCACGTCGCCCAGCGTGACGCCGAGGCCAGCAGCATCCCGACCGAGCACGAGGAGGTCCCCCGATGACCCCGGTCGAAGGGGCGGAGACGATCAGCGGCATGGAGGTCGGCGTCTTCTGGCTCTTGTCCGCCGTGGCGGTTGCCGGTGGCATGGGGCTGCTGTTCGCCCGCAAGGCGGTGCATGCCGCGGTGTCCATGGCCCTGGTCATGGTCACCCTCGGCATCATCTACATCGTCCAGAGCGCCGAGTTCGTCGGGATCATCCAGATCTTCGTCTACTCCGGCGCGGTGATGATGCTCTTCCTCTTCGTCGTGATGATGATCGGCGTCGACGCCTCTGACTCCATGGTCGAGACCATCCGGGGCCACCGCGGCTGGGCCTTCGCCGTCGGCCTGGTCTTCCTCGGCTTCGCGGTCTACGGGCTGTCTCGGGTCAGCTGGCAGGCTCCGGTCGGCCTGGAGCAGGCGCAGGCGGAGGGCAGCGTGACCGCGCTGGCGCGCGAGATCTTCGAGCGGCAGGTGCTGCCTTTCGAGGCGCTGGGCACCTTGCTCGTCATCGCGGTGATGGGCGCCATGGTGCTCGCGCACGGCGACCGGCTCGTGCCCAAGATGACCCAGCGCCAGGCCGCGCAGGACAAGTTGCGTTCGGGCCGTTGGCTGGCCGGCAAGCCCAACCCGGGTGTCTACGCCCGGCACAACGCGGCCGACACTCCGGCCCTGGCGCCGGACGGCACCCCGGTCGAGGAGTCCGTGCCGCGCGCAATCGTGGCCCGCGGCCAGGTCAGCAACCCCAGTGCCTACCGGCTGCCGCAGACGGCGGCCACCTCGGCGGGCGAGCCGGCCGGCGACCTGGACGCCGACGACATGCCGAGCGGGACCGTGGCCTCCCAGGAGGTCGGGCACGGGCCGGACCAGGCGTCCGGAGAGCCGGTCGACACGCAGGAGGATGAGCGCTGATGGGTCTGGAGGCCTACGTCTACCTCTCGGTGGTCCTGTTCGCGATCGGCGCCCTGACGGTGCTGACCCGCCGCAACACGATCATCGTCTTCATGGGCATCGAGCTCATGCTCAACGCCTGCAACCTGGCGCTGATCACCTTCGCCCGCATCCACGGCAACCTCGACGCGCAGGTCTACGCCCTGTTTGTCATGGTCGTGGCCGCCGCGGAGGTCGTCGTCGGCCTGGGGATCATCATGTCCATCTTCCGTTCGCGTCGCTCGGCCTCGGTCGATGACGCCAACCTGCTGAAGCTCTAAGGGAGGCAGCGAGTGACTCCGTTCACCACGGCCGCGACCCTCGCGGCCAGCCAGCCCATGGCCTACGACGCTGTCTCCGGCGGCGTGGCCCAGTACGGCTGGCTGATGATTGCGCTGCCCCTCCTGGGAGCGGCGGTCCTGCTGCTCGGCGGGCGCGCCACCGACACCTGGGGCCCGATGCTGGCCACCGTGCTCTCCTGGGCCTCCTTCGTGGTCGGCGCGCTGGTCATCGTCCAGCTCACCGGCCTGGCCCCAGATGACCGAGCCCTGCAGCTGCAGCTGTGGGACTGGATGAGCTTCGCCGACTTCACCCTGCACGTCGGCCTGCTGATGGACCCGCTGTCCCTGGCCTTCGTCATGCTCATCACCTTCGTCGGGTCGCTGATCCACGTGTACTCCCTGGGCTACATGGAGCACGACCGCGACAAGCGCAGGTTCTTCGCCTACCTCAACCTGTTCATCGCGGCGATGCTGGTCCTGGTGCTGGCTGACTCCTTCGTCCTGCTCTTCGTGGGCTGGGAGGGGGTGGGTCTGGCCTCCTACCTGCTCATCGGCTTCTGGAACCACAACCCGGCCTACGCGGCCGCGGCCAACAAGGCGTTCATCGTCAACCGCGTCGGTGACGTCGGCCTCATCACCGCAATGGGCCTGATGCTGGCCACCTTCGGCTCACTGGAGTTCGCGACGGTCTTTGCCCACGCCGACGGGGCCAGCGCGATGATGCTGACCCTCATCGGGCTGGCACTGCTGCTCGCCGCCTGCGGCAAGTCGGCACAGTTCCCGCTGCAGAGCTGGCTGGGTGACGCGATGGCCGGCCCGACCCCGGTGTCGGCCCTGATCCACGCCGCGACGATGGTCACCGCCGGTGTCTACCTGGTCGCGCGCAGCCAGGCGATCTACGACCTGACCCCCGATGGCCGCCTCGTGGTCGCGGTGGTCGGCGCCATCACCCTGCTCTACGGCGCGATCGTGGGCTGCGCCAAGGACGACATCAAGAAAGCCCTGGCCGCCTCCACCATGTCGCAGATCGGCTACATGATGCTGGCCGTCGGGTTGGGCCCGATCGGTTACGTCTACGCGATCTTCCACCTGATCACCCACGGCTTCTTCAAGGCCGGGATGTTCCTGGGTGCCGGCTCGGTCATGCACGCCATGAACGACCGGGTCGACATGCGCCGTTTCGGCGCCCTGAGGCGCGAGGTCAAGATCACCTGGATCACCTTCGCTGCGGGTTGGCTGGCGATCATCGGCTTCCCGTTCACCGCCGGCTGGTACTCCAAGGACCACATCATCGAGTCCGCCTTCTCCGCACCAGGCTGGCAGGGCTGGGTCTTCGGCCTGGTCGCCCTGCTCGGCGCCGGGATCACCGCGTTTTACATGTCGCGGCTGTTCTTCATGACCTTCCACGGCAAGGCCCGCTGGCACGACGACGCCCACCCGCACGAGTCGCCGCTGACGATGACCATCCCGATGATGGTCCTCGCGGTCGGCTCGATCGTGCTCGGCGCTGCGCTCTACCCGACCGGGATCCTCACCGACTGGCTGGACCCGGTCTTCGGCCACGTCGCCCACGCCGAGCCACTGATCCCGCTGCTGGCCATCCAGATCTCGGTCTTCGTGCTGATGGCGATCGGTGTCTTCCTGGCCTGGCGGACGTATGCCGCAGCTGACGTCCCCGTCGAGGCTCCCGAGGCGAATGCCTTGACGCGCGCGGCCCGCCGCGACCTCTACCAGGACGACGTCAACGACGCCCTCTTCGTCAGCCCGACCGCCACCATGGTGAAGGGTCTGACCGAGGCGGACGAGACCCTGGTCGAGGGGACCGTCACCGGCGGCACGACCGCCAGCCTGACCGGCCTGTCGTCGGTCCTGCGGCGCGCCCAGAACGGGTTCGTCCGCTCCTATGCCCTGACGATGCTGATCGGTGTCGTCGCCATCCTCGGTGCAGTGTGGGTGATGCAGTGATGAACTTCCCGTGGTTGACCACCCTGCTGGTGCTCCCGCTCGTCGGGGCCCTGGTGGTGGCGGTGCTGCCGAAGGCCAGCACGCTGGTGCGCCCCGTGGCGCTCGGCACCTCGCTGCTGACCCTGGGCGTCGGGATTGCCGCCCTGACCCAGTACCAGATCGGCGGAGGGAGCGGGCAGTTCCAGCTGACCGAGGTCCACTCGTGGATCCCGCAGTTCGGCGTCTCCTACGCCCTGGGCGTCGACGGCATCTCGCTGACGATGATCCTGTTGGCGCTGGTGCTGGTGCCGATCTGCCTCGTCGCCGCCTGGGACGACGTCCCGGCCGTCGGCCGCCGCCAGCACCTGTACTTCGCGCTGATGCTGGCCCTGACCTCGACGATCGTCGGCGTCTTCGCCGCGATCGACGTCTTCCTCTTCTACATCTTCTTCGAGGTCATGCTCGTCCCGGTCTACTTCCTGATCGGGATCTTCGGCGGGTCCCGCCGGGCGCGGGCGGCCACCACCTTCCTGCTCTACTCCCTGGCCGGCGGGCTGATCATGCTCGTGGCGGTGATCGGCGTCTATCTGGCCGGGCCGCGCGGCGCGGACGGCTTCCTGCTGACCAACCTGGCCGGGCTGGACCTGTCGGTGGAGGCCGGGCGCTGGCTGTTCCTCGGCTTCTTCATCGCCTTCGCGATCAAGGCCCCGATGTGGCCTGTGCACACCTGGCTGCCCCTGGCCGCGGAGCAGTCCCGTCCGGCGACCTCGGTGCTGCTGGTCGGCGTCCTGGACAAGGTCGGCACCTACGGCATGATCCGCTTCTGCCTGAGCCTGTTCCCCGAGGCCAGCCAGTGGGCGACACCGGTGGTCATCACCCTGGCCCTGATCTCGCTGTTCTGGGGCGCGTTCATGGCTATCGGATCCACCGACATCCTGCGCCTGATCAGCTACACCTCGATCAGCCACTTCGGCTTCATCGTGCTGGGTATCTTCGCCTTCACCACGGTCAGCCACACCGGAGCCACGCTCTACATGGTCAACCACGGCTTCACCACCGCCGGGCTGTTCCTGGTGGCCGGCATGCTCATCGTGCGCCGCGGCAGCCGGGACCTGCGCGACTTCGGCGGCTGGCAGCGGGTGACCCCGCTCATCACCGGCGCCCTGCTGATCTCCGGGCTGTCGGCCCTGTCGCTACCGGGCCTGAACTCCTTCGTCAGCGAGTTCCTGGTCATCGTGGGCACCTTCCAGCGGAACGCCTGGCTGGGGCTGATCGCCACCCTGGGCGTGATCCTGGCCGCGGTCTATGTGCTGGTGATGTACCGCAAGGTCGCCACCGGTCCACGGCCCGAGGGTCTGGACGTCCCCGACATGACGGGCCGGGAGAAGTGGGTCGTGGCACCCATCATCGCCGCCTTCCTGATCCTCGGGTTCTTCCCCAAGCCGGTTCTCGAGGTGCTCGAGCCGGCCGTGCAGCACACGCTGCAGTCGGTGGGGGTCAATGACCCCGTGCCGGCCGTCGACACCGCCAACGCCGAGGGGAGTGGCCGCTGATGGGTGGCTCTATGTTCGTCGCGCCCGACATCAACTATCTGGCGCTGATGCCGCTGATCATCGTCTTCGTCGGTGGGCTGCTCGGCTGTCTCATCGAGGGTTTCGTGCGGACGGAGCTGCGCTACCCCGTGCAGCTGCCGCTGGCCGTGGCCACCCTGGTGCTGGCGCTGGTCGCCCTGGTGCTGTTGGGCCAGGACAACCAGGGGCTCACCGCCGTGGAGACCGTCGCCTTCGACGGGCCCGCCCTGGTCCTGCAGGGGCTGATCCTCGTGCTGTCCATCGTGGGCCTGCTCGTCATGGGCGAGCGGCTCGGTGGGGGGCAGCCGGACGCCTTCACCCAGTCCGGCGCCTCGGTGCCCGGCTCGGAGGAGGAGGCCCTGGCCGTGCGGGTCGGTGCCACCACCACCGAGGTCTTCCCGCTGACGCTGCTCTCGGTCGGGGGCATGATGCTCTTCGTCGCGGCCAACGACCTGCTGCTGCTGTTCATCGCCCTGGAGATCCTCTCCCTGCCGCTGTACGTCCTGGTCGGCCTGGCCCGGCGGCGTCGCCTGCTCTCGCAGGAGGCCTCGCTGAAGTACTTCCTGCTGGGCAGCTTCGCCTCAGCGTTCTTCCTCTTCGGTGCGGTGCTGCTCTACGGCTTCGCCGGCTCGATGCGGTTCGCCGACATCGCCGCTGCCGTCGGCACCAACGTCGGGATGGACGCCCTGCTGGTCCCCGGGGTGCTGCTCATCACCGTGGGGCTGCTGTTCAAGGTCGGCGCCGTTCCGTTCCACGCCTGGACCCCGGACGTCTACCAGGGCGCTCCGACCCCGGTGACCGGGTTCATGGCGGCCGTGACCAAGGTGGCCGCCTTCGGCGCCATGCTGCGGGTCCTCTACGTCGCCCTTGAGGGTGCGGCGCTGGACTGGCAGCCCGCCCTGGCCGTGGTGGCGACCCTGTCGATGGTGGTCGGTGCCCTGCTGGCGATCGTGCAGACCGACGTGAAGCGGATCCTGGCCTACTCCTCGATCGCGCACGCCGGGTTCATCCTCACCGGCGTGATCGCGCTCAGCGAGGTCGGGATCTCCAGCACGATCTTCTACCTGGCCACCTACGGGTTCATGACCATCCCAGCCTTCGCCATTGTCTTCCTGGTGCGCTCCGCGGGCAGCGAGGCCACCCACGTCGACCAGTGGTCGGGCCTGGCCAAGCGATCCCCCTGGTTGGCAGCCGCCTTCAGCTTCCTGCTCATGGCGATGGCGGGCATCCCGCTCACCTCCGGGTTCACCGGCAAGTTCGCGGTCTTCTCCGCAGCGGTCAGCCAGGGCTGGGCTTGGCTGGCTGTGGTCGGCGTGCTGGCCAGCGCGGTGACCGCCTACATCTACTTCAAGCTCATCGTGGTGATGTACACCGGCGACCGGGTCGGCAGCACCACCGTGGTGAGCCCGTCGTGGATGACCTCCTTCGCGATCCTGTTCGGGGTTGCCGTCACCCTGGCCCTGGGGGTCATGCCCGCGCCGATGCTGGAGCTGGCCCAGAGCGCGGCGGCGTTCGTGCGGTGACAGTGACATCCATCCCCGGGGTTCAGGACGAGCTGCAGGAACGGGTCGAAGCTGGCATGACGGCGGTTGCCGCCCGCATGGACGAGGTCGTGGACCACCACGACCCGTTCATCGCCGAAGCCTCCGGCCACCTGGCCCGCGCCGGCGGCAAACGCTTCCGACCGCTGCTCACCCTGCTGGCCAGCGAGGTCGGCTCCGGGTGGGACGAGAAGGTGGTGGACGCCGCCGTCGGCGTGGAGCTGACCCACCTGGCCTCGCTCTACCACGACGACGTCATGGACGAGGCGGACCTGCGCCGCGGCGTGGAGAGCGCCAACTCCCGCTACGGCAACTCCACCGCGATCCTCATCGGTGACCTGCTCTTCGGCACCGCGAGCTCGGTGGTCGCTGGCCTGGGCGCGGAGGCGGTCCGGATCCAGGCCGACACCTTCGTGCGGCTCTGCGCCGGGCAGATCCGCGATGACCGGCAGACCGGGGTGGTGGCCGATCCCCACGAGGCGGTTGCGGCATACCTGTCCATCCTGGCCGACAAGACCGGCTCGCTGATCGCGACGGCCGCCCGCTACGGCGCCATGTTCGGCGGATGCGACCCGGAGACGGTGGGCACCCTCACCGCCTACGCCGAGCAGCTCGGCATCGTCTTCCAGTTGGCCGACGACGTCCTCGACGTCGCCTCCGACGCGGACGACTCCGGCAAGACCCCGGGCGCGGACCTGCGCGAGGGCAAGGCCACGTTGCCGGTGCTCTACGCCCGCACCTCCAGCGACCCCGCCGACGAGCGGCTGCTCACCCTGACCCGGGGGCCGATCGAGGACCCGGACGAGCTGGCCGAGGCGCTGACCCTCCTGCGTGCCCACCCGGCCATGCAGCAGGCGCGTGATCACACCCTGCGGGTGGCCGCCGAGGCCCGGACCCTGCTCGACGGGCTGCCCGAGGGCCCGGCCGTGGACGCGCTGCGCGCCCTGGTCGACGGTGTCGCCGCACGGTCCAGCTGAGTCGACGATGAGCCAGCCCGTCCGCGTCTATCTGCTCGACGACCACGAGCTGGTGCGCCGCGGTCTGCGCGACCTGCTCTCCGCCGAGCCGGACCTGCAGATCGTGGGGGAGTCGGGCTCGGCCGTGCAGGCCGTCCAGGACATTCTCGAGCTGGCCCCCGACGTCGCCGTCCTGGACGGGCGGCTGCCGGACGGCTCGGGGATCGAAGTCTGCCGTGAGGTGCGCGCCCAGAACCCTGCCATCCGGGCGTTGATCCTGACCAGTTACGACGACGACCAGGCACTGTTCGCGGCGATCATGGCCGGCGCCGACGGCTACGTCCTCAAGCAGATCGCCGGGAACGACCTCATCGACGGCATCCGCTCGATCGCGGCCGGCCGCTCCCTGCTCGACCCCAGCCTGGTGGCCCGGGTGATGGACCGGCTGCGCCGCGGGGACCCGCAGGCCGACAAGCTCGCGGTGCTCACCGACCAGGAGCGGCGGATCCTGGAGCTCATCGCCGACGGTCTGACCAACCGGCAGATCGGCGAGACGATGTACCTGGCCGAGAAGACGGTGAAGAACTACGTCTCCTCGGTCTTGGCCAAGTTGGGGCTGGAGCGTCGCACCCAGGCCGCGGTCCTGGGCGCCAAGCTCTTCGACAAGTAGGACCTGGGCCTGTTCGGGATGGGTGAGGCTTGGGACTAAGGTCCCGCCAAGGTCCGGACCCTCGCCTCTACTACGCGGTGTCGGATGTTGGGATGCTGGAGTCAACCACCAAGACCAACAACCAAGGAGCTGGCCGACATGACCACCACCGCCCCCCGCCCCGACATCGTCCACGACACCGTCGAGCACGAGCGTGAGCACTTCCTGCCGGCCGCGGGAGGTTATGCCCTGGGGGCAGTGCGGATCGCGTTCGGTTTCTACTTCCTGTGGGCGTTCATGGACAAGACCTTCGGCCTGGGTTTTGCCACCCCGGGTGAGCGGGCCTGGATCAACGGCGGCAGCCCCACCACCGGTTTCCTGTCCGGTGTCGAGGGCCCGCTGGCCGGTTTCTACACCGCGATGGCCGGCAACGGCTTCATCGACGTGCTGTTCATGCTGGGTCTGCTGGGCATCGGTCTGACCCTCATCCTGGGCATGGGTGCCCGGGTCGGTGCCCTGGCCGGTGCGCTGATGTACGTCTTCATGTACGGCGCCTCCCTCCCGCTGGTGACCAACCCGGTGCTGGATGACCACATCACCGGTGCCATGACTCTCATCGTGATCGCCCTGATCCCGGCCTCCTGGGCCTACCTGGGCCTGGGCAAGCTGTGGACCCGCACCGCTCCCAAGTACCTGTGGTGAGGTAGGGCCGTGACCGCCACCATGACGGCTCCCGGGCCGGTGCTGGTGGGCGTGGACGGCTCGGCACACAACGCCTCCGCGGTCGCCTGGGCGGCCGCGGAGGCTTCCGCGTCCGCAGGGATCGCCCCGCTGGTGCTGGTGCATGACACGCAGACCACCGGTCAGGCGCCGGGCCGGGCCATCCTGGACCGGGCCAGCGCCGATGCCGCCCGTATCGACTCCCGGCTGAGGCCGGGCGCTGACCTGGTCAGCGGCGGACCAGCCCACACCTTGTTGGTCTCGGCGCACACGTGGGAACGGGCCCTGGGCCGCGAGGGCGGCACGGCGCTGGTCGTGATCGGCCGCCGTGGGGAGGGCGGCCACCAGCGCATCAACCTCGGGCGCACCGCCCGCACACTGATCCACCAGGACGGTCCCACGCTCGTCGTGGTCCCCGACGACTGGGCGCCGGGCCAGGTGCCGGCAGACGCCCCCGTCGTCATCGACCTCGGCGCGGTAGGCCACGACAATGGACAGTCCGGTTCGGTTCTGGCTTTCGCGCTGGCCCGGGCCCTGCGCTCGGGCCGCCCGGCCCTGGCCGTGGCCAGCTGGTCGGTCCCGGTCTCGGCGGCCAGCCAGGAGCGGTCTATCCCCGCGGTGTGGACCGAGCACGCAGAGCTGGCCGAGCAGGCGCTGGAGCAGCTGCTTGCGCCCTGGCGCCGCCTCTACCCCGGGGTCCTGCTGACCGGCCTGGCCACCGACCGCAGCCCGGTGCTGGCTCTCCTGGCCCACGGTGAGGGTGCCGAGCTGCTCGTCATGCGCCGCGGCCCCCGAGCCAGCGCCGTCGTGGAGTACGCCGACGGACCCGTCGCCGTCGTCTGACCGCCGGCGTCCCGGCAGTCGGGAGGGTCTCGTCCGGGCGGGCGCCCGTCAGAGCGGCACGGTCCAGCGCAGCTGGGTGCCGTGCGGCTCGACGGGACGCAGCTCCACCCGGCCGCCCCGGTCGCTGGCCCGGGCCCGGACGTTGCCCAGCCCGCTCTCGACCGCATCCGGCGGGATGCCCACCCCGTCGTCGGTGACCGTCAGGGACAGCTCCTCGGCGGTCGCGACGGCGGTGACCTCGACGCTGCTGGCCCGGGCGTGCCGGACGATGTTGGACAGCGCCTCGCGAACCACCATGAGCACCTGGGCGTGGGTCTCGTCGTCGGCCACCGCATCCAGCGGTCCGTGCAGGTGCAGGACCGGGGCCAGGCCCAGGGTGGGCGCGTAGGACTCCACCAGGGCCCGCAGGTCGGCGCGGAAGGACCCCTCGCCGGGGCGGTGCCGCAGCTGGAAGATCGTGGCCCGGATGTCCCGGATCGTCTGGTCGAGCTCGCTGACCGCGCCCTCCAAGCGCTCCACCACCTCGGGGAGCAGGGCCCGGCGCGTGGCTCCCTGCAGGGTCAGGCCCACCGCGAACAGCCGCTGGATGACCAGGTCGTGCAGGTCTCGGGCGATCCGGTCGCGATCCTCCAGCAGCGTGAGCAAGTCGTGCTCCCGCTCGCCCAGCTCACGGTCCAGGACGAGCGAGGCGTGCAGGGCCATGGCGCTGACGACGTCCTGGACCTCCTGCCGCAGCACCCCCTGAGGGGAGCGCCAGTGCTGGACCAGCAGCACCGCAGGCTCTGGTCCGCGGTCCTCCAGGGGGACGATGCTGACGTAGGCGACCTCGCCCTCGAGCTGGGCCGCCCAGTGCCGCGGTTGCCGGTGGTCGAGCACCTCGTGCAGGTCGGGTGCCAGGTCGGCCAGGGCGGCCCCGGCGCCCTCGCCGGCGGCGGCCAGGACCCGCAGGGTGGTCTCGTCGGGGCGGGCCACCAACGCCACGGCGCCGGCGTGCAGCACCTCCCGCACTCGCCGGGTCAGCAGCGGCAGGGTGTCGTCGAGGTCTACGGTGCCGGTCAGCGTCCGGTCCAGCTCCCACAGCGCCTGGCTGACTGCCTGGTAGAGCCGGGCCGCCTCGCGCTGGCGCAGTGCGTCCAGTCGGGTGCCAGCGACCGCGGCCAGGGTCAGCAGGGTGGGCTGGTGCGTCTCGGCCTGCCCCGCTGGCAGGGCACCGAGCCGGATCGTGGCGCGGACCCGGCCGTCCGCGACCACGTCTGCGCTCAGCGCCACGGTCTCTGGGCCACCCCGGATGAGCCCCTGGGCCAGGGTGGGGTGGTCCGCGCCACCGTGCCGCAGGACGTCGCCTCGTGACCAGTCCACGTCCTCGTCCACAACCAGCAGCACTCCCGCACCGGCACCGGTGAGGCGGCAGGACAGGGCCAGCGTGCGGTCGAGCAGCTCGTGGACGTCCTCGAGCTGGACGAGGTCCCGGGCGGCGCGCAGCACGTCGCGCACGGCTGCCACCGCCGGTGACGGGGGTGCGGGAACCTCAGGGTCGAGCACGGGTCCGTCGGCGGAGCGGGCGGCACGGTCTGGGACTGGGGCGCCGGGGCCGGAGATGGAAGTGTCGAGGCCGAAAGAGGTGTCAGGGCCGGGGGCGGGGTCAACGGGTCCGGTCATGGTGGACGTCCACGCTACCGTCGTCAGGTGCCGGGCGGTGGTGGCCCAACGCATACCCTGGGTCCGAACCGAACCGGAAGGACCTTGATGCGTCACCGCCGTGCCCTGGCCGGGCTGTGGGCGATCCTGCCCCTGCCCGCGCTGCTGGCCGCACTCACCCTGCGCCCCGTGCCGGCCGTCGTGCCGCGACACTGGTCGGGGCCGACCGCGGACGGCTACGTGACCGGGCCGGGCTTCGCCTCCGCCCTGCTGTCCACGGTGGTGCTCGTCGCCCTGTTCGCGGCGGGCACTGCGCTGCTGCGGCGGGTCGTGCCCCCGGCCTGGTCGCGGTGGGCGCTGGCGCTCCTGGGTGCGCTGGGCTGGGGTGCGGTCTGGCTCTACGTTCTCACCGTCTGGCGGGTCGGGGTCGTCGGGGTGGAGCAGGTGCGCGAGTGGTGGGCGTTGCTGGCGGTGCTGCTCGGGCTGGGCGCCGGCTGGGTCGGGTATGCCGTGCACGGCCGCCGCTGGCCCTCGCCGACCGAGGTGCTGGCCCAGGTCCCCGACCGGGCCCGCGTGCAGGCGCTGCGGGGCAGGGCGGTGCGCCCCCTGCAGCCGTGGAGCACCGAGCTGGACTCGCGGACGCTGCGCGTGACCGGTGTGGGTGTGCCGGTGGTGCTTGGAGCGGCGGCCGTGTGGCAGCTGGTCGCGGGAAGTCTGGCGCTGACGGTGCTGCTGGCCCTGGTCGGCCTGGGCACGGGCCTGCTCGCGCTCGCGTGGTCCTCGGTCACCCTCGCCGTCGACGTGGACGGGCTGCGGATCCGCTCACGGGTGCTGCCGGTGCAGGTCTCCCACGTCGCGGCCGAGCGGGTGGTCGGGGTCGAGGTGCAGGACCTGGACCCCATGCGCTGGGGCGGGGTCGGCCTGCGCCCGCTGCCGGACCGCACCTCCTACATCGTGGACCAGGCCGGGGGGCCAGGCCTGGTGATCCACCAGCGCGACGGGCGCCGGCTCGCGCTGCAGGTCACCGAGGGTGACGCCGCGGCGCGGGCCGGCGCCCGCACGCTGCTCCAGGCCGCCGGGCAACGGCTGGGGCAGGAGCCTCAGGCCCGCCCGGCGGGCTCGGGCTCCTGAGCGGCTGAACCGCTGCCGGAGCCGGCCGGCGTCAGGGACTGCTCCAGGCGCACGCCTTCGACGTCCACGTTGGGCAGCACCCGGTCCAGCCAGCGCGGCAGCCACCACGCCTTCTCGCCCAGCAGGGTGAGCACGGCCGGGGTCAGCGTCATCCGGACCAGGAAGGCGTCGATGAGCACACCCACGGCCAGGCCCAGACCGATCGGTCGGACCATGGTCAGGTGGGCGCCGATGAAGCCGGCGAAGACCGAGATCATGATGATGGCCGCGGCGGTCACGACCCGAGCGGAGAGGTTGAAGCCGCTGACGACGGCCTCCTTGGCGCTCTTGCCGTGCACGAACATCTCGCGCATCGAGGAGACCAGGAACAGCTGGTAGTCCATGGCCAGCCCGAAGAGGATCCCGATGAGCAGGATCGGCAGGAACGACAGCACCGGCCCGGGCTCGTTGACTCCGAAGAGGAAGGACAGGTGGCCCAGCTGGTAGACCGCCACCACCGCACCGAAGGCGGCGACGATGGAGAGCAGGAAGCCGACGGTGGCCAGCAGCGGCACCCAGATCGAGCGGAAGACCAGCAGCAGCAGGATGAGCGAGAGCCCCACGACCACCGCCAGGTAGACCGGCAGGGCGTCCCCGAGCTGCTCGGAGATGTCGATGTTGGCGACCGTCTGACCGGTGATGTCGATGCTGGCGCCGTGGTCGGTCCCGAGCGCAGGCAGGGTCGCGTCGAGGTCATCGACCAGCCTGACCGTCGACTCCTCGGTGGGGCCGCCCTCCGGCTGGATCTGGAAGGCCAGCACGTCCCGGTTCTCGTTGACCCCGGCGGGCAGCACCCGCAGCACGCCGTCGATCTCGGCCAGGTCCTCGGCGATGTCGGCCTGAGCGCCGATCAGCTCGACCTCGCCGTCGCCGACCGGCTCATCGAGCTCGGCCACGGCCAGGATGGGCCCGGTGGCGCCGGCACCGAACTCGCTGCGGATCGTGTCGTAGGTGGTGTAGGCCGTGGAACCGGCCGGCTCCGAGCTGCTGTCCGGCAGGCCCAGCCGCAGCTGGCCCGTGGGGTAGCCCAGGCCGACGACGATCGCGACGACGGCCAGGATGGCCAGCCAGGGGCGGCGCTGGACGCCGGCCGCCCAGCCGCGCCCGGTGTCGGCCTGCCGTAGGTCCTGAGCGGCGTTCCCCGCCTCGTCGCCGGAGGCCACCGCGGCGCGTGCCTTGCGGGGAAGCACCCGCAGCCCCATGAGCGACAGCAGCGCCGGGGTGAGGGTGATCGCGACCAGGACGGACAGGCCGACCGTAGCGGCGGCCACCAGGCCCATGATGCCCAGGAACGGCATACCGGTAAGGGTGAGCGCGGACAGGGCGATGATCACGGTCAGCCCTGCGAAGGTGACCGCGTTGCCGGAGGTGCCCACGGCCAGCGCGATCGACTCACGCAACGGCATGCCGTGCCGCAGCTGCTCGCGGTGCCGGTTGATGAGGAACAGGGAGTAGTCGATGCCCACCGCCAGGCCCAGCATCAGGGCCAGCACCGGGGTGATCGACTGCATGTCGAAGAACGGGGAGAGCGCCAGCGACCCGGCGACGCCGACCCCGACCCCGACCAGCGCCATGAGGATCGGCAGCCCGGCGGCCAGCAGGGTGCCGAGCATGACGAGCAACACCACGGCGGCCACCGCCAGGCCAACCGCCTCGGAGGGGCCGAAGATGGAGTTGAGGTCCATCGAGAACTCGCCGGAGAAGTCGACCTGCACCCCGCCGGTGTCCGCGATGGACTCGCCGATCGCCTGGATCTCCCGGGCGGTGTCCGGGTCGATGGCGGAGGCCTCGCCGCCGGTGACGGACACCTGGGTCATCGCGACGGTGCCCTCCTCGTTGACCACGCGCATGCCGTCGGTCAGGTCGGCCAGCCGTTGCCCGGCCGCCAGCTCCACCTCTCCCTGCTCGAGGGCTTCGCGCCCCGAGACGATCTCGGCCTCGCCCTCGCTGATCTGCTGCTCGGCCGCCTCGAGCTCCTCCCGGCTCTGGGCCAGCTGCGCCTGACCGGCCTCCAGCTGCTCACGGCCGGCGTCGAGCTGTGCTTGGGCGGCCGCGATCTCTGCGCGGGCCGGCTCGGCCTGGGCCGGGGGGATCAGGCCTGCGGCGACGGCGCCCTCGAGCTGCTCGGACTGCGCATCGAGCTCAGCCTGGCCCTCGTCCAGCAGCTGCGCCTGGGTGGCGATCTCGGACTCCCCGGCCTCCAGCTGCTCCCGCCCGGCGTCCAGCTGCTCGCGCGCCTCGGTGAGCTCAGCCTCACCTGCGTCCAGCTCCTCGGCACCGGCCTCGAGCTCGGCCCGGCCGTCGACGATCTGCTGCTGGCTGTCGTCCAGCTGCTGCTGGCTCTCGAAGGGGTCGACCGCCTCGACGTCGTCCATGGCGTTCCACCGCTCGACGACGTCCGCGATGGCGTCCTGCTGGTCGTCGGTGAACGGCGCGTCGCCTGTGAAGACCACCGTGCCCGTCGTGCCGGAGGCCTCGGGGATCTCCTCGCGCAGGGTGTCCAGCACCGCCTCGAAGCGGCTGTCCGGGATGGAGATCTCGTTGGTCAGCGGGCGCATGAAGGTCACGGCGCTGACCGAGACGAGCACGAGCACGGCGGCCCAGATGCCGATGACGGTCCACCGGTGCTGGGCGCACCAGCGCCCCAGCTTGTGCAGAAGGATGGCCACGGGGGTGGTCCTTTCCAAGGAAGGTCAGGGGGAGGAGGTTCAGGGGGGAGGAATGCAGAGGGGAGAAATTCAGGAGGTGGTGTGCTGCCAGCCGGCCTGCAGGTAGGCCAGGGCCCGGTCCAGGTGCTCGCAGAAGGTGAGGATGTCGGTGTCGGTGACGTTGCCCAGCCGTGCCAGGCCCTGGACCCACTCGGCCTCCGCCGCGGCGAAGGAGTGCATCACGCTGGGGGCCAGAGTGGCGATGTAGAGGGGGTCGGTGTCCGGGGGCATCAGGTCCCGCAGGACGTCCTGCAGCCAGCGGCCCATGTCGGCCCACACCGCCCGTTCCACCAGCTCGAAGGCTTCTTCGTCCTGGTTGTCGTGGCAGTTCAGCACCGCCAGCCACCCCAGGAACTCCCGGGGCAGGACCGCGGGCCGCACGATCCCCCGCATCGCCTGCACCGGCCCGTGCGCGAGCTGGTCCCGGTCGATGTGGGTCAGCAGGTCGGCGGCATACTCCGCGAACACCTCACTGAGGACGGCGGGGATGCCGGCGTAGTAGTTGAAGAAGGTCCGTCGGGAGATCCCCGCGGCCTCGGACAGTTGGTCCACCGTGATCTCGTGCACCGGACGCTGCTCCAGCAGCGTGCGCAGGGCTCCTGCGACGGCCTCCCGGGTGCGGGCCTTGTTGGCCTCGCGGCGGGTGAGGATCTCGGACACCGGGTCAGCCTAGGAAAAGGATGCACGGAGTGCAAATCTGCACCTCGTGCAGGTAAAGGCACCCTCAGGGGTGCGGCGGCTGCTCGCCGGGGGCACAGGTGACCGCCTGGCCGGCCCGTGCCTGCCACGACCGCCGCACCTGGCGCACCATGTCAATGCTGAGCAGGACCAGCGCCACCCAGACCATGGCGAAGCCGACCCAGCGCGACGCCGGCATGGTCTCGCCCATCGCCATTCCGGAGAGCAGCTGGAGCACGGGGGTGAGGAACTGCAGCAGGCCGATCGTGGACAACGGGACCCGGCTGGCGGCGGCGGCGAAGAGCAGCAGCGGGATCGCGGTGGCGACCCCGGTCGACATCAGCAGGAGGGTGTGCCCGGTGCCGTGCCCGCCCCAGGTGGTGGCCCCGGACAGGGACAGCCAGACCAGGATCCCGACCGCCAACGGGGCTACGGTCAGGCTCTCGGCAAACAGCGAGCGGAAGGGGGACAGCGAGACGCCCAGCCGGTTCTTCAGCAGCGAGTAGGAGGCGAAGCTGGCGGCCAGCGCGAAGGAGATCCACGGCGGGTCGCCGTAGTCGACCGTGAGGTAGATTGCGGCGACCACGCCCACGCCCACCGCGACCCACTGAAGGCCGCGCAGCCGCTCGCGCAGGATGATGACCCCCAGGGCGACGGTGACCAGCGGGTTGAGGAAGTAGCCGAGTGCGGCCTCGGTGATGTGCCCCGAGAGCACCGCATAGGTGTAGATGCCCCAGTTCGCCGCGATGAGCAGTCCGGCGAGCATGAGGCCCCCGAGCCGACGCGGCGTGCGCGCCAGGGCGAACAGCCAACGCAGGTCGCGGGTGACCAGCAGGACCAGCCCGCACACGGCCAGCGTCCACAGGATCCGGTGCGCGAGGATCTCCCACGGTCCAGCCGGTCGCAGGGTGGCGAAGTAGAAGGGGAAAGCGCCCCAGATCAGATAGGCGAGGAAGCCGTACGCCGTGCCCTCCCGACGACGCCTCGCGTCCTCGCTCACTCCCGGGTGGAGCCTTCGGCCTCGTCGACCAGGGCGTCACCGGCGGCGGCGTGCGGGCCGTCGGTGGTCTCCCCGTTCAGGGTCTGCTCGACCTCGCCGGGGATGGTGCCATCCACGGTCCAGGTGTCCTTCCCACGTAGCAGCTCATCCAGGGTGGGACCCCCACCCGCGCTCGGTCCCGGCTGGCCGGGGGCGGCCCGCACGACGGCGTCGCGGACCTGCTCGCGCACCCCGTCGTCGTAGGTCGGCCGGGAGACCTGGCGGAAGATGCCCATCGGCACCTGCTGCATGCTCGGGTCATCCAGTCGGGACAGCGCGAACGCCGTGGCAGGGTTGGGGTCAGCGGGGTCGTGCACCAGGACCGTCCCGGTCTGTCCGGCGCCCGCCTCGTCCACGACCTGCAGCTCACCGTCGGGGCGGCGCACGACGACCCGGGCGCCCTCGGCGCCCTCGGTGCCGATCCGGACCGGCTGACCGGCGCGCAGGTGGGCGATGCGGGCCGTCTTCTCGTCGCGGTCCTTGAGCAGCTGGAAGGCGCCGTCGTTGAAGATCGGGCAGTTCTGGTAGATCTCCACCAGGGAGGTGCCGCGGTGCTCGGCGGCGGCCCGGATCACCTCGGTCAGGTGCGCCCGGTCAGAGTCCATGGTCCGGGCCACGAAGGTGGCCTCGGCGCCCAGCGCCAGCGACACCGGGTTGAACGGGTGGTCCACGGAGCCAGCCGGGGTGGACTTGGTCACCGAGCCGATGTCGGAGGTGGGCGAGTACTGACCTTTGGTCAGGCCGTAGATCTTGTTGTTGAACAGCAGGATCGTCAGGTTGACGTTGCGCCGCAGAGCGTGGATGAGGTGGTTGCCGCCGATCGACAGCGCGTCACCGTCACCGGTGACCACCCACACCGACAGGTCCTCCCGGGCCGTCGCCAGCCCGGTGGCGATCGCCGGGGCACGGCCGTGGATGGAGTGCATCCCGTAGGTGTCCAGGTAGTACGGGAACCGGCTGGAGCAGCCGATGCCGGAGACGAAGACGATGTTCTCCCGCCGCAGCCCCAGGTCGGGCAGGAAGCCCTGGACGGCGGCGAGCACGGCGTAGTCACCGCACCCGGGACACCAGCGCACCTCCTGGTCGGAGGTGAAGTCCTTCTTGGTCTGCCTGACCTCCAGGGGCAGCGTGGGCACCCCGGCCAGTCCGGAGCGCGGCGACATACCGGCGCGCGGCCCGTTCGTCGTCTCGGTCGTCATACCAGAACCTCCTCGCGGTCGGTGGCCAGCAGGTGCTCATGGATCACCTGGGCCAGCTCGCCGGCGGTGAACGGCAGGCCGCGCACGGCCGTGTGGCTGCGCACGTCGACCAGGTAGCGGCCGCGCAGCAGCAGAGCGAGCTGGCCAAGGTTCATCTCCGGCAGCACCACGCGGTCGTAGCGGCGCAGCACCTCACCCAGGTCGGCCGGGAAGGGGTTGAGGTGGCGCAGGTGGGCGCGGGCGACCCTGGCCCCGGTCGCGCGCACCAGCCGGGTGGCGGACGCGATCGGGCCGTAGGTCGAGCCCCAGCCGAGCACGAGCACCCGTGCGTCGCCGGTGGGGTCGTCCACCTCCATCGGGGGATGGAGTCGGCGATCCGGTCGATCTTGGCCTGACGCAACCGGACCATCTTGTCGTGGTTGGCCGGGTCGTAGGAGATGTTGCCGGTGATGTCGGCCTTCTCGATGCCGCCGATGCGGTGCTCCAGCCCCGGGGTGCCCGGGACGGCCCACGGCCGGGCGAGGGTGTCCTCGTCACGACGGTAGGGGTGGAACACGGGCCGACCCTCGGCGTCCAGGTCGTTGGGCTCCGTGGAGTGCTCGATCGTGAGGTCGGGCAGCTCGGCCGTCGTCGGGATGCGCCACGGCTCGGAGCCATTGCCCAGGTAGCCGTCGGAGAGCAGGATGACGGGGGTGCGGTAGGTGGTGGCGATCCGCACCGCCTCCAGCGCCGCGTCGAAGCAGTCGGTGGGGGACTGGGCGGCGACGACGGCGACGGGGGACTCGCCGTTGCGGCCGTACATCGCCTGCAGCAGGTCGGCCTGCTCGGTCTTGGTCGGTAGGCCGGTCGAAGGACCGCCGCGCTGGATGTCGATGACCACCAGCGGCAGCTCGGTGGAGACCGCCAGGCCGATGGTCTCGGACTTCAGCGCCAGGCCGGGGCCCGAGGTGGTGGTGACGCCCAGGGCGCCGCCGAAGCTGGCGCCCAGCGCCATCCCGACCGCCGCGATCTCGTCCTCGGCCTGCAGGGTCGTGACGTCGTAGCGCTTGAGCGTGGACAGCTGGTGCAGGATGTCCGAGGCCGGGGTGATCGGGTAGGAGCCCAGCACGAGCGGCAGCCCGGTGCGCTCGGCCGCGGCGACCAGGCCAAGGGCCAGCGCCTGGTTGCCCGTGATCGTGCGGTAGGTGCCGGGCGGCATCGGGGCCGGCGCGACCTGGTAGCGGACCGCGAAGTCCTCGGTCGTCTCGCCATAGGCGTGGCCCGTGCGCAGCGCGGTGAGGTTGGCCTGCAGGATGTGCGGGGCGGCGCCGAACTTGGCCCGCAGGAAGGCCTCGGTGGAGTCCGTGTCGCGGGAGTAGAGCCAGGACAGCAGGCCCAGGGCCAGCATGTTCTTGGCCCTCTCCTTCTCCTTGCGGGTCAGCTCGTCGAAGGCCGCCAGTGCGTCGACCGTCATCGAGGTCAGCGGCAGCGCGTGCAGGTGGTAGCCCGCGGCGACGAGCGAGTCGTCCTCCAGTGGGTTCACGGCATACCCGACCTTGGCCAGGTTGCGCTTGGTGAACTGGTCGGCGTCCGCGATGATCGTCGCGCCGCGGGGGAGGTCGCCCAGGTTGGCCTTGAGCGCCGCCGGGTTCATCGCGACCAGGACATCGGGTGCGTCACCGGGGGTGGCGATCTCGTGGTTGGCGAAGTGCAGCTGGAAACTGCTGACGCCGGGCAGGGTGCCCTGGGGGGCACGGATCTCGGCCGGAAAGTTCGGCAGGGTCGACAGGTCGTTGCCGAGGGAGGCGGTGTCGCTGGTGAAGCGGTCGCCGGTCAGCTGCATACCGTCGCCGGAGTCCCCGGCGAAACGGATGACGACGCGGTCGAGCTGGTGCAAGGGAGTGCTAGACATGTCACGGATGAGCCTACGCCTTCGTCCGGCCTCACCCTAATTACCGCACACCGTCCGTGCTAATTGAGGTCAGTGCTCAGAGGCCCCCCTTCGGACGGGTCTACTGCCCCCGGCCAGTGGCACGCTGACAAGTTGTCGCGGAAGCGACAGCAGTCCCGTCTCAGCTGTGCCGCACGCACCGCGTGGCCCAGGGGCGCGCCTCCAGCCGCCCCTCGGGGATCGGCTCGCCACACTCCTCGCAGACGCCGTACCGGCCCTCGTCCAGGCGGGTACGGGCGTGCCGCACCTCGTCCAGCAGCCCCTGCAGGTTGTCATGGGCGCTCACCGCCGCCAACCGGTCGACGGCCATCGCGGTCCCGTCCCCGACCCGCTTGCCGAAGGAGATGCTGCCCTGGTCCTGCTGCGGGCGGGTCAGCTGCTGCATCTGGTCCACGAGCTCACGCTCCTTGGCCTCTAACTGTGCCCTGACGTCCCCGTGCATCGGCCCACTCTCGCACGCCACCAGGGTTGCCCGCCGCGCCGTCAGACCTGCTCAGCCGTGCTGCACGCAGCGCGTCGACCAGGGTCGCACCTCGAGCCGGTCCTCCGGGATGGCCGTGCCGCACACCTCGCACACCCCGTACCGGCCCTGCGCCATCCGCTGCTGAGCCCGCTGCACCTGCTCCAGCTCCTCCTGGAGCGCGGTGTGCGCGGTGCCGGCGGTCTGCTGCTCGACGATGATCGCTTCGCTCTCGCCCAGGCAGCGCGCCAGCGCTGCCGTCGTCAGCTCAGCGTCCGGGGCCAGCAACGCCTCCATCTGCGCCCTGATCTGCGTCTCCCGTGCGGCCAGCTGCCTGCGTGCCTGGTCCTGCATCCCCACACCGTCTCATCGGTGAGGTGAGTGAGGCGCAGTGGGCGCACCATCTAGGCTGGCGGGATGGTCCAGGTGGAGGTCACCAACGTGCAGGTGGAGCGAGCGGGCCACCCCGTGCTGGCGCCCACGACCTTCAGCGTGGACCGAGGACGGGTGCTCGCCGTCACCGGAGCCAACGGATCCGGCAAGACCACCCTTCTGCGCGTCCTGGCCGGGCTGGAACGGGCCAGCGCCGGACGGTGTCTGGTCGCGGGGCGTCCGATTGACGAGCGCGACCCCCGTTTTCGCCGGGCGGTCGCGGCTCTGGTCGGGCCGCCCCCGACGGCGCGGGACCTCACGGTCCTCGAGCACCTGGAGCTCGTGGCCAGGACCTGGGGCAGTGATGCGGCGACCGCCGGCAGGACTGCCGACCGGCTGCTGGGCGAGCTCGGGATCGCCCGGCTGGCACAGCGCCTGCCGCACCAGCTCTCGGCCGGTCAGGCGCATCTGTGCGCGCTCGCCCTCACCCTGGCCCGCCCCGGAGAGGTGCTGCTTCTCGACGAGCCCGAGCAGCGGCTGGACGAGGACCGGCTCACCGCCGTCAGCCAGCTGCTGGACCGTCGACGCCGCGACGGGGCCACCCTGCTCCTAGCCACGCACAGCAGCAGGCTCGTGGAGGAGCTCGACGCCGACGAGCTGGTCCTGCGGGAGGCGGCGTGATGGGGGACCGTGCCTACCGCATCTACCTCGGCGTGCTCCTGACCGGGGTCGTCCTGGGCCCGGCCGTGTGGACGGCCCTGGTCGCCCTCGACACCCCCGGCGTGCTGGCCCTGCTAGGCGCCCCCGCGGCGCGGACGCTCGCGCTCGTGAGTGTCCCGGTGGCGGCGCTCGCCGCACTGCTCATCGGACGGACCAGGGGCCCGGTGGTCCTCAGCCCGTTCCGTACGCACCTGGTCGCACACGGCCCGTGCCCCCGCCGACGCAGCCTGCGGCGCACGTTCTGGGCTGCAGCCGCTTTGCCGGTCGGCGCGTTCAGCCTGCTCGCCATTCTGCCTGTGGCGGCCCTGGCCCGGACGGGCGAGATGGCCGGCTGGGCGGTCCTGGGCGTTCCTGTCCTCGGTGCCCTGGCCGGCGTGCTGGTGGCCGTGTGCTGGCTCGCCGGGCAGGTTTTGGCCGGGTCGGGCTGGCCTGCCCGGGTGACCGTCCCGTCCGTGCCCCGCCTGCTCGATGCGCTGAGCGGGCCCGAACTGCTGGAGCAGGCTCGGCGCTGGCAGGCCGCCACCATGGCGCTGGGCGCTGGGGAAGCGTCTGCCGCGGTAGCCACCTACCGTCCCGTCCCGCCGCGGCCTCGCCCCGGACAGGCGCTCCGCGCCCGCTCCGCCAGCATGCCGATCCTCTTCCTCACCCGCGACCTGATCGCCGCCCTGCGCATGCCTGGCAGGCTGCTCACCGGCACCGTCGCGATCGTCCTGGGCGTGGTCGTCGCCGGGACGACGACGCTGCTACCCGGCGGGCTGTGGTGGCTCGCTATCGCTCTGGGATCGGGCCTGGGCTACCTGGGGCTGGGCGTGCTCACGGACGGCATCCGACACGCAGTCGAGGCCGGGGCGGCGCCGGTGCTCTACGGGGTAGGGGACCTGCAGCTGGTCGGTCTGCACGCGCTGCTGCCCCTGGCCGCGGCGTGCGTGCTCGGCGCGGTCGGCCTGCTGCTGTCCACACTGCTCGGCGGGGCGGCGTGGTCCTCCGGCCTGGGGCTGGGGGCACTCGTGCTGGCCGTCGCCGTGCGCATCTACGACGCCGCCAAGCCGCCGATGCCGGTCATCGTGCACACGCCCGTGCCGACGGCGGCGGGGGACGCCTCGGGTCTGGTCGTCGCCCTGTGGCAGGTCGATGCCCTCCTCATCGCCACCCTGATCCCGGTGCTGGTGGGCGGGCTGGTGATCGCGCACGGCGCGGGTTCTGCAGGCCTGCTCCTGGTGGCGACCGCACTGGTCCTCGCGGCGGCCCGACGCCGGCTCGCGGCTGCGTAGCACAGGCGCTGCTCAGGACGTCGGATCGTCGGCACGGCCCAGGTGCTCCAGCAGGTGCGCCGCCACCGCACGGGCCGCGGCCTCGACGCCGCGGTAGCCGGGGAAGGCGTTGACGTCCACCACGACCGGCCCGTCCGGCCCGATCACCACGTCGACGCCGGCGAGGTGCAGGTCCAGGTGCTGCAAGGTGCGGCGGGCCAGCTCGGCGAGCTGGGCGTCGACCGTGAAGGGCGTCCCCTCGGTGGTGTGGCTGCGGACCAGGGTGGACGGCTTGAGCAGACCGGAGACGTGCTGGCCGGCGACGTAGAGCTTGCGGTCGGTCCCGTCGTGCTCGATGAGCTCCTCCACCAAGTAGGGGCCGTCCATCGGCGGCTCCTGCGGCAGGGGGCTGGGCAGCACACCGCACCCCCGGCCCGGTCCGGCGACGGCCTTGACCACGACCCGCCGTCGGCCCTCCTCGGCGAGCACCTCGGCCCAGGTCGCGTGCATGACCCCCCGCGGGGAGGGCACGCTGGCCCGGTCGAGGGCGCCGTGCAGGGCGGCGCGGTCGCGCAGGTGGGTGCTCCCGGCCCAGGGGTTGCACAGCGGAGTGCCCATGGCGTCCAGGGTCGACAGCAGGTCCTCGTCCGCGCCGGACAGGCCACGGTGCACGACGAGGTCGACGTCCTGGGTGTCGTCGGGGCGCACGTGCTGGTCGTGCGGCAGCAACACCTCGCAGGAGACGTCCCAGGTGGTGAGCAGATCGATGACCTCGGCGACGATGGTGCCGGCGCGGGGCTTCTTGCCCAGGAGGAAGGTGGTGCGACGCTGCATACCCTCATCCGACCATGCCCGGATGAGAGGGTTGTCATCTTCGTCGCCCCGGGCCGGCTCTGAGAGGGTGAGGGCATGCGCATCATGACCGTCTGCCTGGGAAACATCTGCCGCTCTCCCGCCGCCGAGGCGGTGCTCGTCCACGAGCTGAGGCAGGCCGGGTTGGACCACGTGAGCGTCACCTCAGCGGGGACCGGGCCGTGGCACGTGGGCCGCCGGCCGCACGAGATGACGATCGAGGAGGGCGAGGGCCGGGGTTACACCTTGAGCACCGTCGGCATCCAGTTCCTGCCCGAGCTTTTCGACGAGGCAGACTTGGTGGTGGCCATGGACTCCGCCAACGAGCAGGACATCCTGGTGCTGGCCCGCACCCCGCAGGACGCGGCCAAGGTGGTCCGCCTCGGTGCCTTCGCCGGCGACGCCGTCGAGGGGGTGCGCGACGTGCCCGACCCCTACAACGGCCCGCGCGAGGGCTACACGCGCATGTACGACCAGATCGAGGATGCCGTCGCGGGCCTGGTGCGCTCCCTGCAGCAGGACTCGCTGGAGCAGGTGCTGGCCGAGCACCGGTCAGCCCGCTGAGCTACTCGCCCCCCAACTCAGAGGCCCTTTGGGTGCATACCCCCATGAAGGATCCGACGCCCAGCACCGCAAGGGCAGGCGAGTCCTCGCTCGGCCGACGCGGCGACCCGTGCTGGGCACCCACGACGCTGACAGGATGAGGGGTATGACGATCACCGGCACCCCAACCCGCAGCACGGGTCCCGACGGCGAGCCGGTCTTCACCAAGACCCTGGTGGACGCGCCGCCGCTGTTCTTCCACCGCGAGGCCGCGGGCCTGCGGGCCCTGCAGGCGGCCGGTGCCCGGGTCCCCGACGTCCTGGACGTCACCGAAGAGACCATCACGCTGTCCTGGGTCGAGCAGGGCGGTGAGCGCACCGCGGCCTCCGAGGAGGAGTTCGGCAGGGAGCTCGCGGCCCTGCACCGGAGCGGCCCCGAGCGGCTCCAGGCCCAGGAGGCGCCCTCCAGGGAGAGCGCCGCCTCGACGGCCAGGGGGGTGGCCGCGACCCACGGCTCGGGTGACGCGAAGCCCCCGGTGACCTTCGGGTCGGTGGACGGCGAGCCCACGGCATACCTGGGTGCGTGCCCCGTCGACCTCACCCCGACGGGAGCCTGGCACGAATCCTGGGTGCAGCGCCGGGTCCTCCCGCTGGCGCGACGGGCGGCCGAGCTGGGCGCGCTGGACCCCGTCCTGGCAGCGTTGGCCGAGCGGATCAGCCCTGACCGCCTCGGTCCGCCGGAGCCGCCCGCGCTGCTGCACGGCGACCTTTGGGGCAGCAACCGCCTGGTCGACAGCCGCGGCCGCAGCTGGCTGATCGACCCCTGCGCCCAGCTCGGGCACCGCGAGGTGGACCTGGCCATGATGCAGCTCTTCGGCGGCTTCAGCGGGAGGGTGTTCGCGGCCTACGTCGAGGCGCACCCGCTGGCCGAGGGTTGGCAGGAGCGGGTCGCGGTCTACCAGACGGTCCCGCTGCTGGTGCACGCCCTGCTCTTCGGGGGCGGGTACGGGGTGCAGGCCGGTGACGCGCTGCGCGAGGCGGCCCGGTGAGCGCCTCCCGGACCCGGCAGGCCGATGATCTGCTGCCGCCACGGACGGACGCGGACGTGCCCGCCTACCTGGACGCCCTCGGCCTCCCGGGCCTGGCGGACCTGCACGTGCACTTCCACCCCGACCGGCTGACGCAGGCGATCTGGGCCTATTTCGACCGGGCGGAGGAGCACTACGGCACCCCCTGGCCGATCCACTACCGCGCGTCCGCGCAGGAGCGGTTGGCGACGCTGGCCCGCCTCGGGGTGCACCAGGTCCCCGCCCTGACCTACGCGCACAAGCCGGGGATGGTCGCCGACCTCAACGCCTGGTGCGCAGACTTCGCCGCAGCCCACCCACAGGTGTTGCGGTGCGCCACCCTCTACCCCGAGCCGGGGATGACCGAGCAGATCCAGGAGGCGGTGGACGACGGTCTGGCCCTGGTCAAGGTGCATGTGACGGTCAGCGACCTGGCCCCCGACGACGACCTGCTCGGCGGCTCGTGGGAGCTGCTCGCCCGGGCCCGCGTGCCGGTCGTCATCCACGCGGGCACCGGCCCCCAGGTCCGGGGACGGGATGTCAGCAAGGCTGGTCCGGAGGGCGTTGGACGGCTGCTCGCGACCCATCCCGACCTCACGCTGGTCATCGCCCACCTCGGCATGCCGGAGTATGACGAGTTCGCCGACCTCGCCGAGCGTTACCCCCGTGTGCACCTGGACACCACCATGGCCGGCACCGACTTCATGGAGCGCTCCGCGCCGGTGCCGCCCCGCTTCCTGGGCCGGCTGCAGGAGCTGCGCTCCCGGGTGGTGCTGGGCTCCGACTTCCCGAACATTCCCTATCCTTATGCCCACCAGCTGGAGGCGCTGCACCGCTGGGGGCTGGGGCAGGAGTGGCTGCAGGACGTGCTGTGGCACAACGGCCGGCGACTGCTCGCGGAGCGCGCGGTGGCCTAGCGTCGGGCCCGGACGGTGCCAGCACCTCGCCATGGTGGGATGGGTGTCCAGGACGAGACCGCAGGTAGCGACACGAGGGAGACAGGTATGCCGACCCGCACCGCAGGTGCCCGCCGCTCCGTCGGGGTGGTGGCCAGCGCAGCAGCCGCCGCGCTACTGCTCACCGCCTGCACCGGAGGGCAGGAGGACCCGATGAGCCAGGACTCGGTGAGCCCGACGGGCGCGGGCGCGCCCACGAGCCAGCAACCGGGCACGACGGAGGCACCCGCCCCGGACGCGACGACCGGGGGGCCGGACGACGCGGGGGCGACCACCGCGCCCGCGACGACGGCGCCGCCGGCCGAGGTCGACCTGGCCGCAGTGATCAGCGACGAGGACCTGCTCGAGCAGACCCGGTGGGCGCTGGGCCTGCTGGAGGAGGAAACAGGCGTGGTCTCGGCGGGGGAGTTCGCCGAGCGGTTCGACCAGGCCTTCCAGGACCAGCTCAGCGCCTTCGAGCTCTCCGTGGGTATCGGACCCCTGCGCCTGAGCGGCCCCTACACGGTCACCCACGCCGCCGTGGGGGCGGGTCGCGTCGCCAGCCTGTCGCTGCACTCCGAGCGGCGCCCACTCATCCTGTCGATCGGGCTGGACGACGAGGGCCGGATCCAGATGCTCTCCTACCAGGAGGACACTTCGGGGGAGCCACCCGCGATCAGCGCGTGGGCGGATCTGGACGCCGCGCTGGCCGACCTCGGCGCCCAGACCCAGGTCGTCGTCGGCGAGGTCCGGGACGGCACCTGCCAGACGGTGCACACCACCGAAGGCCTCCCGGCGGGCGGGGAGGCCCGGCCCACCGGCTCCGTCTTCAAGCTGCTCGTGCTCGCCGGGCTGGTGGACGCCGTCGAGGCCGGGGAGCTGGCATGGGCCGACGAGCTGGAGATCACCGACGCCGTCAAGAGCCTGCCTTCGGGCATCCTGCAGGACCGGGAGACCGGCTCCACGGTGAGCGTCCAGGAGGCCGCCGAGCTGATGATCTCGATCAGCGACAACACCGCCACCGACCTGCTCATCGCCGCCGTCGGCCAGGACCGGCTGCGCTCCTCGGCCGAACAGGCGGGGGTCGACCCCGACCGCGTCACCCCACTGCAGACCACGCGCGAGCTGTTCATCCTCGGCTGGGGCGTGGAGCAGGACGTCCGGGACCGCTGGGCCCGGGCGGCGTCCCACCAGGAGCGCCAGGCGGTCCTCGAGGGTCTGCCGCAGGACCTGTCGGTGGTCGACGTCGACGCAGTCACGACCCCGGTCTGGCAGGACGGGGTGGACTGGCCGCTCACCGGGGGTGAGGTGTGTTCCATGCACGCCCGTCTGCAGCAGCAGGCGGCCACCGAGGCGGGCGGGCCGGTGCGCGAGATCCTGTCGGCCAACCCGGGCGGGCAGGTGCCCGAGAGCGTGACCTACCAGGGCTTCAAGGGCGGCTCGGCCCCCGGGGTGCTGGCGCTGAGCTACTACGTCGAGACCGGGGCCGCGGCGCAGGACGCGCCTGAGGGTTACGTGCTGGTCCTGCAGACGCGCAGCGAGTCGATGATCGACCAGTTGCGGATGGGCACGATCGTCGGGGCCGGCCTGCAGCACCTGGCGGGCGGTGAGGACTAGGGTGAGGCACGATGCGTGAGTATCTCGTCGTCGCCCTCACCCTGCTGGCCGGCATCGCCCTCGTGGCGGCCGCCATGGGTGCCCGGCGCGTGCTCGCGCCCGCCGACCCCTCGCCCGCCAAGCTGACCACCTATGAGTCCGGTGTCGACCCCGTCGGGTCGGGGTGGGAGCAGGGCAGCGTCCGGTATGTCGTCTTCGCGCTGCTGTACGTCATCTTCGCGGTCGACGCCGTCTACCTCTTCCCCTGGGCGCTGGTCATCCGCACCGAGCTCGGCCTGGCCTCGCTGGTGGAGATGGCGATCTTCATCGGGGTGCTCGTCGTGGCGCTGCTGCACGTGTGGCGGCGTGGCCTGTTGAGGTGGTGGTGATGGTCGACCTGCCCGACCCCCGCGTGGGCGCCCCCGTGGAGAGGGCGCCCCGGGCCGTCCAGGTCGTCCTCAACTGGGGGCGCAAGTACTCGCTGTGGGTGTTCAACTTTGGCCTGGCCTGCTGCGCGATCGAGTTCATCAGCGCCTCGATGGCCCGGCACGACTTCATCCGTCTCGGGGTGATTCCGTTCGCCCCTGGGCCGCGGCAGTCCGACCTGATGGTCGTCTCCGGCACGGTGACGGACAAGATGGCGCCGTCCATCCGACGGCTCTACGAGCAGATGCCTGAGCCGAAGTACGTCATCTCCTTCGGTGCCTGCTCCAACTCCGGCGGCCCCTACTGGGACTCCTACTGCGTGACCAAGGGCGTGGACCAGCTGATCCCGGTCGACGTCTATGTGCCCGGCTGCCCGCCGCGCCCGGAGGCGCTGCTGGCCGGCATCGTGCAGCTGCAGCAGCAGATCGCCGAAGAGGTCCCGGGGCAGGCACGGGCCCGGCGCCCGGGCGCACGGTATGCCGACCGCCCCGTGTCGGCAGGAGAGGCCACTCGCGGCTTGGTCGCGCCGCCGGAGGTCGGCGGTGGTCCTCCGAGATGAGGTCACCGGGCTGACCTGAGACGGTAGAAGGTATGGGACAGCTCGCGACCGTCAGCCCGACCGACCTCGTCCGCACCCTAGGCACGGTGATGCTGCCGCCAGTGGTCAAGGGCCCGATCGTCCGACGCCCCCGGGCCGTCACCCTGCTGGAACGGATGGACGCCGAACGGCACGCGCTGACCCAGATGCAGCGCCTCCGGGAGAAACATGGACCCGACCCCGTGCAGATCAACCTGGCCGGCCGCCGGCTGGCTCTGGTGCTGGACCCCGACGACGTCCACCGCGTCCTCAACGAGAGCCCCGAGCCGTTCGCGCCCGCCTCCCTAGAGAAGCGGGGGGCGCTCGGCCACTTCCAGCCCGCCGGGGTGCTGGCCTCCAGCAACGAGGACCGCCGGCAGCGACGACCCTTCAACGAGGACGTGCTGGCCACCGGGACTGTCGTGCACCCCCGGGTCGGCCTGCGGATGGCGCAGGTCGCCCAGGAGGAGATGGACGTGCTCCTGGGCCACGTCGACTTTGCCGGCGAGCTGGACTGGGACAGCTATGCCCGCGCTTGGATGCGGATCGTGCGCCGGGCGGTGCTGGGGGACAGCGCGCGGGAGGACGAGGCAGTCACCGACGAGCTGCTGACCCTGCGGCGGCTGGGCAATCTGTCCTACCTGGCGCCGCGGAGGCCCGCACTGCGGGCGCGGTTCCTGGAGCGGCTGCGCGGCTATGTCGACCGAGCCGAGCCGGGGAGCCTGGCCGAGGTGGTGGCGCAGACGCCTGCCCCTCCCGGGACCGAACCGCACCAGCAGATCCCGCAGTGGCTCTTCGCCTTCGACGCCGCCACCTGGGCGAGCTTGCGAGCACTGGCCCTGCTGACCGACCACCCCGGCGCCGCGGACCGGGTCCGGGCAGAGCTGGACCGGGCGCCGGACCTGCCCTTCACGCGGTCCGCCGTGCTGGAGTCGCTGCGGCTGTGGCCGACCACGCCGCTCATCCTGAGGGAGGCGACCCGCGAGACCTCCTGGCGCACCGGCACCCTGCCCGAGGGGGCCTCCCTGGTGATCTTCGCGCCGTTCTTCCACCGCGACGACCAGCGCCTGCCGCAGGCGCACACCTTCGACCCCGACCAGTGGCTGCAGGAGCGCACCGACGAGGACTGGCCGCTGGTGCCGTTCAGCGGCGGGCCGGCGATGTGCCCGGGCCGCAACGTCGTGCTGCTGGTCGCCAGCTCGGCCTTGGGCCACCTCATCGGGTCCCGGGCCTTTGGCTCCACCGCCGGGCTGGAGCCGGGCCGGCTCCCCTCCCTGCTGTCGCCGTTCCGGCTCAGGTTCCCCCTCTCTGCTCCCGCGCCTGCCTAAGGTGGCGGTCCCTCCGCACCCGGAAGACGCCCGATGACGACTTCCGGGCCGGTGGGCCGGGGCCCCGCTACCGTCAGCCGTCGAAGCGGACCTCGACACGACGGTTGAGCGCGCGCCCCTCGGGGTTGTCCTCGCCGTCCGTCGCATTCGGCTCCACTGGGTCATCCATTCCGAAGCCCTCGACCTCGAGCTGCAGATCAGGCCGGTCCGCCAGGATGACCTCCGCGACGGTCTCGGCCCGGTCCTCGGACAGCGCCTGGTTAAAGTCCCTGCCGCCGATCGAGTCGGTGTGGCCGTGCACCTGCACGGTCGCACCGTCGGGGACGTCGGCGAGCAGCTCGCCGATCCTGCGCTCGGCCTCGGGCTCGATCGTGGCCTCGCCGAAGGCGAAGAGGATGTCGGAGGAGAGCGTGATGACCGTCTCCTCGCCCTCGGTGGTGCGGGTCTCGAAGGGCGAGATTCTCGGCTCGAGATAGGTGATGCGTTCGTCCAGCACGGTCGTGCTCGACTCGAGCGCGACGATGCTCTGACCCCATGCGGAGGAGGGCAGGGAGTCGAGCACGTCCCCCCGCTCGTCGGCCAGGGCCTGGCCCGTCACGGTGAGCACCAGGGCCGTGCCCGCGACCACGGCCCACGTGCGGCCGAACCGGGGCGAGTGCCGAGGGGCGGCTCCGAGGCGCCTCATCGGATCGGCACCTCGGGCACGACCGCGCCTGCGTCCACGAGGCTGGCCGTCATCGTGGTGACGTCCTCTGGCGGTGCTGCGAAGGCAGCGTAGGCGAACAGCGTCTGGCCGGGACGGAACTGCACGCCCTGGTGGGCGGTCATAGCCCGGGTGAGGCCCTGCCGCAGCACGTCGTGCCGGGTGAGGTTCTGCGTGTCGATGAGGTGCGGCTCCCACCCTTGGCTGCCGAGGTAGTGGTAGATCCACCTCGCGTCGTCCGATCCCCTCTCGGAGCGCACGTGGAAGGAGTAGATGCCGACGACCGTCTCCCCGTCTCGGGTCAAGGAGTAGAGGCTGACGTCCATCGTCGCCTCCGGGTCACCCTCGACCTGGGCGGGGACGTTAACCGTGGCGATCGGCTCGCCGAGGGTGCTGGGGTCGACTCCGGCGGCGGCCGCCGACTGCGAGGTCACGTCGTCGGTCCCCTCGGCCGCGTCGGACCCGGACTGCGAGGTCGCGTCGTCGGTCTCCTGGGCCGCGTCGGACCCGGACTGCGAGCCTCCGGTGTCCTGCGTCGACTCCTCGGCATTTCCGGTCGCGTCCGGGGTGTCGTCAACGGCGGCCTGCTGCTGGCTGCCGGTGTCCTCGAACTCTGCGGGAGCCTCCTGGCTGCAGGCGGACAGGGTCAGGGCCGCGGCCGCCAGGAGCGGGAGCAGCGGGCGGTGCAGTGCGTGCTTCATGATGATCTTCCCTTGTGTTGGGTGCGTACATCAGGTCTGTCGGTGCTCGGACCCGATCGGTTGCATCACGTTGTGGGGCGTGCCTCAGGGCTCGGCGACCTGGAACTCCAGGACGTCCTCGAGGTCGCGTCCCTCGGGGTCCAGGGCTCGGACGGACAGGGTCGCCGTCCCGGCGCCCGTCGGGGTGAGCGTCACCGTCTCCTCGTCGACGACATGCTCGCCGGTCGGCAGCACCCAGACCCAGGAGTCGACGCCGAGGTGACGCAGCGTGAAGGTCGCCGGTTCCCCGACCTGCACCTGCTCGGGAGCCTCGATGTGGACACGGGCGCTCGAGGTCGCGGCGGGCGGATCACCCGACCCGCGCAGCAGCCACCCGGCGCCCAAACCGAGCAGAAGTGCCACCAGGGCGACCGCGGCCGTTCGGCGCCACGCACCGCGGTATGACGTCGCCCCCTCACCGCCTCTCGCCTCGTCCGTCAGGTCCTGACCGTCCTGCGGTGGCGGCGGCTCGAGCGCCTCCTCGACCTCGGCCAGCCAGGTGGCCACGTCGGGTTGGCGGTCGTCCGGATCGTCCGCCTGACCGCGTGCCAGCACCGTGTGCAGCCGCTCGGGCAGGTCGGCGCCCTCGGCCAGCCAGGTGACGAGCGCCGAGAGCGACCACAGATCCGCGCGGGTGTCGATGACGGCCGGACCGGCGTCCAGCTCGGGTGCTCGAAAGCCGGCGGTGCCGCCGGCCACGGTGAGCCCCGAGCCCAACGCCAGGTCCTTGCACATGCCGAGGTCGGCCAGGACCAGCCGCTCGTCGGCGCGGACGGCCTCCGCCTGCGCGGTGCGCGTCTCCTCCCCCTCGGTGTGGGAGGAGGCGAGCAGGACGTTCGCGGGGCTGAGGTCGCGGTGGACCAGCCGCGCGGCATGGACAGCCTCGAGGGCGGCACCGAGCTGCCGGGCTACCACCAGCAGGTCTGCGGCCGACGCGCGCCACCCCTCGGCCCGCAGCGTCCTCACACGCTCGGCCAGGTCACCCCGGTCGGCGAGCTCGAGCACCAGGTAGGGCTGCTGCCGGTCGCTCTCCCCAATGTCGTGGACGGTCACGACGTGCCGGCTGCTCACCCGCCGTAGGGCGCGACCTTCGGCGATGAAGCGTTCCCGGACCTCAGGGTTGAGACTGTGGTTCTCCGCGAGGATCTTGACGACCACGACATCGTCGAGGCGCTCATCGAGCGCGCGGTGCACGGTCGCAAAGGACCCGACCCCGATGACCTCCTGGAGTGGGTACCGACCGGCGCGGACGGCACCGGTGGATCGGGCACCGGCGGCGGAAGAGGTCACGCCCACTCCTCGCCCTTGAGCGTGGAGGCGACAAGTGCTCGCCCCCGGGAGATCTGGGCCTTGACGGTGCCCACGTTGCGGTCGAGCCGCTCGGCGACCTCGGCGTAGCTCAGCCCCTCCAGATCGCGCAGGGCGACCGGGGCGCGGTAGAGATCGGGCAGCCCGGCGAGCGCGGCCTGGACGGTGGCGCGGGTGGCGAGCAACGAGCTCATCCGCTGCGCCGGCCCCAGGTCGTCCTCGGGCAGGGGAGTGGTTGCCCGCTGCCGCCGGAGGTGGTCCACGACTCGGTGCCGGACGATGCTGTGCACCCAGGTGGTGACCTTGGACTCGCCCTTGAAGGACTGGATCGAACCGGCGACGGAGATCAGCACGTCCTGGCTGACGTCGTCGACAGCGGACTCGTCCAGGAGGGTGCTGGAGACGAAGCGACGGATGACCCCCGACTCATCGAGCTGCTCGACCAGCAGTTCGGTGGCCAGGGCGGACCCCTCGGCTGCCCGACCGGCGAGGAGCGCGAGGGCGTTGTCACCGTGCTCGGGTGGCACGGTGCGGAGGGCGTGGCGTGACTGAACTGGGTCCCCCGCGTCGACCGCCGACGCCAGCTCGGGCAGGGCATCGGGCATGCGGTGAGGCTACCCGATCGCGCAGGCGTAAGGCCGTGCCGCGCCCGCTGCCGTGGCCCCTGCTCATCGGATCCGCGTGGGTAGGGTGGCAGCCATGACGCAGGTCGAAGAGCGCCGGGTCCGGCCCCCGGAGTGGCACGAGGCGGTGCGGGCCGCCCGCGACGAGGGCTTCGCCTTCTTCGACTGGCTCTCCGCCGTGGACGAGACCGATGCCCAGGAGGGGGAGGGCCTCCCGGGGCCGGGGATGGAGGTCGTCTGCCAGCTCCTGGACGTCTCCAGGGCGAGGGAGGGGGGATTGCGCGGGATCCGGCTGCGGGCCCGGGTGCCGGCCGGGGGCACCCTGCCCTCGGTCACCGGGGTGTTCCGTGGCGCCGCCTGGCACGAGCGCGAGCTGGTCGAGATGTTCGGCCTGGGCGTCGAGGGCTTCGACGACGGCACCGGGCTGGGCCTGCGACCGCTGCTGCTGCCCGAGGGGTTCGAGGGCAACCCGTTGCGCAAGGAGTTCGTGCTCGCGGCCCGGGCCTCCAAACCGTGGCCGGGGGCCAAGGAGCCGGGTGAGGGATCAGGGACGACCGCCCGGCGCTCGCCGTCCCGCCGCCGGCTGCTCCCGCCCGGCGTGCCCGACCCGTCCTGGGGGCCGCGCGGCGGCTGACGGTATGCCGGTTCCCCACCCAGGAGCACCCAGGAGAACCCAGGAGCACCAAGGAGCACCCAGGAGTGCTGTCACGTGATCTGGGCAGGGTGAGCTGCGTCAGACCCGTTGAGTCTCCTCGCGCAGCCGCGGCTCGACGCGCAGGTCCGGACGGAAGCCTGCCTTGTCGGCATAGAACGCCCGGATGCGGTCCATGTCAGCGTGGACATCTCCGGTCATCTCCAGGGTCGGGCCCAGACCTGTCGTCATCGTGGTGCGGTCGACATAGCCCAGCGTCACCGGCATACCGCTCTCCCGGGCGATGCGGTAGAACCCGGACTTCCAGTGGGTGTGCCCCCCGCGGGTCCCGTCGGGAGTGACCACGAGACCGAAGACCTCGCCCGACCGGACGAGCTCGAGCACCTCGTCGACGACACGGCCCGCGTTCGAACGGTCAACGGGGATGCCGCCAAGGGCACGCATCAGCGGGCCACGCCAGCCCGTGAAGAGGCTGTGCTTGCCCAGCCACCGGATATCCATGTCCAGGCGCCAGGTGATCCCGAGCATGAGCGCGAAATCCCAGTTGGAGGTGTGGGGTGCACCGACCAGCACCGTGGGCCGGTCCGGTGCCGGCGCGGTGGACAGTCTCCAGCGGCTGAGCGACCAGAAGGTGCGAGCCGCGAGGCGTCGAAGCATGGACCTACGGTAGGGCCTTTGTGTGTGGCCCTGACAGCCTGCCACAGTATGTGCCGCCACTCTGACGTCAAGACTGTTGACAGTGACGTCAGATTGATGTCACGATGGCGTCATGAACCTCGATCCCTATCTCGCCTCGGTCCTCGCCGACCTCGACCGGGCCACCGCGCTGGCCGACGAGCAGACCCGTGCTGTTGCCGCGAAGGTAGCCACCGCGGTGGAGCCGGCGCTGCGGTTGGCGTTGGTGCACGCACTCTCCGACGCCGCCGCCAACGTCACCAGTGAGCTCACCGATGCGGCCGTCGTCGTCCGGATGGAGGGCCGGGACCCGGTGCTCGCGGTCCACCGGACCGAGGCCGTGCCGCCTGCGCCTCCCACGCCGCCGGCACCGCCGATCCCGCCCCACGAGCCGCTGGCTGCTGACTCGGACGACGGGGAGACCGCGCGGGTCACCGTGCGGCTGCCCCAGGCGCTCAAGGGCCAGCTGGATCGCCTGGCCGCCGAGGCCGAGGTCTCGCTCAACACCTGGATCGTGCAGACCCTGCGGCGCGCGATCAGCACGGTCCCCTCGGGGACCATCACCCCCACCATCCACAGCGCCCGCCGCGTCACCGGCTGGGCCTGACCTAAGGACACCTGATGAACCAGACCACAGCCACCACGCTGACCCGCACCTTCGCCGACGACGCCACCATCTCGCTGCTGCTCGACAACGCTCGCGGTGACGTCACCATCCACGCCGACGCAGACGCGGGCACCGCCTCCGTCGAGCTGCGGGCCGACCGGGAGGTCGACTTCGAGCAGGTCGAGCTGAGCTGCCGGGACGGCCGGGTCGTCGTCGACGTCCCGGCGCTGCTGAACCCGGAGGGATCGAGGGGCTTTTCCTTCAGCCTCGGGCCGCTGAAGCTCTCCGCGGGAGACGCCGCCACCGTCGACGTGATCGTCCACGTGCCGCACGGCGCCCAGGTGGAGGCCCGGACCCGCGTTGGCGACGTCAGTGTCACCGGGGTCACCGGCACCACCCGCATCACCACCGGCAGCGGTGACCTGCGGGCCCAGGAGTGCGCCGAGCTGCGCGCCAGCAGCGGCTCCGGCGACATCAGCGTCGGCACCCTGACCGCCGGGACCGTCACGACCGGCAGTGGCGACGTCCGCGTCGAGGAGTGCACCGGCCCCGGAGCGCTCCAGCTGCGCAGCGGCAGCGGCGACCTCACGGTGCGCACCCGCACCGGGGAGACCACCGCGGCCACGGGCTCCGGTGACATCGACCTCGACCTGCGCGCCGGCGGGGCCACCCTGCGGACCGGGACCGGCGACGTGGTGGTCCGGGTGCCCCGGGAGACCCCCGTCTGGTTGGACCTCAACACCGGTCTGGGCGACGTCACCCAGCGCATCGACCCGGTCGGGCCGCCGCAGCAGGGGCAGGACCACCTGTCCGTGAGCGTGCGCAGCGGCACCGGCGACATCCTCATCACCCACTGAGGCCACCGACCCACGGACGGCACCGAGCCACGGACGCCACCGAGCCACGGACGCCACCGAGCCACGGGACGCCACCGACCCGCTGAGCCGCTGACCCGCCCACCCGGACGGCGCCTGCTTGCGCCGCTCCGCTACCCCGGCACGCCCGCGCACGGCATCCCGCACCACCTGGGCCGCACCCACCACCGCGCACCCACCACCGCGCACCCACCGCTCATACACCCACCCACACCGCAAAGGACGACCGCCATGGAACACCTGATGAACCACCTCGTCGGGCGCAGTATCGCCCAGGAGCGCGAACGAGACCTCGCTCTTCGGGCCCGCCAGCGCGGGAACGAGCCCGCCAGCTACCGGCGGCAGAGCCCGCCCCGACCCCGTCGCGGCACCACGCCTGTCGTCGCACACGCGTGAGGAGCCGGATCGGACCGCGCCCCAGTTGACCACGCCCCCCGCCTGGCCCCGGGGCCGGCCCGTCCACCCGGACGGACCGGCCCCATCCTCGTCCCGGCCCTCGGAGCGCCGCCAGACGCGGGTGCCTCGTTGTCGTTAGGGTGGCGGCGATGCTCGCTGAACTCCCGGTGGCCCTCGAGGTCGCGCTGAAGGCCGTCGTCGTGCTGGCGGCCTTCCTCAGCCTGCCCCTGGCACTGGGGCAGCTGGAGCACAAGCTGATGGGGCACATGCAGGGCCGGCTCGGGCCGATGGAGGCCGGGCCGCACGGGATGCTGCAGCTGGTCGCGGACGGCATCAAGTTCGCCCAGAAGGAGGACGTGACGCCGGCCGCGGCAGACCGACCCGTCTTCCGGCTGGCGCCGGCCGTCGCCCTCATCCCCTACCTGGTCGCCCTGGCCGTCATCCCGTGGAGTGCGGCCTGGGTCGCGGCCGATGTCCCCGCCAGTCTCTTGCTCGTGCTCGCGGTGACCAGCGTCGGTGTCATCGGCACGCTGATGGCCGGCTGGGGCTCGGGCAACAAGTACTCCCTGCTGGGCGGCCTGCGGGCCGGCGCCCAGCTGGTCTCCTACGAGATCCCGCTGCTGCTCGCCGCGGCGTCGGTCGCGATGGCCGCCGGCACCCTGTCCCTGACCGGGATCGTCCAGGAGTGGTCCTGGTGGTGGCTGCTCTGGCAGGCGCCCGCGGCGGTCGTCTTCCTCGTCGCCACGGTCGCCGAGCTGCAGCGCACCCCCTTCGACGCCCCGATCGCCGACTCCGAGATCGTCTTCGGGCCGCTGACCGAGTACACCGGCCTGCGCTTCGCCTTCTTCCTGCTGGCCGAGTATGCCGGGATCGTGGTGATGTCCCTGCTGTTCACCGTGCTCTTCCTCGGCGGCTGGCGAGGCCCGTTCGGCGACATCGGCGTCGTCGGCGCCCTGTGGACCCTGCTCAAGGCCACCCTGGTCGGTGCGTTCATCCTCTGGCTGCGGGTGGCCTGGCCGCGGGTGCGGGAGGACCAGCTGCAACGGCTGGCCTGGCTGGTGCTGCTGCCGGTGGCCCTGGCCCAGCTGGCGATCACCGGCGTCGGGGTGGTGGTGCTGGGATGAAAGGTCTGCTGCGCGGGCTGCGCACGACGTTGCGCACCCTGATCCGCCGCCCCCACACGGCGCAGTACCCCCACGTGGAGCCCGAGCTGCCGGAGCGTTCCCGGGGCGTCATCGCCCTGCTGGAGGAGAACTGCACCTCCTGCATGCTCTGCGCCCGCGAGTGCCCGGACTGGTGCATCTACATCGACTCGCACAAAGAGGAGACCCCCCCGGAGACGGAGGGCGGCCGGGCGCGGCAGAAGAACGTCCTGGACCGCTTCGAGATCGACTACTCGCTGTGCATGTACTGCGGGATCTGCATCGAGGTGTGCCCCTTCGACGCCCTCTTCTGGGCGCCCGACTTCGCCTACGCCGAGGGCGACATCCGCAACCTGCTGCACGACAAGGAGCGGCTGGGCACCTGGATGCGGCGGGTGCCGGAGTCGACCTGGCCGGAGGGGTATGCCGGGCCGCCGGTCTCCCCAGCCGAGGCGGCGCAGCTGCCGGGCGGGGGCGCGGCGCAGCTGCCGAGCGAGGAGGTCGAGGCACAGGCCGCGGCTCAGGTGCCGGGCGACTCGGCCGTGGCCGCGGAGTCGAAGGTTGACCCGACGCCGGGGGAGCAGCCCTCGTGACCGGTCTGGACGTGCTGTTCGTGGCTGTCGGACTGCTCACCGCGGGCGCCGGCCTGCTCGCGGTCATCTCCCGGCAGGTGCTGCACGCGGCGTTGTGGCTGGTGGTGGCGCTCGGCGGGATCGCCGGCTGCTACCTGGTGCTGGGCGCCGAGCTGGTGGCGCTGGTGCAGCTGCTGGTCTACGTCGGGGCCGTGGTGGTGCTGGTCCTCTTCGTCCTCATGCTCACCCGGCAGGGCGGGGTGCCCGCGGTGGCGACGGCCCCGCACCGGGTCGCTGCAGGCCTGGTCGGTGCCGGGACCGCCGTCGTCCTGGGCGGGGCGCTGCTGACCGCCTTCGGCTGGGGTCAGGTGGAGCTGGCCGGGCCGAGCGGCACCGAGGTCGCCACCGCGATCTTCGGCACCTACGTCTGGCCCTTCGAGCTGCTCTCGGCGCTCCTGCTGCTCGCGCTGGTCGCCGCCGTCGCGGTGGCCCGCGCCCCCGTCGGCGGCGAGGACGAGACATGATCCGCCCGGTGCTGCCTTACCTGCTCGTGGCGGTCCTCGCCGGGCTAGGGGCCTACGGCGTGCTGGCCCGGCGGCACGCCGTCCTGATGCTGATCGGCGTGGAGCTGCTGCTCGGCGCCGCCGGTCTGCTGCTGGTCACCGTCGGCCAGACGGGCGTGGTCACCGACGGCTCCGCTCAGGTGCTGACCCTGTTCCTCATCACCATCGCGGCGGCCGAGGTCGTCGTGGCGCTGGCGATCCTGCTGGCCCTCTTCCGCGCCCGCGGGCACGTCGACCTGCATACCCCCCTCGAGCCCCGGGGGGAGGTGGGGTCGCGATGAGCCTGCCCGCCCTGACCTGGGACGACTTCCAGCTGCCCTCGATCGACGTCCCCTCCCTGCCGGTGCCGGACCTGTGGGGCAGCCCGTCGCAGTGGCTGGTGCTCATCCCCCTGCTGGCCGCGCTGGCCGGGGTCACCCTCGTCGGCCGGTCCAACCGGCTGGGCGCCTGGATCGCCGTCGGTGGCGCGCTGGCGACGGCGACGGTCTCGCTGTGGCAGCTGTACACCCTGGCCCGGATCGAGGACGGTCAGCGCACGGCGGGGACGATCGGGCCGTTGAGCCTGGGCGAGCTGCAGGTGCCGCTCCAGCTCGTCGTGGGGTGGCCGTTGGCCCTGGTCAGCGCCACGGTGGCCGTCGTCGCGCTCGTCATCCAAGGGTATGCCCGGTGGTACCTCTGGTACGACCCCCGCTACCGCACCTTCGCCGCCACCGTCTCGTTGTTCACCGGGGCGATGCTGCTCACGGTGCTCTCGGACGACGTGCTGCTCACCCTGGTCGGCTGGGAGGTGATGGGCTGGTGCTCGTTCCTGCTCATCGGCCACCACTCCATCAAGCCGGGGCCCACGCGCGCGGCCGCCAAGGCGCTCATCGTCACCCGGACGGCCGACGCCGCCTTCGTCGTCGGTCTGGTCATCCTGGCCGCGGGCGCCGGGACGACCGCCCTGCGCGAGATCGTCGAGCACTGGTCGCAGGTGGCCGTGGACGGGCCCGGCCCCACGCTCACCGCGGCGATGGTGCTCATCGTCCTGGGGGTGGCCGGGAAGTCTGCGCTCTTCCCCTTCCAGGACTGGCTGCCGGACGCGATGGAGGGCCCCACGCCGGCCTCCGCGCTGATCCACGCGGCCACCATGGTTGCGGCCGGCACCGTGGTGCTCACCCAGCTCTTCCCGCTGCTGGCGGTCACCGGTCCCGCCCGCTTGCTGCTCGCGGTCCTGGCCAGCCTCACCATGCTGGGCGCGGCCGTGCTGGCCTTCGCCCAGGGCGACCTGAAGCGCCTGCTCGCCTGGTCCACCGTCAGCCAGGTGGCCCTGATGCTGGCCGTGCTGGCCGCGGCGATGCCGCAGACCGGGCCCGACGCGGCCCTGCAGCACCTCATCGGGCACGCCTGGTTCAAGGCACTGCTCTTCTTGGCCACCGGTTGGCTCGGGGTCCTGGTCGGCGGGACCGCGATGGCCGTGGTGGCCTCCGGCACTCGCCGCTACCGGGTGCTGCGGCGTCGTTTCGGGTGGGGCCTGCTGGCGTTGGCAGGGGTGCCGCCGTTCGTCGGCTTCGTCTCCAAGGAGCTCATCCTGGGCACTGCCGAGGCCGGGGCCGCCGCCGGTGGGGGACTGGCCTCGGTCCTGGTCCTCGGCGCGGTCGGCGCCTCCGCCCCGCTCACCGCCGCCTACTGCATGCGGGCCTGGCTGGTGCTCAGCCGACCCACCCTGGAGCAGCGCCTGGCCAACGCCTATGAGCTGGGGGACGTCGAGCGGATCGACGACTTCTTCGACGAGCCGCAGGTGGTCCAGGAGGCCGAGGGCGTGGAGCGGGCCGAGGCCGCGATCAGCTCCACCGCCCGGCTGGGCACCTCGCTGCTCATGGTGATGACCGTGCTGGGTGGCGCCGTCCTGCTGCTGCCCGTCTGGCGCTCCGGTGCACACCTCGACCTGCGGCTGATGGCTGCCACCCTGCTGCTCATGCTGGTCAGCGCACTGCTAGTGCGGCTTGCCGCCCGCGGTGTGCGCACGCGCGACGCTGCAGCGCGGATCCCGGCCGGGATGAGCCTGGCCGCCGAGCGCGGGCTCGGTGCCGACTACGCCTATCGGTTGCTGGTCGGCGCCCCCGTCATGGCGCTGGCCCGGGCGGTGACCTGGTTCGACCGGGAAGTCCTGGACTCCTGGGTCCGGGGCCTGGGCGCCGCGCCGCGCCTGCTGGGGAGGGCCGGAGACCTGGCCAGCCCGCGGCGGGCGACGCCGAGCATGGCGCTCGTGCTGGCCGGCGTCCTCGTCCTGGCCGCGATCGGGGTGATCACCTCGTGAGTGAGGTCTTGATCGCCGTCCGCGACGAGCTCGTCGAGCTCATCCCCGACCTGGGCACCGGGTGGCTGCTGCTCGCCCTGGGGCCGCTGCTGCTGGTGGCCGTGGCGCTGCTCACGGCGGGTCGCTGGGCCTCCCCGCCCGGGCGGCGGGTGGTGCACGTGGCCTCGATGCTGGCGGCCATGCTGTCGGCGGTGGGCGTGCTCGGCACCGCCTTGCACCGCCCCGTGCTGGCCCAGCCCTGGATCGAGAGCCTCGGCGTGTGGTTCACGCTGCGGGCCGACGGGTTGTCTGCGCCGCTGATCCTGCTCACCGCCGTGATCGGCGTCGTCGCCACCAGCCTGCACCTGCACGTCCCCCCGCCGCCGCGACCTGCGGACCCGGCACTGGAGGGCACCACCCCCACCTCGCCCATCCCGGTGGTGCGAGCGACCGATGTGCCCGGTCTGGCGAGTTACCACGCCTGCCTGCTGCTCATCCTGCTCGGCTCCTTGCTGGCCTTCCTTGCCGGGGACGCCCTGCTCTTCTTCATCGGCTTCGAGCTGGTCCTCATCCCGATGTGGCTGCTGATCGGCCGGTACGGCGACCCCGCCAGCGACCCACGCGGTGCTGCCCAACGCTTCCTGGTGGTCACCGTCGTGGGCTCCTCCCTCATGCTCGCCGGCCTGCTCGCCCTGGCCACCGCCACCGGCACCACCGACCTGGCCCTGTGGGCGCAGCAAGGCCCCGGAGCCCTCGACCGCAGCACCCAGATTGTCGTCGCGGCCCTGCTGCTGAGCGGGCTGGCCCTGAAGATCCCTGTCTTCCCGCTGCATACCTGGCTGCCGTGGGTGCACGCCACCGCACCGACGGCCGGGTCGGTGCTGCTGGCCGCGGTGCTGCTCAAGCTGGGCACGTACGGCATCGCCCGGTTCGTCGTCCCGGTGGTCCCGACCGGGTTCGCCTTCTGGGCCCCCCTGCTGGGCGGGTTGGCCGTGGTCGGCGTCGTATGGGCCGGTCTGGCCTGCCTGGTCGAGCGCGACCTGAAGCGGCTCATCGCGTGGGCCTCGGTGGCCCACCTCGGCTTCGTGGTGCTGGCGTTGGCGACCGGCACGCAGACCGGGCTGCAGGCGGCCCTGTTCGGCAACGTCGCGCACGGGCTGGTCTCCGCACTGCTCTTCGTGGTTGTCGGCGGGCTCAAGCACCGGTGGGGCAGCGCAGATCTTGCGGTCGCCCGCGCGGCGGTGCGCGAGGTTGCCCCGCGGCTGGGTGTCGGGCTCGTGCTCGGTCTGGCCGCCGGGATGGGCCTGCCGGGCCTGGCCGGCTTCTGGGGCGAGATCGGGGCGCTCTTCGCGTCCTGGGCCCCCGCGGCCGATCGGCCCGAGGGCTGGTTTCGCTCCTTCACCGTGGTCGGCGCGCTGGGGGCGGTGCTCGCCGTGGCTTACAGCGTGCGCGTGCTGCGCGAAGTCTGGACCGGTGACCGGCTCGAGCCCCGGGTCCCTGACGCCATCGTGACCGAACGATGGGCCATCGGCCTGCTCGGGGCGCTGGTCGTGGCGGTGGGCGTGGTGCCGACCGCCCTGTTTGCGGTGACCGCCCCCTATGTCGCAGAGGTCCTGGCCCGATGAACCTCGAGCTGCACCTCACGGCCACCCTGCCCGTCCTGGCCCCGTTGCTGGCCGCGGTGTTCGTGCTGCTCTTGGACGTCGCCGTCCCGCACCGCCGCGAGCCGCACCTGATCGTGGCCGCGCTGGGTCTGGCCGCGGGTGCGCTGGCCACCGTCCCCGGCTTGGGGCTGGCGGCCGGCGACGCCCGTGGCGCCTTCTGCCTGCCCTCCGGTGAATGCCTGTATGCCGCTTCTCGGCTGGTCTCGGTCCTGCAGCTCACCGCGTTGCTGGCGGCGCTCGTCGTGCTGGTCCTGGCCTGGCGGGACTGGACCGCGCCCGGCCCGGGCGGGGGTCGGGAGACGACGGGCAGGTCGCCGGTGGTGGCTGCGCTCGCCCTGGGTGCGACCGGTGGCGTCGTCGCGGTCCCGGCCGCCGGTGACCTCGGCACGCTGCTGGTCGCGCTGGAGCTGGCCACACTGCCCACGGTGGCGCTGGTTGCCCTGGTGCGCACCACCTGGGCGCCCGAGCGGCGGGCACGGGCCGTGGAGGGCGCGGTGTCCCTGCTCACCACGTCCCTGGTCTCCTTCGCGCTGCTCGCCCTGGGCGCCGGCCTCTGGGTGGCGGCGACGGGGACGGCGCTGCTCGGCGGCGCCACCACGGTGGAGCAGCCGGCGCTGCTGGTGCTCGCGGCGGTCTTCCTCGTGGCCGGGCTGGCCTTCAAGGTCTCGGCCGTCCCCTTCCACGCCTGGACACCGATCACCTATGCCGCGGCGCCGCTGCCCGTCACGACCTACCTGGCCACCGTCTCCAAGGTGGCTGCCCTCGGCGGCCTGATCGTCGTGGTGCAGGCCCTCGGGGTCGTCGACGAGACCACGCTGGTCGGCATCGCCGTCCTGGCGGCCGCCTCGATGACGCTGGGCAACCTGGTCGCTCTCACCCAGACCGACACCGTCCGGCTGCTGGCCTGGTCCACCGTCGCCCAGGCGGGCTGGGTCCTGCTGCCGCTGGCCTCCCTGTCCTCGCGGGCGGCTCACGCGGCCACCTCCTACCTGGTCGTCTACGTCACTGCGACCCTGCTCGCGTTCGTCGTCGTCATCGCGGTTGCGGCGGCCACGACCACCGCGGACCCGGCGGGGCGTCCGCCGGTCACCGCGCTCGCCTCGCACCAGGGGTTGCTGCGGGCCCGGCCGCTGCTCGCACTGCCGCTGGCCCTGGCTCTGCTGGCGCTCGCCGGCCTGCCGCCCGCCGTCGTCGGCGTGGTCGCCAAGATCGTGGCCCTGCGCCCGGTGCTGGGCGACGGGATCTGGTGGCTGGCCGTCGTGGCTGCGCTCAACATCGCCCTCGGGGTGGCCGTCTACGTGCGCTGGCTGGCCGTCGTCGTGGGCCCGGTGCGACCGGGTCCCGCGCCTGGGGCGGACCCGGGGCCGGATCACGTCGAGGGCCCGGCGCCCACACCGGCCAGGGTTTGGGTGCTGGTCGCCGTTCTCACGGCGCTGCTCCTGGCGGGCAGCGTGCTGCCGGTCGGGATCGTCTGACCCCGGGCCGTGTCTGACCCGGGAGTGCGCGCCCAACTGCGTCCTGACCTGGGAACACCAGGGCGCCTTGCCCGCGTTGTCCGGACATGCGCACCCATCGCAACGGACTGAAGACCGCCCTGCTCTTCGGCGCCATCTGGGCCCTCTTCCTGGGCCTCGGGGCCGTCATCGAGGGCGGTCGGTTCCTGTGGCTGTTCGCGCTCTTCGGGGTGGCCTCGACCGCCTACACCTACTGGAACTCCGACAAGCTCGCGATCCGGGCGATGCGGGCCCAGCCGGTCACGCCCGAGCAGCAGCCGACGATGTACAAGATCGTCGAGGAGCTCTCGGCCCAGGCCGGCCAGCCCATGCCCCGCCTCTACGTCAGCCCGACCGCCGCGCCCAACGCCTTCGCGACCGGCCGCAACCCGGCGAATGCGGCCGTGTGCTGCACCGAGGGAATCCTGCACCTGCTCGACGAGCGAGAACTGCGCGGCGTGCTCGGCCACGAGCTGATGCACGTCTACAACCGCGACATCCTCACCGGGTCGGTCGCGGCCGGCATCGCGGGCATCATCACCTCCGTGGCCCAGATGGCGCTGCTCTTCGGCGGGCGCCAGCGCCAGGGCAACGTCATCCTGCTGCTCGCGATGGCGCTGCTGGCCCCGCTCGCTGCCAGCGTCATCCAGCTGGCGATCAGCCGGACCCGTGAGTACGACGCGGACCAGTCCGGTGCCGAGCTCACCGGTGACCCGCTGGCCCTGGCATCGGCGCTGCGCAAGCTGGAGGCCGGGACCCAGCGTGCCCCGCTCGCACCCGAGCCCCGTGTGCAGAGCACCGCGCACATGATGATCGCCAATCCCTTCCGCGCCCGCGACGTGGGCAAGATGTTCGCCACCCATCCCCCGATGGACCAGCGCATCGCACGGCTGGAGGCGATGGCCGACGGGCAGCAGCCGGGCATCACCCGCTACTGAGCGGGAACGAGCGAGGGGCCACGACAAGAAGACGGCTGCACCAGGACACGCCACCGCCCCGGGTATCTACCCGGGGCGGTGGTGTGGGCTCGACCGGTCGGACCAGCAGGGGAGGAGCCGTGCCTCACTCCCAGGACTGGAAGTCCAGAGCCTCCTCGGCCAGGGCGAGGACGGGGTAGTGCATCCCGTCCGCGGTCAGCAACTTCCACACCGGGACCTCGATCGCGCCGGAGGTGTGGGTGTGGAGCGTGCCCTGCACCAACTCCGCCCCGGTCACCGTCTTGTCCTTGATGAGGACCGGGATCAGGTCACCGGGGGTGAGCGTGACCGGCTCGGGCACGTCATAGACCGGCATGCTCAGCTCACCCGCCCCCTCCGGGTAGGGGCCGTAGTCCTCGGCGATGCTCACGTAGTGGTCCATGCCCCACTCGCGGGTGCCGAACCGCTCGACCGCCTCGGCCGCGGTAATCACCGGGTAGCTGCCCAGCGAGGAGAACTCGCCGATGGTCCCGTAGGCGCTGGTCACGCCCTCCGGGCCGACCACCGCATTCAGGTTGAGCTGGCCGTACTCCATGTCCTCGGGCCAGTAGTCGAGGTTGACACTGCTCTGGCTCTCGTCGGCGTACACCTCGACGGTGTAGCCGGTGATGTCGATGCCCGCCAGGGCGAAGAACTCGGCGGCCATGGCCTTGGCCTGGTCCTCCGAGGGCGCGGGCCCCTCGGGGGTGCGGCAGCTCTCGGGGCCCGGGAGGGGCATGTCGGGCCCGTAGGACCGGGCCCAGTCCTGTTGGATCATCGCCAGGTCCTGATCCTCGAGGCCCTCGAACATCGAGGTGCACCAGCCGCCCGCGAGAATCGACTCGTAGTGGAAGTTGAGCGGACCACCTTCCAGGCCGGCCTGGATCACCTCGGCGGTTGCCGGGTCGACCGTGCCGTAGCCGTAGTAGTTCCACTCACTGTCCTCAGGCATCGGCCGGGGGTCCATCCCCAGCCCCTCAGCGAGCCGTTCAACGAGCTCCTGGGGGTCCTGGTCGCTGATCAGCGCCCGCACCTCCCCGGTGTCCGGTCCAGATGGCAGCCCCTCGCCGGCGACGAGCCGAACCGGGCCCGGGTCGTAGGCCATCCCGACGTCCTCCGCGTCGTGCTGCTCGACCGTCACCGCCTCCCCGCCCATGTCGGTCCCCCCGGCCCACCCGGGCTCGCCGTCGGCCCCGAAACCCTCGGCCCGCCCCGGCTCAGCGGGGTCCCCGTCCACGGGGCGGTCCCCGTCCGCCTCCTGTGCGGAGGAGGCCGGGTCGACCGCGACCGTCCCCCCGCCTGCGACGGGCGGCGGGGGAGCCTGCTGGACCCCGAGGGCGTAACCGCCGACGCCCAGGCCGATCGCGGCCACGGCCGCCGCCGCGATCCATGGGGCCCGGGTGCGAGGCCCCCGCAGGGGGTCGTCGTGCAGACGGGTGACCTCGTCCGAGCCCTGGCTAGCCGGAGCCTTCTGCGCCACGAGGTCGCGCAGGGAGTGCAGGTCGGGGTGAGACCCCTTGGCGGGGTCACTGATGCGCAGGCGGTTCAGCGCGTCGTCGTGCTCGGTCATGATCTTTCTCCTTGGGTTCCGATGCGAGTCGGTTCGGTTCGGGGTGGGGGGTCTGGGGGTGAGGGGTCAGTGGTCCTCGGCCCAGGCCTCACGTAGCCGGGCCCGAGCCCGGGACAGCGCGGCCGCCGCGCCTCCCCGGGTCAGGCCGAGCGCGTGCGCCAGGCCTTCCCCGTCCAGGCCCTCCCAGGCGTGGAGCATGAGCACCGTGCGGTCACGGGCGCTCAGCCTGCCCAGAGCTCGCCGCACCTCGTCGTCGGTCATCACCAGGTCGGCCGGGTCGACGCTGCGAGCAGGTTGCGCGCCCTCCTCGCTGCCGTAGTCCGACAGCAGGGTGAGGGTGGGCTTGCGGCGGTGGTTGGCGAGCACGTACGACGCCGTCCTGTAGAGCCAGGGCAGCTCGAAGCCGGCCGGGATCTTCTCCCGCCGGCGCCACGCCGTCGCGAACACCTCCGCGGAGAGGTCCTCGACGTCCACCCGGTCGGCCCGCCGGACGAAGTAGCGGTGGATCGCGGTCGCGTGCAGGGCGAAGAATCCGTCGAACCAGGTGGCGTCCCGGGGTTCCCGTTCCGTCACCGTCCCGGGGTCTTCCCCGGCCGTGCGAAGCGCCATCGCTTCTCCTTCCATCGGCAAAGGTGACGTCCTGCGCGACGTCACATCCGCACTATGTCGGCCGGGGGCACGGTGTTGCACGGGCCACGCCGCGCGCTTCCGGGCTGCGGTCCTCGGCGACCGGTGGCCGTCACGCACCGGCAGTGCCCACCCGGGTGCCCGGTCACAGCACGAGGGGCACCCGGGTCAGACCCTGGTGCCCCTCGTGCGGTGTGGGTGGCAGGTGCAGGATTCGAACCTGCGTAGGCATACGCCGACGGATTTACAGTCCGCTTCCATTGGCCGCTCGGACAACCTGCCAGTGCACCCTCGCGGGGCGCGGATGACAGGATAACAAACAGGACCACCGCAACCGAACCGCACACCAGGAGGCACAACCATGGCCGACTCGTCCTTCGACATCGTCAGCAAGGTCGACCACCAGGAGGTCGCCAACGCCGTCAACCAGGCCGCCAAGGAGATCTCCCAGCGCTACGACTTCAAGAACATCGGCGCCAGCGTCGAGCTGGCCGGGGAGACCATCAAGATGACCGCCAACAGCGAGGAGCGGTGCAAGGCCGTCCTCGACGTGCTGCAGACCAAGCTGGTCAAGCGCGGCGTCTCGCTCAAGCACCTGGACTACAGCAACGACGGGGAGCCGAGGGTCTCGGGCAAGGAGTACCGGCTGGAGGCCGCCCTGACGGAAGGCATCTCGACGGAGAACGCCAAGAAGGTCTCCAAGATCATCCGCGAGGAAGGTCCCAAGAGCGTGAAGGCCCAGATTCAGGGCGACGAGCTGCGGGTCACCTCCAAGTCGCGCGACGACCTGCAGGAGGTCCAGCGGCTGCTGAAGTCCCAGGAGCTCGACTTCGCCATCCAGTTCACCAACTACCGGTGACTCGCGGGGTGTGCCGGACCGCGGCATACCATCGCTGCCCATGACGACCGACGCGTCCGCGGCAGACCCGCGGCCCACCCGCCCGGAGCGGATGGGTGGGCTGCCGTACACCCGCAAGCACACCAGGGTCCTGCTGGGCTCGGGCACGGGCTGGGCGCTGGACGCGATGGACGTCGGGCTCATCTCTTTCGTCGGGCTGGCCATCGCGACCCAGTGGGACCTCACCCGCACCGAGCAGTCCTGGCTGCTGACCATCGGCTTCGTCGGGATGGCCCTGGGGGCGACCGTCGGCGGGCTGCTCGCCGACCGCTACGGCCGGCGCACGGTCTTCGCCGCCACGCTGGTGATCTACGGCCTGGCGACCGGCGCCTCGGCCCTGGTCACCGGCCTGGCGGTGCTGCTCCTGCTCCGCTTCGTCGTCGGTCTGGGGCTGGGGGCCGAGCTGCCGGTCGCCTCGACGCTCGTCAGCGAGCTGTCGCCGACCCGGATCCGTGGCCGTCTCGTCGTCGTCCTGGAGTCGTTCTGGGCACTGGGCTGGATCCTCGCCGCCCTCATCGGCTACTTCGTGGTGCCCCTGTCCGACAACGGCTGGCGCTGGGCGTTCGCCCTGGGCATGGTGCCGGCGCTCTACGCCGCGGTGATCCGCTGGGGGCTGCCGGAGTCGCCCCTCTTCCTCGAGCGGCGGGGCCGGGTCGAGCAGGCCGAGGCCGTGGTGCGCTCCTTCGAGGAGTCCGCCGGGGTGGCCTCCCCGCAGAGCCCGCCGCTGCCGCCCACTCCGCCCCGCACGCCCGGGGTGCTGTGGTCCTCGGCCTACCGGGTGCGCACGACGGGCATCTGGCTGGTCTGGTTCTGCGTGAACTTCTCCTACTACGGGGCGTTTATCTGGCTGCCGACGCTGCTCTACGACCAGGGCTTCGACCTGGTCCGTTCCTTCGGCTACACCCTGGTCATCACCCTCGCCCAGCTGCCCGGGTATGCCGTGGCCGCCGTCCTGGTCGAGGTGTGGGGCAGGCGGGCCACCCTGGCCACCTTCTTGCTGGGCTCGGCGCTCGCCGCGGTCGCCTTCGGGCTGTCCGGCGAGGTGTGGCAGATCATCGCCGCCGGGTGCGCGATGAGCTTCTTCAACCTGGGCGCCTGGGGCGCGCTGTACGCCATCACCCCGGAGATCTACCCGACCTCGGTGCGCGGCGCCGGTGCCGGTGCGGCCGCCGGCTTCGGCCGGATCGCCTCGATCATCGCCCCGCTCAGCGTCCCGGTCATCCTGGCCGCGTGGGGCAGCACCGCCCTGTTCGCGCTCTTCGGTGCCACGTTCGTGGTGGGGGCGGTGGCCGCCTACCTGCTCCTGCCGGAACGGGCCGGCGACGCGCTCGACGTGGGCTGACGTTCTGACCGGTCCTGCATAGATATACTGATCCTCGTATTATTTCTCGGCTCCGGGTGGCGTTCGCACACCTTCGGCCGGGCCTCACCCCCGCACACCTAGGATGACGCGCATGACAGAGCCCTCGACGAACCTCTCGACCAACCTTTCGTCCAATCAGGACTACATCGCCCTTGAGGACCGGGTCGCCGCCCACAACTACAGCCCGCTGCCCGTGGTGGTCGAGCAGGCCGAGGGCATCTGGGTCACCGACGTCGAGGGCAACCGCTACCTCGACGCGCTCTCGGGCTACTCGGCGCTCAACTTCGGCCACCGCCACCCGGCCCTGGTGCAGGCCGCCAAGGACCAGCTGGACCGCTCCACGCTGACCAGCCGTGCCTTCCACAACGACCAGCTCGGCCCGTTCTGCGTCGCGCTCGGCGAGCTCGTGGGCAAGGACATGATCCTGCCCATGAACACCGGCGCGGAGGCCGTGGAGACCGCGCTGAAGATCGCCCGCAAGTGGGGCTACCAGGTCAAGGGCGTCGCCGACGGCCAGGCCCACATCATCGTCATGGACGGCAACTTCCACGGCCGCACCACCACGATCATCTCCTTCTCCGACGACCCGGAGGCGCACGACGAGTACGGCCCCTACACCCCGGGCTTCACCTCCGTGCCCTACGGCGACCTCGCCGCGATCGAGGCGGCGATCACCGAGCACACCGTGGCGGTGCTGGTCGAGCCGATCCAGGGCGAGCAGGGCGTGAAGATCCCCCCGGAGGGCTTCCTGCCCGGGCTGCGCCAGCTGTGCACCGACCGTCAGGTACTGATGATCGCCGACGAGATCCAGGCCGGCCTGGGCCGGGTCGGGACCACGCTGGCTTGCCAGTACGAGGGCGTCGAGGCCGACCTCTACACCTTGGGCAAGGCCCTCGGTGGCGGCATCGTGCCGGTCTCCGCCGTCGCCGCTGACGCCGAGGTGATGAACGTCATCACCCCCGGCACCCACGGCTCGACCTTCGGCGGCAACCCGCTGGCGGCAGCCGTCGGTAAGGCCGTCTGCGACCTGCTGGCCACCGGCGAGCACCAGCGCCACGCCGCGGACCTGGAGGGCCAGTTCCGCGAGGCGCTGCAGGCCTTGGTCGGCAACGGCGTCGAGGAGGCGCGGGTCCGTGGGCTGTGGGCCGGGATCGACATCGACCCCGAGCTGATGACCGGCAAGGACGCCTGCAAGCAGCTGGCCAAGAAGGGGGTCCTGGCCAAGGACACCCACGGCTCCACCCTCCGCCTCGCGCCGCCGCTGACTATCACCGCCGAGGAGTTGAAGATGGTCACCGACGCGCTCGCCGAGGTGGTCACCGAGGCGCAGCAGGGCTGAGCGCCCCGCACCAGTGAGCGTCCTCGCCGCTCAGGGGGTACCGCTGCCGGGGACGGCCGTCCCGTCCCCGGCAGCCTCGGCCAGGATCACCGACAGCTCGCGCACCCGTTCGCGCAGCTCCGGCGGGTCCAGCACCTCGAAGGGCACGCCCAGCCAGAGTGCCTCGCCGATGAGGTGGTCCAGCGTCTCCGCCCCGGTCTCCAGCTCGCAGGTGTCATCGCCCAGGCCGGAGAGCGTCCCGGCGTTCTGCGGCACCCGTCCGGCGATCTCGTCGAGCGGCGCGTGCAGCCGCAGCCGGGCGACATACCGGTAGGGCGAGCGGATCACCGACTCCCGCACGTAGGTCACCGCGTCGGGGGCCGCTCTGGGGGTGAACCGGAAGGTCGTGACGTGCAGGGAGTCGGCGTGCACGCGGTCCAGCCGGAACGAGCGCCAGTCGTCCCGATCGAGGTCGTAGGCCAACAGGTACCAGCGCCGGCCCATCGCCACGACGCGGTAGGGCTCGACCCGGCGCGCGGTGGTGGCCTCGTCGCGGGCGCTGTAGGTCAGCTCCAGGCGCACCTTGTCCCGGCAGGCGCGGGCGACGGTGCTGAGCAGCCGGGCGTCCACCGGCATGCTGACGCCCTCGACGGCCACGACCGCCTCACTGATCGCCTCCACCTCCCCGCGCAGATTGCTGGGCAGGACCTGGTCCAGCTTGGCCAGGGCCCGCAGCGCCGACTCCTCCACGCCGGTCACCGAGCCGCCGGCGGCCAGGCGCAGGCTGACGGTGACCGCGACGGCCTCGTCGGGGTCCAGCAGCAGTGGCGGCAGCGTGCCCCCCGCGCCGAGCTGATAGCCCCCGCCGACACCGGCGCTGGCCCGCACCGGGTAACCCAGCTCGCGCAGCCGCTCGACGTCCCGCCGGACGCTGCGCGTGGTGACCCCTAGCCGTTCGGCCAGCTCCGGACCCGTCCACATCGCCCGCCCCTGCAGCAGCCCCAGGAGCCGCAGCACCCGTGCGGTCGTGTCGGCCATGCGGCATACCTTGCCACCGATCGCGGACCGATGCTGTCCGCGGCCGGGGGCATGCTCGCGGTATGGAGACCAACCCCACCCCGTCCTCGACCACATCTCCCCGGCCCCACGTCGTGCTGGTCCCCGGCTTCTGGCTCGGTGCCTGGGCCTGGGACGACGTCCTGCCCCACCTGCGCGCCCGTGGCCTGGAACCGGTCGCCCTCACCCTGCCGGGCCTGGAGCCCGACGATGACGAGGCGGTTCGGGCCGCGGTGACCCTCGAGGACCACGTCCGGGCGGTGGAGGAGGCCATCACAGCCGCGCCCGACGGGGCCGTGACGATCCTGGTGGCACACAGCGGCGCCGCCGTCCCCGCGACTGCCGCCCTCGACCGGCACGTCGAGCAGGTCGGCCACGTGGTGTGGGTCGACACCGCACCGGTGGTCGACGGCTTCGCGCTCGATCCCGAGGCGAGCGGGGCAGAGCACCCGCTGTCCGCGCAGTGGGACGACGAGCTCGAGCAGGGGTCGATGGCCGGCCTGGACGAGCAGCAGCTGGCCACCTTCCGCGAGCGGGCCCTCCCTCAGCCGGGCGCGGCCCTGCGCGAGGCGGTGCGGCTCACCGACGAGCGGCGGCTGGAGGTGCCGATGACCCTGGTCGCGACCGCGTTCAGCGGTGCCGACTACCGCAGCTACGCCGAGCAGGGGATGCCCTTCCTGGCCGGGCTGCTGGAGTACCGCCGCCTCGACGTCGTCGACCTTCCCACCGGCCACTGGCCGATGTGGAGCCGCCCCTCCGAGCTGGCCCAGACCATCGCCGACCGGGCCCTCGGTCATGCCGCCAACTCGTCACGACCCGACCCCAGGAGGACCCACGATGGATGACCTCACCGAGAAGCTGCACGAACAACTCGACTGGCACTGGCAGGCCGCGGCCCGCCCCCGCCTCGAGGGCCTCAGTGACGAGGAGTACCGATGGGAGCCCGCCCCCGGTGCCTGGACTGTGCGCCACCGCGACGAGCCGGCCCCCTCGACCGTGACCATCCGGGCTGGGGCCGGGGAGTGGCTGGTCGACTACGCCCTCCCCGAGCCCGATCCGGCCCCGGTCACCTCGATCGCCTGGCGGCTGGCCCACGTCGTGGTCGGGGTCCTCGGCGCGCGGGTGCACAGCCACTTCGGAGGAAGGCCGATGACCTACGACGACTGGGAGCACGCCGGGACCGCGGAGGAGAGCCTGCGGCAGCTCGACGAGGCGTATGCCGCCTGGTCCGCCGGCGTGCGCTCGCTTACGCCGCAGACCCTGGCCGCACCCGTCGGCCCGGCGGAGGGTCACTTCGCGGCGGAGCCGATGCTGACCCTGGTTCTGCACATCAACCGCGAGGTCATCCACCACCTCTCTGAGGTCGCCCTGCTCCGCGACCTCTGGGCCCACGGGCTGCGGTGACGCCGACCCCCCAGCCCCGTCAGGCGGTGGCGCCCGGGGTCCACCGGGCGAGCGACTCGGGGTCCTCGACCAACATCGAGGAGTTCAGCCAGGTCTCCGGGACGCCCATCCCCTCGACCAGGCTCAGGGCGTCGGGGCGCAGCTCGGCGCAGAGCTTGTTGATCTGCGCGGTGACGGCCTTGGCGCGGGCGGCAGACATCCGGTTGTGCGACTGGAACCATCCGGAGTCGGCCTCGATCGAGCTCAGTGCGTAGAGGGTGCACAGCCGCTCGAGGACCTGCCGCGCCTCGGCCTCCTCGCAGGCGTCGATCCCGGCCACGAAGGCCTCCAGCACGATCCGGTCCATGTGCGTGCGGGCCGCGAGCAGGACGTGGTCCTGGGCGAAGTTGAAGGCTTCGAAGGAGTCCTGGTCCTTGGCCCGGCCACGCAACCGGCCCACCACGGTCTCCAGCACGTGGCGCTCGCGGTTGGTGAACATCGACAGGTGCCAGCCCCGGTCGAGCAGCGTCTCGTCCTCGGACTTGCGGGCCGCCGCGGCGATGAGCCGCTCCACGAGCGGGCGCACCGAGGTGGCCTCGACGACCTGGCCGCCGAAGGCGCGGGCGGCGTACTGCACCATGCCGCGCATGTCCAGGTCGCCCCACATCTCCCGGTAGCCGGTGAGCAGGCCCTTGGCGACCAGCTGCAGCAGAACCGTGTTGTCGCCCTCGAAGGTGGCGAAGACGTCGGCGTCGGCGCGCAGCGTGGTTAGCCCGTTCTCGGACATGTACCCCGCGCCGCCACACGCCTCGCGGCAGACCTGGATGGTGTCGTTGCCGAACCGGGTCATGAGGGCTTTGAGCCCGGCGGCCCGGGTTTCCAGCTCGCGTTGCGCCAGCTGGTCCTTCTCCGGCACCTCGTGCAGCTCCTGCAGCCGCTCGACGATCTCGTTGAGGGCGAAGGTGTGCGCGTAGGCCGTCGCGATCGCCGGGACGAGCTTGCGCTGGTGAGCCAGGTAGTCCATCAGGACGACCTCGCCGTCGTGGCCGGGCGCGGAGAACTGGCGTCGGCGCAGCGCATACCGGGTCGCGATCGAGAGGGCCTTGCGCGAGGAGACCGCAGCGCCGGCCGCGACGCAGATCCGGCCACGCACCAGCGTGCCCAGCATGGTGAAGAAGCGCTTGCTCTCACCCTCGATGTCGGAGACGTAGGCGCCGGAGTCGTCGATACCGCCGTAACGGTCGAGCAGCATGCGGCGCGGGACCCGCACCTGGTCAAAGGAGAGCGTGCCGTTGTCGACCCCGAGCAGGCCACCCTTGTGGCCGTTGTCGCCCAGGGTCACCCCAGGCATGGGGGCGCCGGACTCGTCGCGGACCGGCACCAGGGCCACGTGCACGCCGTGGCCCACACCGTCGACGATGAGCTGGCCGTAGACGGCTGCGATCCGGGCGTCCTCCGCCGCGGCCCCGATGTAGGTCTTCACCGAGGACGGGGTGGGGGAGTGCACGACCAGCTCGTGGGTCTGCGCGTCGTAGGTGAGGGTCGTCTCCAGCGAGGCGACGTCCGAGCCATGCCCGAACTCGGTCATCGCGTAGCAGCCGACCTCGTCCATGGCCAGGTTCGCGGGCAGGAACTGCTCGTGGTGCCACTGCGTGCCCAGCGAGGTCACCGCCCCGCCGAAGAGGCCGAAGTGGACACCGCTCTTGACCGTGGTGGACAGGTCGCCGTGTGCGGTCATCTCGAAGTCGACGCAGGAGCGGCCCAGGTCATCCAGGCCACCCTGCTCGATCGGGAAGCCGCTGCCGGCCATCCCGAGGCCGACCAGCTCCTTGAGGGTATGCCGGGTCCACTCGCGGGCCTCGTCCATGGTCTGCGCGGGGTCGCGCACCATGAGCTCGGCGGGGACGGTGGCCCGGGCCAGGGCGCGGACCTGCCCGTAGCGGCCGCCGCTGGCCTCACGCAGCGCCTCGCCCAACTCGGTGAGCTGCTCGGGGTGGGTCGCCGAGGTGGCGGCGGCCGAGGCTGCGGCCGGCATCTCCACGTCGGTGTCGGGGCGGGTCTGGTGGGTGGGGGTCTGGGTGGTCATCATCGTCCTTTGCTCGGGTATGCGGCTCAGGTCTTGGGCTGGTCCGGTGCCGGGGCCTGGTGGTCCAGGGCTGGGCGGATCAGGGCCACGACAGCGCGGGTGACGTCGTCGACGGTCAAGATGGGGGTGCTGGTGGTGCGGGTCAGCCAGTGGTCGGCGGCGGACCGGACCAGGCCGACGATGCCGTGACCCCAGACCGGAGCCAGCAGGTCCGCCTCCGCGACTCGCCCGGTCCTGGACAGGTGCTCGTGCAGCACCTGGGTCAGCTGCTCACCGATGTGTCCGGTGATCTGGCGGATGGGGTCGCTGGGGTCCCCCTCGGTCGTCTCCAGGGGCCGGGTCATGACGAACCGGTAGATCGCCGGGTCCCGCTCGACCATGTGCAGATAGGAGGAGACCATCGCGGCGATCCTGCTGACCACGTCCTCACCGCTCTCCCGGGCCGCCGCCAGGTCGGCCAGGATGGTCTCGTCGACCGAGGCCACCACCGCGTGGTAGAGCCCCGACCGGTCGCCAAGGTGCCGGTAGAGCACGGTCTTGCTGGTGCCCGCGGTGGCGGCGATCTCGTCCATACCCACCCCGGCGCCGTGCTTACGGATCGCCTTGAGCGCGGCCTCCACGAGCTGCCGGCGCCGCCTGGTCCGGTGCGCCTCCCAGCGCATGTCGCGACCGTCGCGAGCGCCGTTGGGCAGGATCGTGGGGGAGTGGCCAGGTGACCTCATAGCGCTCAGAGTACCGTGTACACCTCGTATCGGCTACAGTCGGTACCGGATACATCTTCCCCTGCACCGTCAAGGAGCACCCGATGCCCGACCAGCCCACGTTGCGAGACGCCGTCGTCGTCGGCGGCAACCGGATCCCCTTCGGCAAGGCCGGGGGCGCCTATGCCGCAGCCTCTAACCAGGCCATGCTCACCGCCGCCCTGGACGGGCTGGTGGCCCGGTTCGGGCTGGCCGGTCAGCAGGTCGGCGAGGTGGCAGCCGGGGCCGTGCTCAAGCACTCCCGCGACTTCAACCTGACCCGTGAGGCTGTGCTGGGCTCCGCCCTGGCGCCGACGACCCCCGCCTACGACCTGACCCAGGCCTGCGGCACCGGTCTGGAGACCGTGATCCAGGTCGCCAACAAGATCCAGCTGGGCCAGATCGACTCCGCCGTCGCCGGGGGTGTCGACTCCGCCAGCGACGCCCCGATCGCCGTGGGGGAGGGGCTGCGCAAGGCCTTGCTCAAGGCCAATGCGGCCCGGTCCCCCATGCAGCGGATCAAGGCGCTGGCCACCATCCGTCCCGGTGACCTCGCCCCGGAGACCCCGCGCAACTCCGAGCCGCGCACCGGCCTGTCGATGGGTGAGCACCAGGCGCGCACCACCAAGGAATGGGGTATCAGCCGGGAGGCCCAGGACGAGCTGGCCGCCGCCAGCCACCACAACCTGGCCCGCGCCTGGGACTCCGGCTTCTTCGACGACCTCGCCACCAGCTTCCTCAAGCTCTCCCGCGACCAGGGCCTACGCCCCGACACCTCGGTGGAGAAGCTGGCCACTCTCTCTCCGGTCTTCGGCAAGGGCGAGGGCGCCACGATGACCGCCGGCAACTCCACCCCGCTCTCCGACGGTGCCGCCGTGGTGCTGCTGGGCTCGCGCGACTGGGCCGAGGCGCACCGGCTCCCCCAGCTGGCCCGGTTCGTCGACGCCGAGGTCGCCGCGGTCGACTACGTCTCCGGCGACGAGGGCCTCCTCATGGCGGGTGCGTACGCCGTGCCACGGCTCCTGGAGCGGCACGGCCTGAGCCTGCAGGACTTCGACTACTACGAGATCCACGAGGCCTTCGCCTCCACCGTCCTCAGCGTGCTCAAGGCCTGGGAGTCGGAGGAGTACTGCCGCGAGCGGCTCGGCCTCGACGCGCCGCTCGGGTCCATCGACCGCAGCAAGCTCAACGTCAACGGCTCCTCACTGGCCGCCGGTCACCCCTTCGCCGCGACGGGCGGGCGGATCGTCGCCACGCTGGCCAAGATGCTCCACGAGAAGGGCCCGGGCAGCCGTGGGCTCATCTCGATCTGTGCCGCCGGCGGCCAGGGTGTCGTCGCGATCCTGGAAGGGTGCTGACCATGGCCGACCTCATGCAGATGCTGACCACCAACCCCCTGGCCAAGCAGCTGGGCGTGCCGCAGGCGGCCCGGCTGCGCCGCGGCCGCGCGCTCCCGACCGGGCCAGTCGTGCTGGGTCTGGCAGGGGGTGCTCCTCACCTGGTCAAGGACACGCTGGGCCTGCTGGGCATCGAGCCCCAGGACGCCCTCATGGACACCCCGGACACCCGGGTGAACCAGACCGACGACAAGGGCCGCACCCGTGAGGTGCCGGCCCCCTACCCCACCACGATCGGCGCGCTCGTCGTCGACGCCACCCAGGTCACCTCGATCGCCGACCTGGAGGCCGTGCGCGGGCTCCTGCGGCCAGCCATGAAGGGCCTGGAGACCTCCGGTCGCGTCGTCGTCGTCGGCGTCGAGCCGGAGACCTCCGGCGCGCCCACCGCAGTGGCTGCCCAGCAGGCGCTGGAGGGCATCGTCCGCAGCGTCGGCAAGGAGCTGCGGGCCGGGGCCACCGCCAACCTGGTGCGGGTCGATCTGCTCACCGACACCGCCACCACGCCCAGCGACCTGGCCTCCACCCTGTCCTTCCTGCTCGAGGGACGCTCCGCCTACGTCTCTGGCCAGGTCCTGCACGTCGGCGCCGCCGCCACCCCGGTCAGGTCCGAGGACATCACCGCACCCCGTCCGTTCGAGGGGCAGGTGGTCGTCGTCACCGGCGCCGGCCGCGGGATCGGCGCTGCGATCGCCGAGACCTACGCCCGGGACGGCGCGCTCGTCGTGGCGGTCGACGTGCCAACCGGCGGGGAGGGCCTGGCCGCGGTGACCAACCGGATCGGCGGCACCGCTCTCCAGTTGGACATCACCTCCCCCGACGCCGGGCGAAGGATCGCGGAGCACGTGGCGCAGCGGTTTGGGGATGCCGCGCGGATCCACACGATCGTGCACAACGCCGGCATCACCCGCGACAAGCTGCTCGCCAACACCGACGAGGAGCGCTGGGCCAGCGTGCTGGAGGTCAACCTGACCGCACAGATCCGGATGAACGAGGTGCTGTTCACCCCGGACCTGCCGGGCGGCCTGGACGAGGGCGGCCGGATCATCGGCGTCGCGTCCACCTCGGGCATCGCCGGCAACCGCGGTCAGACCAACTACGCCGCCTCCAAGGCCGGCGTCATCGGGCTGGTGCGCGCCATGGGCAGCGACCCGCGGCTGGCCGGGCGCGGCATCACCGTCAACGCCGTGGCCCCCGGCTTCATCGAGACCGAGATGACCGCCCGGATGCCGATGGGCACCCGTGAGGTGGCGCGCCGGATCAACTCCCTGCAGCAGGGTGGGCGCCCGGTCGACGTGGCCGAGGCGATCGGCTACCTCTCTCAGCCGGCCTCCGCCGCCGTCACCGGCCAGGTGCTGCGCGTCTGCGGCCAGTCCCAGTTGGGAGCATGAGCATGACCGACACCACGCCAGCCCCCGGCCCGCAGGACGGGCCAGGGCCGGACCTGGACGTCCACCTGCTTCAGGCCAGCCCGCGCATCGCCCCGCTCTTCGCCAAGGCGGTCGCCACCGGGCGCGGTCGACCCGGCGCCGGGGGCAGCCTCCCGCGGCGCAGGGTGATGCTCACCGGTGTCGAGCAGGACGTCCGACGCCTGGCCGACTACTGCGAGGTCATCGGCGCCACCCTGTCCGACCGGCTGCCGATAACCTGGCTGCACGTGCTGACCTTCCCGCTGCAGGTCCAGCTGATGGCCGACAAGGCCTTCCCGTTCCCGATGATGGGAATGGTCCACGTCGCCAACTCGATGACGCAGCACCGGCCGGTCACGGTCGACGAGACGCTCACCCTGTCCTCCTGGGCCGACGGCCTGGCCCCGCACCGCAAGGGTCACACCGTCGACCTGCACGGCGAGGCCCGGGTCGGTGACGAGGTGGTCTGGGAGGGGCGCTCGACCTACCTGGTCCGCGGTCAGGGCAGCGATCAGGCCCCCGCCCGGGACGAGCAACGCGAGATACCGGAGACCGAGCTGGCCACCTGGCGCCTGCCCAAGGACCTGGGCCGGGACTACGCCAAGGTCTCCGGTGACGCCAACCCGATCCACCTGACGGCGGCCACCGCAAAGGCCCTGGGCTTCCCCCGCGCGATCGCGCACGGCATGTGGACGCATGCCCGCGCACTCGCGGCCGTGCAGCCCCGCCTGCCGGAGGCGTTCACGGTCGAGGCGCAGTTCGTCAAGCCCGTCCTGCTGCCCTCCACCGTGGTGCTCCGGGGCGGTATGCAGCCCGCCGGCGGCGACCTGGCCGTCACCTCCCGGGAGGGTGAGCGGATGCACGTGACCATGCAGGTCGGCCCGCGCACGACGATGCCTTAACCGGCCCGGCGCCAACGATTTTGTCTGCGCCACGACGCCCGTGTAAAGTTGCTTCTCGCTGCCTGCGGGGTCCTAGGCCCGAGCAGGACTGACAGCAGGCCCCTATAGCTCAGTCGGTAGAGCGTCTCCATGGTAAGGAGAAGGTCAACGGTTCGATTCCGTTTGGGGGCTCTGGCAGGCCCACCCACAAGGTGGCCTCCCGAGGCGGGATAGCTCAGCTGGTTAGAGCGCACGACTCATAATCGTGAGGTCGCGGGATCGAGCCCCGCTCCCGCTACCACCCGCAGATCCACCCCGAATCCCGAGAGCAGGTTGCACCGTGGCCAAGTCCACCGACATCCGCCCCAAGATCACCTTGGCGTGCACGGAGTGCAAGGAGCGCAACTACATCACCAAGAAGAACCGTCGGAACAACCCCGACCGGCTCGAGATGGCGAAGTTCTGCCCGCGCTGCGGCAAGCACACCGCGCACCGCGAGACCCGCTGACGCGAGGCTCGAACAGGCAAGGCCGTCACCCCTCTGGGTGGCGGCCTTCGTCGTCCGTCGCTGAGGTCAGGACGTGCGCCGTCAGGCGTGCGCCGGGGGCGCCGCTCGCCGGTTAGTCTGATGCGTATGCCCATCAACGCGGACTACGCCGGCCGGGAGTACCCGCCCGCCGGCCCGTTCACCGTCACCCGCGAGGAGATCGTCGCCTTCGCCGACGCGGTCGGTGCGACCGGCGCGGCTCACCGTGACCAGTCGGCGGCGCAGGCGCTGGGTTATGCCGATGTCGTCGCGCCCACCACCTTCGCCGTGCGCCTGGCCCAGCAGTGCGAGGCACAGTTGGTGGGTGACCCGGAAGCCGGGATCGACTTCGCCCGCGTGGTCCACGGTGAGGAAACCTTCGTCCACCACCGCCCGATCGTCGCCGGCGACGTCCTGAAGGGTGTGTTGCACGTTGACCGGATGCGGGAGGCAGGAGGCAACGGGATGGTCTCTACCCGGGTCGAGCTGGCCGATGACGAAGGGCGGCCGGTGACCACGGTGCGCTCCACGATCGTGGTGAGGGGGGAAGGTTGATGAGCGCGCCGGCCGCCGACTCCGCCGCCCTGGTCCGCACCGTCACCGTCGACCGGGCCCGGTTGGTCGCCTACGCCGACGCCTCGGGCGACCAGAACCCGATCCACCAGGACGCCGACGTCGCCCGCTCCGTCGGGCTCCCGGACATCATCGCGCACGGCATGTGGACGATGGGGGCGGCCCTGGACGTCGTCACTGCCTACGTCGGCGGCGACCCCGGGCGCGTGCTGTCCTGCCAGACCAGGTTCACCGGCATGGTCGTCGTCCCCGAGGGCGAGACCGTCGAGGTCCGGGTGGAGGGCACGGTGACCAAGCGGGACGAGGACGCCGACACCGAGACGATCGCGATCACGGCCACCTGTGGCGAGGACAAGGTCCTCGGCCGCTGCCAGGCCGTGGTCCGGGTATGACGTCAACCAGGGGCTCTGCCGTGCCCCCCCGTGGCGGCTCCGCCGGAGCGGGTACTGCCGCACATCGGTCCTTGTCCGAGCTCACCACCATCCGCGCCGGCGGTCCGCCGCGACGGTGGGTGACGGCGACCACCGAGGCCGAGCTGATCGAGGCGGTCCGCGAGGTGGACGAGGCGGGAGAGCAGCTGCTCGTCGTCGGCGGCGGCTCCAACCTGTTGGTCGCCGACGAGGGCTTCCCCGGGACGGTCGTGCTGGTCCGCACCAGCGGCCTCGAGGTCCCGCAGGCCAGCGCCTGCGGCGGCGTGAGCGCCACCGTGGCGGCGGGGGAGGACTGGGACGACCTGGTCGCCCACGCCTGTGCGCAGGGCTGGTCCGGCATCGAGGCGCTGTCGGGCATCCCCGGCGCCACCGGCGCCACCCCGGTCCAGAACGTCGGCGCCTACGGCCAGGAGGTGGCGCAGACCATCGCCTCAGTCCGGGTCTGGGACCGGGCAGGGCAGCGGGTGCGCACCCTCTTCGCGAGCGACCTGCGCTTCTCCTACCGCCACTCGGTGCTCAAGGACTCGATGGTCGGTCCCGACGCCGTGGCCGGGGCGGTGACGCCGCGCCACGTCGTGCTCACCGTCACCTTCTCCCTGCGGCCCACCGAGCTCTCCCAACCGATCGGGTATGCCGACCTCGCGACGGGTCTGGGCGTCAAGGTCGGTGATCGGGTGCCGCTTGCCGCGGCCCGGGAGGCGGTGCTGGAGCAACGCCGCCGGCGCGGCATGGTGCTGGACCCGGACGACCACGACACCTGGTCCTGCGGCTCGTTCTTCACCAACCCGATCCTGACCCGGGAGCAGATGGAGCAGGTCACCGAGCAGGCCCGGCGCCGGCTCGGCCCCGACGGACCGGTCCCGCCGCAGTTCCCCACCACCGACGAGACCCAGGTCAAGACCTCGGCGGCCTGGCTGATCGACAAGGCCGGTTTCACCAAGGGCTACCGCACGCTGGAGGGCGCCCCCGCCGGCCTGTCCACCAAGCACACCCTGGCCCTGACCAACCGGGGCCCCGCCCGGGCCGAGGACCTGCTCGCGCTGGCCCGCGAGGTGCGCGACGGGGTGGAGCAGGCCTTCGGCGTGCGGCTGGTCAACGAGCCGGTGCTGGTCGGCCTCGAGCTCTGAGCCGGCGGCGCTGCCACGCTGAGCGCGCGACCGACGTCGTTGCCGCTGGTCCGGTCGCCGGCGCTCCTCAGGCGGGCGTGGCGGTCAGCCACTCGTCGATGCCCTGCAGCACCTCGCGCCGCACATCCGCTGGGGCCCGGGAGCCCTCGATCGAGGCCCGGGCCAGGTCGGCCAGCACCTCGTCGGACAGACCGTGGTCCTTCCGGGCTGAGAGGTACTGGTCAGTCAGACGGGTCCCGAAGAGCAACGGGTCGTCGGCACCGAGCGCCACCTTCGCCCCGGCGTCCAGCAGCCGGGGGAGCGGGACGTCAGCCAGGGTCCGGTAGACGCCGAGGGCGACGTTGCTGCCCGGGCACACCTCCAGGGTGATGTCCTTCTCCACCACCCGGCGCAGCACCTCGGGGTTGTCGACGGCGCGCACCCCGTGGCCCAGCCGGTGCGGATCAAGATGGTCCAGGGCAACTTGCACATGGTCCGCGCCGAGCAGCTCCCCGGCGTGCGGGACGCTGGCCAGGCCGGCCCGCCGGGCGATCCGGAAGGCGGCCTCGAACTCGCTGGTCAGCCCGCGGCGCTCGTCGTTGGACAGCCCGAAGCCGACGACCGAGCCCGGCCCGTAGCCAGCGTGCTGGGAGGCCAGCCGCGCCAGGGTCCGCGCCTCCAGCGGGTGTCGCATCCGGCTGGCGGCGATGACGATGGCGACCTGGGTGCCGGTCGTTCCGCTCGCGAGGCGGGCCTCGTCCAGGATGATCTCCGTCGCCGGGGTCAGCCCCCCGACGAAGGGGGCGTAGGTGGTGGGGTCCACCTGCAGCTCCAGCCAGCGCGAGCCCTCGGCGGCGTCGTCCTCGGCCGCTTCGCGCACGATGCGGCGCAGGTCCTCCTCGTCCTGGACGCAGGCGCGGGCGGAGTCGTAGAGCCGTTGGAAGCGGAACCAGCCGCGCTCGTCCCGGGCCGAGAGCTGCGGCGGCCATTGGGACGTGAGCGCAGGCGGCAGCCGCAGACCATGTTTGTCGGCCATCTCCCGCACGGTATGCACCCGCATCGACCCGGTGAAGTGCAGGTGCAGGTGGGCCTTCGGCAGCGCGTGGACGGAGCGCGTGCGGCCTGGCATGGCCCCACCTTAGACGGCGGGGTTCGGGTGGTAACCCCACTGTCGGTCCGGCCCCTGGCGGGGCTAGAGTCGACCCGTGGGGGTGATCCAGACACAGGCGCTCGGGATGCGCTACGGCGCCGGTCAGGTCGCTGCGCTCAGCGACCTGAGCGTGGAGATCGGGGACGGGGTCACCGGTCTGGTCGGCGCCAACGGCGCAGGCAAGTCGACGCTGATCAAGATCCTGTTGGGCCTGCTCACGCCCACCTCCGGCGGGGCGCAGGTGCTGGGGCACGACATCCGCACGCAGGGGATGCAGATCCGCGAGGCGGTCGGCTACATGCCCGAGCACGACTGCCTGCCCCCCGACATGCGCGCCATCGACTTCGTCGTGCACATGGGACGGGTCTCCGGGCTGCCCGCGGCAGCGGCGCGCGAGCGGGCCGCCGACGTGCTCCGGCACGTGGGGCTGGCCGAGGAGCGCTACCGCCTCATGGGTGGCTACTCCACCGGGATGAAGCAGCGCGCCAAGCTTGCGCAGGCGCTCGTGCACGACCCCCGGCTGGTGATGCTCGATGAGCCGACCAACGGACTGGACCCTGCGGCCCGCGACGACATGCTGTCCCTGGTGCGCCGGATCGGCCACGACTTCGGCATCCCGGTCCTGGTCACCTCCCACCTGCTGGGAGAGCTGGAGCGGATCAGCGACCATGTGGTGGTCCTGGACGGCGGCCACCTGCTCCGCTCCCAGGCCACGCAGGCCTTCCTGGGCGACACCGGCGTGGTCCTCGTCGAGGTCCTCGGGGACCACGGTGCGGACGGCGCCGACCCGCAGACCCGGATGGGCCAGGGGCTGGCAGCCCGGGGCCTGTCCTGCCGGCCGCGCGGAGGCCTGATCGAGATCGACCCGGTGAGGGTGCAGGGTGCGGATGCGCTGGACGAGGCGCCCGCGGGCGGGATGGAGGCGCTCGCCGCTCGCGACCGGCTGCGCGACATCGTCCGCGACACCGCCGCTGACCTCGGGCTGGGGCTGGTGCGGGTGCAGCCGGAGACCGGCAGGCTCGAGGACGTCTTCCGCGAGGAGGTGGCCCCATGACCACCGACGGGCGCGGCAGCGTCATCCACGACATCGGCTATCGCCCCTACCGCGGCCCGCGCCAGGGCAGGTGGGGCATCGTCGCCGGGCTGCTGCGGCACGGGGCGCTGTCCACGTTCGGCTTCGGCCGCTCCGGCAAGGCCAAGGTGCTGCCGTTCGCGCTGCTGTTCATGACCCTGGTGCCGGCCCTGGTGCTGGTCGGGATCGTCAGCTTCCTCGGGTTCAGCTCTGAGCTGCTCGACTACGCCGGCTACCAGCAGACGACCTCCTTCTTCGTCATCCTCTTCGTCGCCGCCCAGGCGCCGGTGCTCTTCACCCGGGACCTGCGCTCGGGGGTGATCAGCCTCTACCTGGCCCGCCCCCTGGGGTCGGCCACCTTCGCGCTGGTCCGCTGGGCCTCGCTGGTGCTGGCGATCTTGGCTTTCGTCATCACCCCGCTGGTGCTGATGTTCATCGGCGGGCTGGCGGCCGGTGCCGACTTCACCGAGGAACTGCCCCGATGGCTGGTGGCAATGGCCGGTGCCGTGCTGCTGGCCATCCTGCTGGCCACCGTGGGGGCCGTGGTCTCCAGCCTCACCCTGCGGCGCGGCCTCGCGATCGGTGGCTCCATCGTCGTGCTGCTGTTCGGGCTCGGCATGACCGCGGTGCTGCAGGAGGTGGCCAACGAGCAGGGGCAGCAAGGCATCGCCACCTGGCTGGGGCTGCTCTCGCCGTTCGTCCTCGTGGACGCCGCCCAGCACGGTCTGGCCGACGCACCCAGCGCGTTCGAGGCCCCGCCCGAGGACAGCCTCACCGCCCTGGCGATGCTCCTGGTCGCCCTGGGTCTCGCGGCGCTCGGGCTGCTCCTGCTCGTCCGCCGCTACCGCAACAGGGGTGCCCGATGAGGAAGGTGGTCCGGTGAGCGAGCTGGTTCTGGACTCCGTCAGCCGCTGGTACGGCAATGTGGTCGCGGTCAACGACGTGTCGATGAGGATCGGCCCTGGGGTCACCGGCCTGCTCGGACCCAACGGGGCCGGGAAGTCGACGCTCATCGCGCTGATGTCGGGCTTCCTGGAGCCTTCAGCGGGCACCATGACCCTCGACGGTGAGCGGGTCTGGCGCAACGTCGAGGTCTATCGCAGGCTCGGGCTGGTCCCCGAGCGCGAGGTCAGCTTCGCCTACCTCACCGGCCGGCAGTTCGTGCAGGCCAACGCCGAGCTGCATAAGCTGTCCGAGCCCCGCGCCGCCACGCAGCGGGCGCTGGAGGAGGTCGACCTCGAGGGCGCCGCGGATCGGACGATCAGCACCTACTCCAAAGGGATGCGTCAGCGGGCCAAGCTCGCCAGCGCGCTGGTGCACGAGCCCCAGGTGCTGCTTCTGGACGAGCCGTTCAACGGGGTCGACCCCCGGCAGCGGATGCACCTGATGAAGCTGCTGACCCGGATGGGCGAGCAGGGCCGCACGGTGCTCTTCTCCAGCCACATCCTGGAGGAGGTCGAACACATCGCCCGGCACGTCGAGGTGGTCGTCTCTGGTCGGCACGCCGCCAGCGGCGACTTCGGCGCGATCCGACGGCTGATGACCGACCGGCCCACCCGCTACACGGTGCGGAGCAGCGACGACCGCGCGCTCGCCGCGGCGCTCATGGGCCAGCCCAGCGTGCGCGGCGTCAGCCTGGAGACCCCGACCGGCACCAGCGAGGTGCACGTCGAGGTCACCGACATGGGTGACTTCGCCCGCGCCCTGCCCACGCTGGCCCGCTCCGCCGGGATCACCGTGCGCGACCTCACCCCCACCGACGAGTCGCTGGAGTCGGTCTTCACCTACCTGGTGCAGTCATGAACCTCACCCTCAGTCGGCTGGCCCTGCAGGCCCTCGTCGGCCAGCGCCGAGGCCTGGTGCTGCTGGCGCTGCCCCTGCTCCTGGTCGCGCTCGCGGCCGTGGTGCGGATGCTCACCGGCGACCCGGTTGGCGGGCAGACGATCCTCATCGAGATCGGGCTGGGGATCGTCGTGCCGATTGTGGCCCTGCTGGCCGCCAACGGCGTGCTCGGCCCCGAGATCGACGACGGCTCGGTCGTCTACCTGCTCTCCACCCCCGTCTCCCGGTATGTCGTGGCCGTCTCCAAGTGGGCGACCGCAGCCGGTGTCTCGGTGCTGCTCAGCGCGGGCGGGCTGGCGGCGGCCGCGCTCGCCGGCGGACTGGGGGCCGACTGGGTGCTGGGCTCTGCTGCGGCCGGCGCGATCGGGGCCGTGCTCTACACCGCCCTCTTCACCGCGTTCTCGGCCGCGACCCGGCACGGGATGATCGCCGGGCTCGTCTACGTGCTGATCCTCGAGGGGGCGTTGGCTTCGTTGCTGACCGGGCTGCGCTACGTCTCGGTCCAGGCGATCACCCAGCGGCTCGCGGAGGCACTCTCGGAGCTGGACCTGGGCGTGGCCATGGGCCTGGGGTATGCCGTGGTGGCGGCACTCTTCGTGCTGGTGGCCGGCGTCGGCGGGGCCGGGTGGCGCCTGCAGCGCTTCCAGCTCCGCGGTGACGAGTAGCGCTCAACCTGTGCGAGGGCTTCTACGCCTACGTGTTGCTCGTCAGGAGGTCACTGACGGCTCACTGACGGCCAGGCATGCGGGACAGTGTGTCCGGAGGTCGCGATGGGGGTTGACTCTGACCTTGGGGCAAGCATTGTGATCAGGTGTGGCCCATCCGAAAGTCGGATGGCGACCCCGAGGATCATCCATGACTGATTTCACCATCGAAGATCGCGCTGAGCGTGCCTGGGTGGGTGTGTCCACGACCGGCGAGCTGGCTCATTGGGGTCGGGTGAACGCTTATGTCCCGCAGATCTATGCCGCTCTCACGGCGGCCGGCGGGATTCCCCAGGGCGGACCGATCTACCAGTACCACCGGATGCAGACCGTCTCTGACCCGATGGACATCACCGTGTCGGTCCCGGTGGCCGCGCGCATCGAGCTCGGGGAGAGCTTCGAAACCGGCGTCATCCCTGCTGGCCGCTACCTGACCGCACGCCCGGAGGGTGGTCCGGATGTCCTGGTGCAGGTGCACGGCGAGATGTGGCAGTGGGCCAGCGTGCAGGGACTGGAACTGGCGATCGAGGAACGCGCCGATGGGATCCACTGGCGAGCGCGCACCGAGCAGTTCCTCACCGACCCACAGACCGAGCCTGACCGCAGCAAGTGGGCGGTCGAAGTCGCATACTTGCTGAAGTGAGCGGGGCCGCCAAGCTATCGATCGGGGAGTTCAGCCGTCTCACCTGGCTTTCGCCGAAGGCGCTGCGCCTGTACGAGCGGCGAGGCCTCCTCCTTCCGGATCTCGTCGATGACTACACGGGCTACCGCTACTACCGGCCAGCCCAGGCCGAGCGGGCGCGGACGATCGCGTTGTTGCGCCGCGTCGGGATGCCACTGGAGCAGATCGGCGCGGTGCTCGACGCCACGGGAGGGCAGCGGCACGCGCTGATCGAGGCGTACCGGGTGGAGATCACTCGCGCGCACGAACGCGCTGTCGCGCTGCTCGACGACCTGGCGAGCGCCCCTGCCGACCAGCAGTCGCCGGAGAGCATGCCGACCGTGCGCAGCCGCCTGGTGAAGCCCTGGGCGTTCATCTCACGCACACTTCGGACGACGGCGGCCGACCTTCCCTCGCACATTGAGCGAACCGCTGCCGCACTCGTCCAACGCGCCGGAGCGAGCTTCGACCCTGGCCAGCCGCTCATCGTCGTATACCACGGCGAGGTCAGCTGGGAGTCGGACGGGCCGATCGAAGTCCGTGTGCCCATCGTCGACCGCGCTAAGGCCGACGGCATCGAGCCTGAAGGAATGGAGTTCTTCGTCGACGTGCCGTTCGGCGAGGTCCAGTTCCCCACGATCCTGCGCTCCTTCGACGCGGTGCGAGACGCCGTCGCAGGCGACGCCCGCCGTGCCTGGGGGTCGCCGCGCGAGCTCTACTTCGACGGGGACCCCTTCCGATGCCAAGTCGCACAACGCTACGTCGAGACGTGACCTGACCGTCGCCCGCCGCCAGGCGGCAGCGGCTCGCCGCCCGTTCCTACCGGGCTGACCAGCCGTTTGTATATCTATGCGACTGACCGCATACACTCACCGTATGTCCAAAGTCATGACGAGCATCCCCGTCGGTGAACGGGTCGGAATCGCTTTCTCCGGCGGTCTCGACACCTCGGTCGCGGTGGCGTGGATGCGTGAGAAGGGCGCCGTGCCCTGCACCTACACGGCAGACATCGGTCAGTACGACGAGCCGGAGATCGAGACCGTGCCCGGCCGCGCGCGACAGTACGGATCGGAGATCGCCCGCCTGGTGGACTGCCGGGCCGAGCTGGTCGAGGAGGGTTTGGTCGCCCTGGCCTGCGGCGCCTTCCATCTGCGCTCCGGTGGCCGCACCTACTTCAACACCACCCCGTTGGGCCGGGCCGTGACCGGCACCATGCTCATCAAGGCGATGAAGGAGGACGACGTCAACATCTGGGGCGACGGCTCCACCTTCAAGGGCAACGACATCGAGCGGTTCTACCGCTACGGGCTGCTGGCCAACTCCAACCTGCGCATCTACAAGCCCTGGCTCGACGAGGCCTTCGTCGACGAGCTCGGCGGGCGCGAGGAGATGAGCCAGTGGCTCTCGCAGCGCGACTTGCCCTACCGCGCCAGCCAGGAGAAGGCCTACTCCACCGACGCCAACATCTGGGGTGCCACCCACGAGGCCAAGACGCTGGAGCACCTGGACACCTCGATGGAGATCGTCGAGCCGATCATGGGCGTGGCGTTCTGGGACGAGGCGGAGCACATCCCGGCCGAGACGGTGACCGTGGCCTTCGAGCACGGCCGGCCGGTGGCGATCAACGGCGAGGACTTCGGTGGCGACTCGGTGCGGCTGGTGATGCGGGCCAACGAGATCGGGGGTCGGCACGGGCTGGGGATGGCCGACCAGATCGAGAACCGGATCATCGAGGCCAAGTCGCGCGGGATCTACGAGGCTCCGGGGATCGCGCTGTTGCACATCGTCTACGAGCGGCTGGTCAACGCCATCCACAACGAGGACACCATCGCCGCCTACCACAACCAGGGCCGAGTGCTCGGTCGGCTGCTCTACGAGGGCCGCTGGCTGGACCCGCAGGCCCTGATGATCCGGGAGTCCCTGCAGCGCTGGGTGGCCTCCGCCGTCACCGGTGAGGTGACGCTGCGACTGCGGCGCGGGGACGACTACACGATCGTCTCCACGGACGGCTCGACCTTCTCCTACCACCCGGACAAGCTGTCGATGGAGCGGGTGACCAACGCCGCCTTCGGGCCGACCGACCGGATCGGCCAGCTCACCATGCGCAACCTGGACATCGCCGACTCCCGCGCCCGGCTGGAGCAGTATGTCGGGATGGGCCTGCTGGGCGCCGGCGGCGCCGCTGCCTCCGCGATGGGTCTGGCTACCACCTCGCTGGTCGGCGAGCTGACCCCCGGCGGCGCAGACCGCATCGCCGGAGGGGTCGGCCCGACCGAGGACGAGGAGGAAGCACTGGACTGGGCCGCGATGGAGTTCGGCACGGACTGACCTGAGCTCCCGGCCCGACCGGACGCGCGCTCCGCAGGCCGGGGCGCGCGTCCGGTCGGTCAGCGGGTCTTCGCCAGGAGCGTCTGGATCCGGCTGACGCCCTCGATGAGGTCGTCGTCGCTCAGCGCGTAGGACAGCCGCAGGTAACCCGAGGGGCCGAAGGCCTCGCCCGGCACGACCGCCACCTCGACCTCGTCGAGAATGATCTCGGCCAGCTCGGTGCTGGTCTGCGGGGTGCGGCCGCGGATCGTCCGGCCGAGCACCCCCTCGATGTTGGGGTAGGCGTAGAACGCACCCTGCGGCATCGGGCAGTGCACGCCCTCGATGGCGCTCAGCATCTCGACCATGGTGGCCCGCCGGCGGTCGAACGCCGCCCGCATCGTGTCCACGGCCTCCAACGAGCCCGCCAGTGCCGCGATCGCCGCGCGCTGGGAGACGTTGGCGACGTTGGAGGTCGCGTGGCTCTGCAGATTGGTCGCGGCCTTGATGACGTCCTTGGGGCCGATCATCCAGCCCACCCGCCAGCCGGTCATCGCATAGGTCTTGGCCACCCCGTTGAGCACCACGCAGGTGTCCGCGAGCTCGGGCACCACGGACCGCACGGACGGTGCCTGCCCACCGTCGTAGACGAGGTGCTCGTAGATCTCGTCGGTGACCACCCAGATGCCGTGCTCCAGTGCCCAGCGGCCGATCTGCTCGACCTGCTCCGGGGGGTAGACGGCCCCGGTCGGGTTGGAGGGGGAGCAGAAGAGCAGGACCTTGGTCCGCTCGGTGCGGGCTGCCTCCAGCTGCTCCACGGTCACCAGGTAACCCTGGTCGCTGCCGGCGAACACCTCGACCGGCTCGCCGCCGGCCAGCCGGATCGCCTCGGGATAGGTGGTCCAGTACGGCGCGGGCAGGATCACCTCGTCGCCCGGGTCGAGCAGGGTGGCGAAGGTGTTGTAGACCGCCTGCTTGCCGCCATTGGTCACCAGCACGTGGGCCGGCTCCACGTCATACCCGGACTCCCGGGCGGTCTTGGCGACGATCGCGGCCTTGAGGTCCGGCAGGCCGCCTGCGGGGGAGTAACGGTGGTTGACCGGGTTGTGGGCCGCCTCGATCGCCGCCTGCACGATGTAGTCGGGTGTCGGAAAGTCGGGCTCACCCGCGCCGAAGCCGATCACCGGCCGGCCCTGCGCCTTGAGCTCCTTGGCTCGGGCGTCAACAGCCAGGGTGGCCGACTCGGCGATCGCGCCGATCCGGCGGGAGATACGGGTCTTCTGCGTGTGCTCGCTCACGTGGACCATCTTTGCACCAGTCCGTACCGTCCCGTAGACTGCCACTTCGGGTGTTCGCACCGTGCGTGAGCCTGCCCCCCAACGGCGGGCGAGCGCGGGACACCCGGTGAAGGGCATTAGCTCAATTGGTAGAGCACCGGTCTCCAAAACCGGCGGTTGGGGGTTCGAGTCCCTCATGCCCTGCGCGAGCGGCACGACATACCGGATCGGTATGTGGTCGCGACCACATGACCTGCAGACAAGGAAGGCGATCCGTGGCGAACCCGGCTCACGACACCGAGGGTGTCGCGCGCAACCAGCCTGGCTCTGGCCAGCCGCCGCGACCGGCGACGTTCGTCGCCCAGGTCATGGCCGAGCTGCGCAAGGTCGTCCAGCCGACGCGGCAGGAGCTGATCACCTACACGATCGTCGTCTTCGTCTTCGTCGTGGTGATGATCGGTTTCATCTTCGGCATGGACCAAGTCTTCCAGCGGCTCGTCGCCCTCGTCTTCGCGGGCTGAGCCACGCACCCCGTTGCCGGCGCTCGACGCCGGCACGCATCGATCACATGAGGAAGTAGGGCATGTCCGAGCAGACCCCCGACCACGACGAGGTCACGGCCGAGCAGTCCGTCCAGGACGCCGACCTGGAGGCCGCCGAGCGATTCGACGGTGCCGTCGAGACCGACGAGGCCGCCCCGACCGACGTGGAGGATGAGGTCTACGGCGAGGCCGACGACATCACCACCGAGGCGCCGGCGGCACAGACCGCAGATGACGCCGCCGACGAAGAGCCCGCGGAGGAGGAGGCCGCTGAGGAGCCGGTCGACCCCCTGGAGGAGTTCAAGGAGAACCTGCGCGGCAGGTTCGGCGACTGGTACGTCATCCACTCCTACGCCGGCTACGAGAACCGGGTCAAGCACAACCTGGAGACCCGGATCACCAGCCTCAACATGGAGGACTACATCTTCGAGGTGGAGGTCCCCATGGAGGAGGTGACCGAGATCAAGAACGGCCAGCGCAAGCAGGTCCGCCGCGTGCGGATGCCCGGCTACGTGCTGGTCCGGATGGAGCTCACCGATGAGTCGTGGGGCGCCGTGCGGCACACCCCCGGCGTGACCGGCTTCGTCGGCAACGCCCACCAGCCGGTGCCGCTGTTGATCGACGAGGTCGTCTCCATGCTGGCCCCGGTCTTCGAGACTCCCGCAACCCCCGAGGCCAAGGGCGAGGACGCGGCCGGGTTCAAACTGCCCGCCGGCGCGCCGCAGATCGACTTCGAGGTCGGCGAGTCGGTCACCGTCATGGAGGGTCCGTTCGAGACTCTGCCCGCCACCATCTCCGAGATCCTGCCCGAGAGCAACAAGCTCAAGGTGCTGGTCTCCATCTTCGGCCGCGAGACCCCCGTCGAGCTGTCCTACAACCAGGTCGCCAAGCTCTAGCTCGAGCCGCGATCGCGCCCCAGCCCGTCCGGTCCGGGGCATGCAACCGGGTCATCGCCCACGGCGTCGGCCCATAACCAGGAAGAGACACCCATGCCCCCCAAGAAGAAGGTCTCCGGCTTTATCAAGCTGCAGATCCAGGCCGGCGCGGCCACGCCCGCCCCGCCCGTTGGCCCCGCGCTGGGTCAGCACGGCGTCAACATCATGGAGTTCGTCAAGGCCTACAACGCCGCGACGGAGTCCCAGCGTGGCAACGTCATCCCCGTCGAGATCACGGTCTACGAGGACCGCTCGTTCACCTTCGTCACCAAGACCCCCCCGGCTGCCGAGCTGATCAAAAAGGCTGCCGGCGTCGCCAAGGGCTCGGGCGAGCCGCACAAGACCAAGGTCGCCTCGCTGACCGACCAGCAGCTCACCGAGATCGCCGAGATGAAGATGAAGGACCTCAACGCCATCGACGTGGACATGGCCAAGCGGATCATCGCCGGCACTGCCCGCTCGATGGGCATCAACACCCCCTGATCAGGTGCGGTATGCCGTCCGCCCGGCGGACGGCATACCTCGCCAGGGACGGCTCGGGTCGAGCGACCTCACCGTCCCGCCTGTGGCAGGGCCTGCGCTGGCCCGTCCGACCACAGCTCCCACGAGAACACCAAGGAGTCATCATGAAGCGCAGCAAGGCCTACCGCGCCGCGGCTGACAAGATCGAGGAGGGCAAGTTCTACGCCCCCCGCGAGGCTGTCCGCCTGGCCAAGGAGACCGCCTCCACCAAGTACGACTCGACGCTCGAGGTCGCCCTGCGGCTCGGCGTCGACCCCCGCAAGGCCGACCAGCTCGTCCGCGGCACCGTCAACCTGCCCAACGGCACCGGCAAGACCGCCCGCGTGGTCGTGCTGGCCAACGGTGACAAGGCCGAGGCCGCCCGCGCGGCCGGCGCCGACCACGTCGGCTCCGATGACCTGATCGAGCGGATCGGTGGCGGCTGGACCGACTTCGACGCCGTCGTGGCCACCCCGGACCTGATGGGCAAGGTCGGTCGTCTGGGCAAGATCCTGGGTCCCCGAGGCCTGATGCCCAACCCCAAGACCGGCACCGTGACGATGGACACCGCCAAGGCCGTGACTGAAATCAAGGGCGGCAAGATCGAGTTCCGCGTCGACAAGCACAGCAACTTGCACTTCATCATCGGCAAGGCATCCTTCGACGAGGCCAAGCTGGTGGAGAACTACGGCGCGGCGATCGACGAGATCCTGCGGCTGAAGCCGTCCTCCTCCAAGGGCCGCTACGTCACCAAGGCTACCGTCAGCACGACGATGGGCCCCGGGATCCCGGTGGACCCAGCCCGCGTGGGCAGCATCGTGGACCCCTCCTCGGAGTGAGCGCCACCCCGTTGCACTGAGCCACGGGCGACCTCCCTCGCTCCGTGAGCCACGACAGGCCCCCGACCGGATCGCGGTCGGGGGCCTGTCGCTGTCCTGGGCGCCGCATTCTCTTGATCCCAGTTGTGGTGAGGGTTCACCGTCAAACGCGTTGTGCCTTGCGCAGAACCTGGGATCCAGGCCTCGCGGAATCGATGGTCATGCCTGTGGACAACCCAGAGCCGCAGTCTGGCCCGGGCTGCAGACTGCGGCTCATGGAGACTGCGATCGTGGCGCTGATGGAGGCCCAGGGCGGGGTGGCCAGCGGCGTCCAGCTCACGGCGCTGCCGGGCGTGACCCGGCATACCGTGGACGCGCTGGTGCGGGCGAAGGTGCTGGTGCGGGTGCGCCGGGGGTCGTTCGTGCTGGGCCGTGCCTTCGCAGGCGCCACCGCCTGGGAGCGGGCGGAGCTGCAGGCTCGAGCGGTGGGCCGCAGCTTGGCGGCCGATCCCGGTGGGCATCACGCGTTGAGTCACGAGAGCGCGCTGATGATGCACGGCCTCCCGTACTTTGGCGACGACGGCCTAGTGCATCTGGTCCGGTTCGACGGGGGACGAGGCCGCCACGACGACACGATCTTCGTCCACCGTCCGGTCGAGGTGGACTGGCTCGTCACCGTCGACGGCCTGCACGTCGTCCGGCCAGCGCTAGCCGCACTGCAGGTGGCGGCCCTGCACGGGGCCGAGGCCGGCCTCGTGTGTCTCGACGGCGTGCTGCACCAGGCGGAGACGAGGGACCGCAAGGACACGGGCGAGCGGCAGGGGCTGGCGCACGCCCTGGTCGAGGAGGACATCGAGCGTGCGTTGCAGGAGGGATTCGGCACCGCCACCCGCGTGGTGCACGAGGTGGCGCAGCTGGCTGATGGGCGCAGCGAGTCGGTCGGGGAGAGCCGGTCACGATGGCTGCTGCAGCTGCTGGGGTTCGGCCCGCTCCTGCTGCAGTTCCCCGTGGACCTCGGCGACCGGACGGTGTATGCCGACCTCAAGCTGGGCCGCTGGGCGGTGCTCATCGAGTTCGACGGCAGGATCAAGTACGGCCACCCCGACGCGCTGCATACCGAGAAGCTGCGGGAGGACGCTCTGCGTGCGCTGGGCTACGAGGTCGTGCGTTTGACCTGGGGTGATCTGGTGAACTCTCGACTGGTGCGGCAGAAGATCCTGGCCGCCATCGCCCGGGCCGAGGCTGCGGCGCGGGCCACGGCCTGAGGCTGCAGGCGCGCAGGGCCCGTAGAGCGAAGGGCTCGGGGGCACCGCCCTGCAACGCTGCTGCCGCGCGGCCGGAAACGCTGCTGGCGGGCAGGGACAGGACCGCAATGGGCAGCATCGCCCGGTCAGGCCAAGGCGCACAACCTTGATCCCACGTTGTGCCGAGTAGACCACGCGCGAGGGGGTGATTCCTCAGCACAACCTTGACCCCACGTTGTGCCGAGCAGACCACGCGCGCGGGGGTGATTCCTCAGGCGGTGCGCGAGACTTCCGGCAGGCGCCAGCTGACCGCGGCGCCGACCAGGCCCAGCACGGCCAGGAAGACCAGGGCCGGGAGCTCGCCGAAGGTGGCCAGGCCAGCGCTGACCGCGCCGGTCACCAGCAGGATGACGCCCATCGCGGTGTTGGCCACGGCGACGTAGCGCGTGCGCTGGTCACCCTCGGCCAGGTCGATGACGTAGGTCTTGCGGGCCACCCGGACCCCGACGTGGACGAGGCTGATGACGAAGTAGCCGGCGACCAGGCCCGGCACGACCAGGCCCGGCTGGGCCAAGAGCACCACGGCCACCACGGCCAGCACGGTGAGCGAGGCCACCACCGACCCGTAGGTCATCACCCGCCGGCTGGACCGGTCCGACCAGCGGCCGAAGACCCGTCCGCCGAGCACCGAGGCGATGCCCTGGGCGATGACGAACGAGCCGAGCCCGGCCAGCAGCGAGCTGCCCTGGGCCACGGCCAGGGTGACCAGGAAGGGCGGGGCCAGGGCCGAGACGAGCAGGAGAGCCCGGGCCGCGACGAAGTGCCGGAAGGCCGCGTCCTGCCGCACCAGGTCGACCAGGTCGCGCAGCCAGGGCTCGCGCTGCGCCCTGGCCACGGCGTCGGGGGCGTCCTCGGGAATCCCGGCGTAGACGAGGACCCCGACGAACCAGGTCAGGGCCGCGGCGGTCAGGAAGGCGGCGAGGGCCCCGGCGCTGAGGTTGGGCCCGAGCAGGTGCAGCAGCACCCCCACGCCCACCGCGATCACGCCCGAGACCGCCGTCGCGATCCCGGTCACCTGCCCCCGCTGGCCCTTGGGCACGGCCCGACCCTGGACGTCCTTGCTGGCGATCGAGCACAGCGCCCGCCCGACCGCGAAGACGGCCAGCGCGGCCAGCACCGCGACCCCGGCGAGGGCACCGGTGAGCGTCAGGGCGACAGCGGCCATGGCCAGCACGCTGACCCCCTGCACCGAGGCGCCCAGCATCCACACCCGCGTGCGCCGCGGGGCACGCAGCACCCACGGGGTGAACGCCGCCTGCGGGAGCATCGACCCGGACTCCCGGATGGGGACCAGTAGCGCCACCAGGGCCGCCGGCGCCCCCAGGACCGAGAACAGCCAGGGCAGCACGGTCTTGGCGTTGACGACCTGGTCCCCGGCACTCTGCAGCGCGTTAGCGCCGATCAGCCGCAGGCCGCCGGTGGCCACCCGCTGCGCACCACCGAACTCGCGCTCAGCCTCGGGATGGGCGTCCACAAGGCGATGGAACCAGCGCACGGAGGGGGAGGAGGTCACCGGTTCATCCTGCACTGCCCTGCCCCTGTTGCCCTAAGGGTGGACAGGCGTCGGCCCCCGGGGGGCCGGCACGATGGGCAGAGGGCACGCTGGTCGCGGAACGTCCGCGATTTTGGGTGGGGGAGGGGATGCCGTAGTCTGGGGCTCTACCCACAGACCGCCGGTTGTCGGCGTGCCCGGAGTGCAAACTGCGGATCGCGTCGGCCGAAGGTTCCCACGACAAGGGCGACCAGCGTAGGTGACCAGCACGACGCATACCCCGTGTATGCAGCATGTCGAGCCCCGGTGCGCCTGCGCCGGGGCTTTTGTCGTGCCGGGCCAGGGGGTAGCCGGCACCACGACGTAAAGGAGGCCATATGGCGACGCCCCAGAAGGCAGCAGCCATCGTCGAGCTGACGGAGATGTTCCGCAGCTCGGGCGCGGCCGTGCTGACGGAGTACCGCGGGCTCAAGGTGAGTCAGATCACCGAGCTGCGCACCTCGATGCGTGAGCACGCCACCTACGCCGTGGTGAAGAACACGCTGACCAAGCGTGCTGCTGCCGAGGCCGGCATCACCGGCCTCGACGAGCACCTGGTTGGACCCACGGCCATCGCCTTCGTCACCGGTGACCCGGTGGCGGCGGCCAAGGGTCTGCGTGACTTCGCCAAGGCCAACCCGGCCCTGGTCATCAAGGCGGGTGTCCTCGACGGCAAGCCGTTGAGCCCCGAAGAGATCACCAAGCTCGCGGACCTCGAGTCCCGCGAGGTTCTGCTGGCCATGCTGGCAGGTGCCATGAAGGGCAACCTGTCCAAGGCCGTCGGCCTGTTCGCCGCACCGCTGTCCGCCACCGCCCGGGTGGTCGACCAGCTGCGCGCGAAGGTCGAGGAGCAGGGCGGTCCGCTCCCCGCGTCCGAGGACGCTCCCGCCGAGGCTGACGCCGAGGCCACCCCTGCCGAGGCTGACGCCGAGGCTCCCACCGACGTCGCCGAGGGTGGCGACGAGAGCTGAGCGCCACAAGCGATCAGCGCACCACCACAACGCCACTCACGGCACCAACTAGGAAGGAACGCCCATCATGGCGAAGCTGAGCACCGAGGAGCTCCTTGACCAGTTCAAGGAGATGACCCTGATCGAGCTGTCCGAGTTCGTCAAGGCCTTCGAGGAGACCTTTGAGGTCACCGCCGCCGCCCCGGTCGCCGTCGCGGCCGCCGGCGGTCCCGCCGCTGGCGGTGGCGACGCCGCCGCGGAGGAGGAGCAGGACGAGTTCGACGTCGTCCTCGAGGCCGCCGGCGACAAGAAGATCCAGGTCATCAAGGAGGTCCGTGCGCTGACCTCCCTGGGGCTGAAGGAGGCCAAGGACCTCGTGGACGGCGCTCCCAAGGCGGTCCTGGAGAAGGTCGACAAGGAGGCCGCGAACAAGGCCAAGGAGCAGCTCGAGGGCGCCGGCGCGACCGTCACCGTCAAGTGAGCCCTTCCCGGGCGGTGCGCCGCCCGGGACGCTTCACCTCCGCCACGGGCGGGGCCACATGCCTACCGGGTATGCGGCCCCGCCCGCGGTCGTGTGCGCCCCCGGCCCGCTGCCAGCACCTGCCACCGCCCGCGGGAATGGCGGGGAAGGTGTGTCCGGCTTGACGTCGAGGCCGGTCAGGGCGCACCATCGTGGGGAGCAACCGCCCGTGGCGGTGCCGAGAACACCGGGAGCGCGGCCGCTCCCGACGTCGGCCCAACTAGCCCCGGACGACCCGTCGTGACCAGGATTGGACGACGGGCCCTTGAGGCGGTAAAGTGTTACTTTGCGCTACCCTGCACCTGCCCCCAGTCGACCCATGAGCACTTTGCCGCGCCGCATCCTCCTCGTTTGCGGGCGCCGCACCTCACGGACGCTACTGAGTGCCGGTCCTGGGCTCGCTTGACCGCCGCACAATTTTAAGGCCCGTGGAAGGACCCATCCTTGGCTGCCTCGCGCACTGCGAAGAAGACTGTCTCCACCGCTCGAACGGCTTCCGGCCGCCTGAGCTTCGCCAAGATCCGGGAGCCCCTCGAGGTGCCCGACCTGCTTGCCCTCCAGACGGAGAGCTTTGACTGGCTCCTTGGCAACGAGGCCTGGCAGGCGCGTGTCGCCGCCGCCCAGGCCGATGGACGCAACGATATCCCCACCACCTCCGGTCTGGAGGAGATCTTCGAGGAGATCTCCCCGATCGAGGACTTTTCCGGCTCCATGTCGCTGAGCTTTCGCGACCACCGGTTCGAGGAGCAGAAGTACTCCGTCGAGGAGTGCCAGGAGAAGGACATGACCTACTCCGCCCCGCTCTTCGTCACCGCGGAGTTCATCAACAACTCCACCGGCGAGATCAAGAGCCAGACGGTCTTCATGGGCGACTTCCCGCTCATGACCCCCCGCGGCACCTTCATCGTCAACGGCACCGAGCGGGTCGTCGTCTCCCAACTGGTCCGCAGCCCGGGTGTCTACTTCGAGCGCAGCCTGGACAAGACCTCCGACAAGGACGTCTACTCGGCGAAGATCATCCCCAGCCGGGGTGCCTGGCTGGAGTTCGAGATCGACAAGCGCGACCAGGTCGGCGTGCGCGTGGACCGCAAGCGCAAGCAGAGCGTCACCGTGCTGCTCAAGGCCCTGGGCTGGAGCAATGAGCGCATCCTGGAGGAGTTCGGCGACTACGAGTCGATCCGGCTGACCCTGGAGAAGGACCACACCACCACCCAGGACGAGGCGCTGCTGGACATCTACCGCAAGCTGCGCCCGGGCGAGCCGCCGACCAAGGAGGCCGCCCAGACCCTGCTGGACAACCTCTACTTCAACCCCAAGCGTTACGACCTGGCCAAGGTCGGCCGCTACAAGCTCAACAAGAAGTTGGGGCTGCAGGCGCCGCTGGAGGAGTCCGTCCTCGGCATCGACGACGTCGTGGCGACGATCAAGTACATGGTCGCGCTGCACGCCGGCGACACCACCATGGACATGCCGGCCGGTGACACCCTCGTCGAGACCGACGACATCGACCACTTCGGCAACCGTCGTCTGCGCAGCGTCGGCGAGCTCATCCAGAACCAGGTCCGCACCGGACTGTCCCGGATGGAGCGCGTGGTCCGCGAGCGGATGACCACCCAGGACGTCGAGGCGATCACGCCGCAGACGCTGATCAACATCCGGCCGGTGGTCGCCTCCATCAAGGAGTTCTTCGGCACCAGCCAGCTCTCCCAGTTCATGGACCAGAACAACCCGTTGGCCGGCCTGACGCACAAGCGGCGTCTGTCCGCGCTCGGCCCCGGTGGTCTGTCCCGTGACCGTGCGGGCATGGAGGTCCGTGACGTCCACCCCTCGCACTACGGCCGCATGTGCCCGATCGAGACCCCCGAGGGTCCCAACATCGGTCTGATCGGCTCGCTGGCCTCCTACGGCCGGATCAACCCCTTCGGCTTCGTCGAGACCCCCTACCGTCGCGTGGCGGACGGCAAGGTCACCGACGAGGTGGACTACCTCTCCGCCGACGAGGAGGACCGCTTCGTCATCGCCCAGGCCAACGCCCGGCTGGATGACGACGGCACCTTCCTCGACGAGCGGGTGCTGGTCCGGGCGCGCGAGGGCGAGGCCGTCGACGTGCCGGCCGCCGAGGTCGAGTACATGGACGTCTCCGCGCAGCAGATGGTCTCCGCGGCGACCGCGATGATCCCCTTCCTGGAGCACGACGACGCCAACCGTGCGCTCATGGGCGCCAACATGCAGCGTCAGGCCGTCCCGCTGGTGCGGGCCGAGGCCCCGCTGGTCGGCACCGGTATGGAGTGGCGCGCGGCGCTGGACTCCGGCGACGTGGTGCGTGCCACCAAGGCCGGCGTGGTCCAGGAGGTCTCCGCCGACCTGGTGACCGTGGCCAACGACGACGGCACCTACATCACCTACAAGATCGCCAAGTTCACCCGCTCCAACCAGGGCAACTGCTACAACCAGGTGGTCCGGGTCGACGTGGGCGACCGGGTCGAGGAGGGCCAGCTGGTGGCCGACGGTCCGGCGACCGACGGTGGCGAGATGGCGCTGGGCCGTAACCTGCTCGTGGCGTTCATGCCGTGGGAGGGCTACAACTACGAGGACGCGATCATCCTCTCCCAGCGTCTGGTGCAGGACGACGTCCTGTCCTCGATCCACATCGAGGAGCACGAGATCGATGCCCGTGACACCAAGCTGGGTCCAGAGGAGATCACCCGGGACATCCCCAACGTCTCCGAGGAGGTCCTGGCCGACCTGGACGAGCGCGGCATCATCCGCATCGGTGCCGAGGTCCGCGACGGCGACCTGCTCGTCGGCAAGGTCACGCCCAAGGGTGAGACCGAGCTGACCCCGGAGGAGCGCCTGCTGCGCGCCATCTTCGGCGAGAAGGCCCGTGAGGTCCGCGACACCTCGATGAAGGTGCCGCACGGCGAGACCGGCACGGTCATCGGCGTGAAGGTCTTCGAGCGTGAGGACGGCGACGAGCTGCCCCCGGGCGTCAACCAGCTGGTCCGCGTCTACGTCGCGAACAGGCGCAAGATCACCGACGGTGACAAGCTCGCCGGCCGTCACGGCAACAAGGGCGTCATCTCCCGGATCCTGCCCGTGGAGGACATGCCCTTCCTTGAGGACGGCACCCCGGTCGACGTCATCCTCAACCCGTTGGGCGTGCCTGGCCGGATGAACATCGGCCAGATCCTGGAGCTGCACCTCGGCTGGGCCGCGGCGCAGGGCTGGAAGATCGAGGGCGAGCCGGAGTGGGCCGAGCTCATCCCGGGCGACGCCCGCGAGACCGGTCCCCGCACCCGGGTGGCCAGCCCCGTCTTCGACGGTGCCGGCGAGGAGGAGATCGCCGGTCTGCTGGACTCGACGACCCCGACCCGCGACGGTGACCGGCTGATCGACTCCGGTGGCAAGGCCAAGCTCTTCGACGGCCGCTCCGGCGAGCCGTTCCCGGAGCAGATCTCGGTCGGCTACATGTACATCCTCAAGCTGCACCACCTGGTGGACGACAAGATCCACGCGCGCAGCACGGGGCCGTACTCGATGATCACCCAGCAGCCGCTGGGTGGTAAGGCCCAGTTCGGTGGCCAGCGCTTCGGCGAGATGGAGGTCTGGGCCCTGGAGGCCTACGGCGCCGCCTACGCCCTGCAGGAGCTGTTGACGATCAAGTCCGACGACGTCACCGGCCGGGTCAAGGTCTACGAGTCGATCGTCAAGGGCGACAACGTCCCCGAGCCGGGCATCCCCGAGTCCTTCAAGGTGCTCATCAAGGAGATGCAGTCACTCTGCTTGAACGTGGAGGTGCTCTCCTCCGACGGCACGCAGATCGACCTGCGCGAGTCCGACACCGAGGTGTTCCGGGCCGCCGAGGAGCTCGGGATCGACCTGAGCCGCCGCGAGCCCTCCTCCGTCGAAGAGGTCTAGTCAGGGCAAGCGCGGGGCCGGCCGCCCTACCGCAGCCGGCCCCGCGACCCAGCCTCACGTCATACCCATTGAGTCTTTTGCATCACCCGAGATCACGAGAGAAGGATCCACGTGCTCGACGTCAACTTCTTTGACGAGCTGCGCATTGGCCTGGCCACGGCGGAGGACATCCGTGGCTGGAGCCACGGCGAGGTCAAGAAGCCCGAGACCATCAACTACCGCACCCTGAAGCCCGAGAAGGACGGCCTCTTCTGCGAGAAGATTTTCGGCCCCACCCGGGACTGGGAGTGCTACTGCGGCAAGTACAAGCGCGTCCGCTTCAAGGGCATCATCTGTGAGCGCTGCGGCGTCGAAGTGACCCGCGCCGGCGTGCGCCGGGAGCGGATGGGCCACATCGAGCTGGCCGCCCCCGTCACCCACATCTGGTACTTCAAGGGTGTCCCGTCGCGCCTGGGCTACCTGCTCGACCTGGCTCCGAAGGACCTGGAGAAGGTCATCTACTTCGCGGCCTACATGATCACCCACGTCGACGAGGATGGCCGGCACAGCGACCTGCCCAGCCTCGAGGCGCAGATCCAGAACGAGAAGAAGGTCCTGGAGAACCGTCGGGACGCCGATGTGGAGGGGCGGGCCAAGAAGCTGGAGAGCGACCTGGCCGAGCTGGAGGCCGAGGGTGCCCGGGCCGACGCCAAGCGCAAGGTCCGTGACGGTGCCGAGCGGGAGATGAACCAGATCCGCCGCCGGGCCGACCAGCAGATCGAGCGCCTTGAGCAGGTCTGGGACCGCTTCCGCAACCTCAAGGTCCAGGACCTGGAGGGCGATGAGATCCTCTACCGCGAGATGCGTGACCGCTTCGGCATGTACTTCGAGGGCGGCATGGGTGCGGCGGCGCTGCAGAAGCGCCTGCAGACCTTCGACCTCACGGCCGAGGCCGCACACCTGCGTGAGATCATCGCGACCGGCAAGGGCCAGCGCAAGACCCGCGCCATCAAGCGGCTCAAGGTCGTCACCAGCTTCCTGCAGACCAAGAACGAGCCGGCCGGCATGGTGCTGGACGCCGTCCCGGTCATCCCGCCGGACCTGCGCCCGATGGTGCAGCTGGACGGTGGCCGGTTCGCGACCTCGGACCTGAACGACCTCTACCGTCGTGTCATCAACCGCAACAACCGCCTCAAGCGGCTGCTGGACCTGGGCGCGCCGGAGATTATCGTCAACAACGAGAAGCGGATGCTGCAGGAGGCCGTGGACAGCCTGTTCGACAACGGCCGTCGCGGCCGTGCGGTCACCGGCCCGGGCAACCGGCCGCTGAAGTCGCTGTCCGACATGCTCAAGGGTAAGCAGGGCCGGTTCCGGCAGAACCTGCTGGGCAAGCGCGTGGACTACTCCGGCCGTTCGGTCATCGTGGTCGGCCCGCAGCTGCGCCTGCACCAGTGCGGTCTGCCCAAGCAGATGGCGTTGGAGCTGTTCAAGCCGTTCGTGATGAAGCGCCTGGTCGACCTCGACCACGCGCAGAACATCAAGTCCGCCAAGCGGATGGTCGAGCGGGGCCGCAGCGTGGTCTGGGACGTGCTCGAGGAGGTCATCACCGACCACCCCGTGCTGCTCAACCGGGCGCCCACCCTGCACCGCCTGGGCATCCAGGCCTTCGAGCCGCAGCTGGTCGAGGGCAAGGCGATCCAGATCCACCCGTTGGTCTGCACCGCCTTCAACGCCGACTTCGACGGTGACCAGATGGCGGTGCACCTGCCGCTGTCGGCAGAGGCGCAGGCCGAAGCCCGGATCCTGATGCTGTCCTCCAACAACATCCTCAAGCCGGCGGACGGCCGCCCGGTCACCATGCCCACCCAGGACATGATCATCGGGTTGTTCCACTTGACCAGCGATGCGTGGGTGGAGCCGGAGACGGCCTACCTGCTCGACGAGGACGGCAACCGGCATCTGCGCTCCTTCGGCTCGGTCGCCGAGGCCCGGATGGCTTTCGACGCCGGCCAGATCGAGCTCGGGAGCACCATCTCGCTGCGGCTGGCCCAGACCGCGCCGCCGGCTGGCTTCGAGCTGCCCGAGGGCACCGAGGTCACCGAGGACGGGGTCGCCTCCAACTTCACCCTGGAGACGACGCTGGGGCGGGCGATCTTCAACGACTCCTTGCCGCCGAACTACCCCTACGTCACCGACGTGGTGGACAAGAAGCGGCTCTCCGGGATCGTCAACGACCTCGCCGAGCGTTACACCAAGGTGCAGGTCGCGGCCAGTCTGGACTCGCTGAAGGACTCCGGCTTCTACTGGGCGACCCGCTCGGGCACCACGGTGGCCGTCTCCGACGTGCAGACGCCGGAGCGCAAGGTCGAGATCCTGTCCACCTACGAGGCCAAGGCGAGCAAGGTCCAGCTGCAGTACGAGCGGGGTCTGATCACCGACGACGAGCGCCGGCAGGAGCTCATCGAGATCTGGACCCAGGCCACCAACGAGGTCGCCCGGGAGCTGGAGACCACGATGCCCAAGGACAACACCATCTACCGGATGGTCACCTCGGGTGCGCGTGGTAACTGGTTCCAGCTGCGCCAGATCGCCGGTATGCGTGGCCTGATGGCCAACCCCAAGGGTGAGATCATCCCGCGGCCGATCAAGTCCAACTTCCGTGAGGGCCTGTCGGTGCTGGAGTTCTTCATCTCCACGCACGGCGCCCGCAAGGGTCTGGCGGACACCGCGCTGCGGACCGCGGACTCGGGCTACCTGACCCGTCGTCTGGTGGACGTCAGCCAGGACGTCATCATCCGTGAGGACGACTGTGGCACCGAGCGTGGCTTCGTCATGCCGATCGCCCAGGCGGGCCTGAGCGGTGGGCTGCGTCAGCACGACGACGTCGAGACCTCCGTCTACGCCCGCACGCTGGCGGAGTCGGTCGAGCGCGACGGGGAGGTGCTGGCGCAGGCCGGCATCGACCTGGGCGACGTGGTCATCGACCGTCTGGTCGAGGCCGGGATCGAGGAGGTCAAGGTCCGTTCGGTCCTGACCTGCGAGTCACTCGTCGGCACCTGCGCCAAGTGCTACGGCCGCAGCCTGGCCACCGGCAAGCTGGTCGACATCGGCGAGGCCGTCGGCATCATCGCCGCCCAGTCGATCGGTGAGCCCGGCACCCAGCTGACGATGCGCACCTTCCACACCGGTGGTGTGGCCGGTGACGACATCACCCAGGGTCTGCCGCGTGTGGTGGAGCTGTTCGAGGCCCGCACCCCCAAGGCGGTCGCCCCGATCGCCGAGGCCACCGGCCGGGTGCAGGTCGAGGACACCGACAAGACCCGCCGCGTCGTCCTCACCCCGGACGACGGCTCCGAGGAGCAGGCCTACCCGGTCAGCAGGCGCTCGCGCCTGCTGGTCAGCGACGGCGACCACGTCGAGGTCGGCACCCAGCTGATCGTCGGTGCGATCGACCCCAAGCAGGTCCTGCGCATCCTGGGCCCGCGCGCCACCCAGCAGCACCTGGTCGACCAGGTGCAGGGCGTCTACCGCCAGCAGGGTGTCTCGATCCACGACAAGCACATCGAGGTCATCGTCCGGCAGATGCTGCGCCGGATCACGGTCATCGAGGCCGGCGACGCCGAGCTGCTGCCCGGCACGCTGGTCGAGCGCGGCCGGTTCGAGGGCGAGAACCGTCGGGTCGTCTCCGAGGGCGGACGCCCCGCCTCGGGTCGTCCGGAGCTGATGGGGATCACCAAGGCCTCGCTGGCGACCGACTCCTGGCTCTCCGCGGCCTCCTTCCAGGAGACCACCCGCGTCCTCACCGAGGCCGCGATGGAGGCCAAGAGCGACCCGCTGCTGGGCCTGAAGGAGAACGTCATCCTCGGCAAGCTGATCCCCGCGGGGACCGGCCTGACCCGCTACCGCAACCTCACCGTGGAGCCCACGGAGGAGGCCAAGGCTGCGGCCTATGCCGTGCCGGACTACGAAGACTTCGACTACGCCGGCGCCTTCGGTGCCGGCTCCGGCGAGGCCGTGCGTCTGGATGACCTGCCGATGGACGAGCAGCGCTTCTGATCCGGCCGGCCCATCGGGCCACCTGATCGCCGCCAGGGGCGGGTATGCCGTGCAGCACGGCATACCCGCCCCTGCGGCGTCGAGCGGCCTGATTTGGCCGCATACCCGGGTTCCCGGTAGTCTGGAGAACTGTGCATGGGCTGTCCTGCAGCCCTGCGCGCACGCGGGACGGCACAGCAGCACGTCGCCCGTACACCCTCTCGCCGGGCAGTCCGCCCGGCCCACCCTCGTGAACGCACATCATGCCTCGCGGGCGGGCCGGTCCGGAAAGTGCAGGGGAGAGCAGCGTGTCCCACACGCCCGACCTCGGGTGTGAAAGGCAGGCACAACCCAAGGAGTGCGACCTGCGGTCCACACCGCGGCAAGAGCACAGACAACGACGACGACTGAGAGAGATTCAGTGCCTACGATCAACCAGCTTGTCCGCAAGGGCCGGGCCGACAAGGTCAAGAAGAGCGACTCGCCCGCCCTCAAGGGCAACCCGCAGCGCCGTGGCGTCTGCACCCGCGTCTACACGACCACCCCCAAGAAGCCGAACTCCGCCCTGCGCAAGGTCGCCCGTGTGCGCCTGACCAGTGGCGTCGAGGTGACGGCCTACATCCCGGGCGTCGGCCACAACCTGCAGGAGCACTCGATCGTGCTCGTCCGCGGCGGCCGCGTGAAGGACCTGCCCGGCGTGCGCTACAAGATCATCCGCGGCTCCCTGGACACCCAGGGCGTCAAGGGCCGCAACCAGGCCCGCTCCCGGTACGGCGCCAAGAAGGAGAAGAAGTAATGCCTCGTAAGGGCCCCGCTCCCAAGCGCCCCCTGATCCAGGACCCGGTCTACGGCAGCCAGCTGGTCACCCAGCTGGTCAACAAGATCCTCACCGACGGCAAGAAGTCGACCGCCGAGCGCATCGTCTACGGTGCCCTCGAGGGCTGCCGCGCCAAGAGCGGCACCGACCCGGTGCAGACGCTCAAGCGCGCGCTGGACAACGTCAAGCCCAGCCTGGAGGTCAAGTCCCGCCGCGTCGGCGGTGCGACCTACCAGGTCCCGATCGAGGTCAAGCCGGGCCGGTCGACCACCCTCGCCCTGCGCTGGCTGACCGGCTACGCCCGGCAGCGCCGCGAGAAGACGATGACCGAGCGGCTGATGAACGAGATCCTCGACGCGAGCAACGGCCTGGGCGCCGCGGTGAAGCGTCGCGAGGACACCCACAAGATGGCTGACGCCAACAAGGCGTTCGCGCACTACCGCTGGTGATGACCGGGAGGTGAGGGATGGTGTGCGGAGAGCACGCCCCTCACCTCCCGTCGCCTGCCCCGCATACCTCGGTAGGCCCGCCACCCAGCACCAGACCCACCACTGACCACGCACAGAGCAGCAGAGAGAAGAGACTGTGGCACAGGACGTCCTGACGGACCTACGCAAGGTTCGCAACATCGGCATCATGGCGCACATCGATGCCGGCAAGACGACGACCACCGAGCGGATCCTGTTCTACACGGGTCGCAACCACAAGATGGGCGAGACGCACGACGGCGCCTCGACCACTGACTGGATGGAGCAGGAGAAGGAGCGGGGGATCACCATCACCTCCGCAGCCGTCACCAGCTTCTGGCACGGCACGCAGATCAACCTGATCGACACGCCCGGCCACGTCGACTTCACCGTCGAGGTGGAGCGCAACCTGCGCGTCCTGGACGGCGCGGTCGCCGTCTTCGACGGCAAGGAGGGTGTCGAGCCCCAGTCCGAGACCGTGTGGCGCCAGGCCGACAAGTACGGCGTCCCGCGCATGTGCTTCATCAACAAGATGGACAAGATGGGCGCGGACTTCTACTTCTCCGTGCAGACCATGGTGGACCGTCTGGGCGCCAGCCCGCTCGTGATGCAGCTGCCCATCGGCGCTGAGTCCGACTTCGTCGGCGTGGTCGACCTGCTCACCATGAAGGCGCTGACCTGGTCCCTGGACACCGCCCTGGGCGAGGCCTACGACACCGGCGAGATCCCGGCCGACCTGCAGGAGAAGGCGGAGGAGTACCGCAACGCCCTGGTCGAGAAGGTTGCCGAGGCGGACGAGGAGCTGCTGGAGAAGTACCTGGGCGGCGAGGAGCTGACCGAGGAGGAGATCAAGAAGGGTGTGCGCGCGCTGACCCTGGCCGGCGAGGTCAACCCGGTCTTCTGCGGCACCGCCTTCAAGAACAAGGGTGTCCAGCCGCTGCTGGACGCGATCGTGGACTACCTGCCCTCCCCGCTGGACCTGCCCCCGACCGAGGGTCTGAAGCCGGGCGATGAGGAGACGGTGATCAGCCGCGCGCCGAGCACCGAGGAGCCGTTCGCGGCGCTGGCGTTCAAGATCGCCACGCACCCCTTCTTCGGCACCCTGACCTACATCCGGGTCTACTCCGGCGAGATCTCCGCCGGCCAGGCGGTGATGAACGCGACCAAGGGCAAGCGTGAGCGCCTGGGCAAGCTGTTCCAGATGCACGCCAACAAGGAGAACCCGGTCGAGAAGGTCTCCGCGGGCCACATCTACGCCGTCATCGGGCTGAAGGACACCACCACCGGTGACACCCTGTGCGACATGAGCGAGCCGATCATCCTGGAGTCGATGACCTTCCCGGAGCCGGTCATCCACGTCGCGATCGAGCCCAAGACGAAGGGCGACCAGGAGAAGCTGGGCACCGCGATCCAGAAGCTGGCCCAGGAGGACCCGACCTTCACCGTCCGCCTGGATGAGGAGACCGGCCAGACCGTCATCGGCGGGATGGGCGAGCTGCACCTGGACATCCTGGTGGACCGGATGAAGCGCGAGTTCAAGGTCGAGGCCAACGTGGGCGCCCCGCAGGTGGCCTACCGCGAGACCATCCGCCGCACGGTCGAGAAGCTGGACTACACCCACAAGAAGCAGACCGGCGGCTCCGGCCAGTTCGCCAAGGTCCAGATCAGCATCGAGCCGATGGACACCGCCGAGGGCGAGCTCTACACCTTCGACAACTCGGTGACCGGTGGCCGCATCCCGCGCGAGTACATCCCCTCGGTGGACCAGGGCATCCAGGACGCGATGCAGCTGGGCATCCTGGCCGGCTACCCCCTCGTGGGTGTCAAGGCCACCCTGATCGACGGTGCCTACCACGACGTCGACTCCTCGGAGATGGCGTTCAAGATCGCCGGCTCGATGGCCTTCAAGGAGGCCGCCCGCAAGGCCGACCCGGTCCTGCTGGAGCCGGTCATGGCCGTCGAGGTCCGCACGCCCGAGGACTACATGGGCGAGGTCATCGGCGACATCAACTCGCGCCGTGGCCAGATCCAGGCGATGGAGGACATCTCCGGCGCCAAGATCGTCCGGGCCGTGGTCCCGCTGTCGGAAATGTTCGGGTACGTTGGTGACCTACGGTCCAAGACGCAGGGTCGCGCCAACTACACCATGCAGTTCGACTCCTACGCCGAGGTTCCCCGGAACGTGGCCGAGGAGATCATCAAGAAGGTCCGCGGCGAGTGAGCTGACTCACTCCGCCTGCGGAGTGATGGACCTGAGACACAAGTAACCATCCAACCCATGAACGTCGTCGCGGTACCCAGCCGTTGACGATCGCACAACGAAGTCCAACAGGAGGACCCAGTGGCTAAGGCCAAGTTCGAGCGGAGCAAGCCGCACGTCAACATCGGAACCATCGGTCACATCGACCACGGCAAGACCACGCTGACGGCAGCCATCTCCAAGGTGCTGCACGACAAGTACCCGGACCTGAACGAGGCGTCGCCGTTCGACTCGATCGACAAGGCTCCTGAGGAGCGTCAGCGCGGTATCACCATCTCCATCGCGCACATCGAGTACCAGACCGAGAAGCGCCACTACGCGCACGTCGACTGCCCCGGTCACGCCGACTATGTCAAGAACATGATCACCGGCGCGGCGCAGATGGACGGTGCGATCCTCGTGGTCGCCGCCACCGACGGCCCGATGCCGCAGACCAAGGAGCACGTCCTCCTGGCCCGCCAGGTCGGCGTCCCCTACATCGTCGTGGCCCTGAACAAGTCGGACATGGTCGACGACGAGGAGATCATGGAGCTCGTCGAGATGGAGGTCCGCGAGCTGCTGTCCTCCTACGAGTTCCCCGGTGACGACCTGCCGGTCGTGCGCGTCTCCGCCCTGAGGGCCCTCGAGGGCGACCAGAAGTGGGTCGACTCCGTCGCCGAGCTCATGGACACCGTGGACGAGTACATCCCTGAGCCCGAGCGCGACCTGGACAAGCCGTTCATGATGCCCGTCGAGGACGTCTTCACGATCACCGGTCGTGGCACCGTCGTCACCGGTCGTATCGAGCGCGGTGTTCTGAAGGTCAACGAGGAGATCGAGATCGTCGGCATCCGCGAGACCTCGGCCAAGACCACCGTCACCGGCATCGAGATGTTCCGCAAGCTCCTCGACGAGGGCCGTGCGGGCGAGAACGTCGGTCTGCTCCTGCGTGGCACCAAGCGCGAGGACGTGGAGCGCGGTCAGGTCATCGTCAAGCCGGGCACCATCACCCCGCACACCGAGTTCGAGGCCCAGGCCTACATCCTGTCCAAGGACGAGGGTGGCCGGCACACCCCGTTCTACGACAACTACCGCCCGCAGTTCTACTTCCGGACCACGGACGTGACCGGCGTCGTGCACCTCCCCGAGGGCACCGAGATGGTCATGCCGGGCGACAACACCGACATGCGCGTGGAGCTGATCCAGCCGATCGCCATGGAGGACGGCCTCATGTTCAACATCCGTGAGGGTGGCCGCACCGTCGGCGCCGGCCGGGTCACCAAGATCCTGAAGTGATCTGACCCGGGACCTTCCCGCGAGGAAGGCCCCGGACTTGCCTCACGGTTCTCAAGACCCCCGCCACCGCACAGGTTGGCGGGGGTCTTGTGCGTGTCCGGCGAGTATGCCGCCCGTGAACATCTCGTGACCCGCTCCGCGTGTCCTGCACCTCCGTCCGCGTCCTGTTCTAGGGTCGAGCCGTGACCGACTCGCCCAGCCACACCGTCCCGCAGGTGCTCACCGCGCTCTCCCGCGTTGGCAAGGACGTGCGCACCGCTCCTGGTGCCTCTGCGCAGACCCTCGCTGCGGCTGCGAGCGCGGTGGGTGGGGCGCTGCCGCAGGACGTCCTCGAGCTGTACCGGGCCACCGACGGCCTGGAACTGGCCAGGGGCAACCTGCACCTCTATCCCCTCCTAGGCACCGACGTGGAGCTTGGGGTGGTCGAGGCCGCGGCGATCCATCGCTCCTGGGACTGGGTGATCCCCGCGGAGCTGGTCCTGCTGGGCAGCGACGGGGGGGACGGGGCGTTCGGGGTCTGGGTTCCCGCGGGTGCCCGCCGCAGTGTCGTGGTGCAGGCAGTGGTGTCGCTGGACGAGCGCCCGGCCCTGGCCGTCCTCGGCACCTCGCTGGCCGGCTTCCTCGCCGCATGGGCTGCCTACTACCTCCCGCTGACCTTGGGGGAGACCGCGGGGGTCAGCGCCTGTCTGGACGACCTAGGCGTGCCTGCGGCGCTGCGGGAGGGGGAGAGTGAGCTCGACGACGAGCATCTGCACGCGCTGCTCGCCTGGGCCTCCCCGGACCTGCCCGACGACGAGCCCGACCCGTATGCTCGTCCCGTCGATCCGGCGGTGCTGACCCGCCTGGCCACTAGCTGACCCACCCCGATTTGGGCGCATGGTCGCATCCGTGGCACACTAGACAGGTTGCTTGACGCGTGGTGCGCATCCGAGTGCGCGCCGCCGGCCGTCTGGCACGCCCCGGCAAGTCCTGGTAGATCTCGATCATCAGGCCGGACGGTGCGGGCGACGGCAGCGCAAGCCCCGGCACCAGCCGGGCACGGACACCGCCGATGAAGAGAACTTTTTCATCAGCCGCGTCCGCGGAGGGCGCGACACGCCCGACCGCGGGGGTCGGAGGAATCCGGGCCAGGCAGGGACGGTAACCACGAATGTTCCAGCAGGACGACGAGAGAGAGTCAGACAAGCGATGGCGGGACAAAAGATCCGCATCCGGCTGAAGTCGTATGACCACGAGGTCATCGACAGCTCGGCGCGCAAAATTGTCGACACGGTGACCCGTGCCGGCGCTACGGTGGTCGGCCCGGTGCCCCTCCCGACGGAGAAGAACGTCTTCGTCGTCATCCGGTCGCCTCACAAGTACAAGGACAGCCGCGAGCACTTCGAGATGCGCACGCACAAGCGCCTGATCGACATCGTCGACCCCACCCCCAAGGCGGTCGACTCGTTGATGCGTCTCGACCTGCCGGCCGACGTCAACATCGAGATCAAGCTGTAAGGACCACAGACCAATGACTGCTACGACAGAGCGCAGCGTCAAGGGCATCCTCGGCGAAAAGCTCGGCATGACCCAGGTGTGGGACGCGGAAAACCGCCTCGTCCCCGTCACCGTGATCAAGGCCGGCCCGGCCGTCGTGACCCAGTTGCGCAACGCCGAGACCGACGGGTACAACGCGGTGCAGATCGCCTTTGGCGCGATCGACCCCCGCAAGGTCACCCAGCCGCTGAAGGGCCACTTCGCCAAGGCCGGGGTCACCCCCCGCCGTCACGTTGTTGAGCTGCGCACCGCCGACGCCGACACCTACGAGCTGGGCCAGGAGATCACCGCTGACGTCTTCGAAGACGGTCAGACGGTCGATGTCACCGGCACCACCAAGGGCAAGGGCTTCGCCGGTGTGATGAAGCGGCACAACTTCTCCGGTGTCTCGGCCTCGCACGGTTCCCACCGCAACCACCGCAAGCCCGGTTCTATCGGCGGCGCCTCCACCCCGGGCCGCGTGTTCAAGGGCATGCGGATGGCGGGTCGGATGGGCGGCGTGCGCCAGACCACCCCGAACCTGACCGTCCACGCCGTGAACGCCGAGAAGGGCCTGCTGCTGATTAAGGGTGCCATCCCCGGCCCCCGAGGCAGCGTCGTCCTCGTGCGCACGGCCGCGAAGGGTGCGTGAGCCTTCCTATGTCACTTCCCACCATCTCCGTACACACGCCCACCGGCGGTGACGCCGGCACCGTGGAGCTGCCCGCCGAGATCTTCGACGTGCAGACCAATGTGCCGCTGATCCACCAGGTGGTCGTGGCCCAGCTGGCCGCGGCCCGCCAAGGCACCCACTCCACCAAGACCCGCGGCGAGGTTCGCGGCGGTGGCCGCAAGCCCTACCGTCAGAAGGGGACCGGCCGCGCCCGCCAGGGCTCGATCCGGGCCCCGCAGTTCGCCGGCGGTGGCGTCGTCCACGGCCCGCAGCCGCGGGACTACAGCCAGCGGACCCCCAAGAAGATGAAGGCGGCCGCCCTGCGCGGTGCCCTCTCCGACCGGGCCCGGCACGGCCGCATCCACGTCCTGAGCGCCCTGGTCGAGGGGGACACCCCCTCTACCCGGACCGCCTGGACCGCGATCAGCGCCCTGTCCGGCCGACCCAACTTCCTCGTGGTCCTGGACCGCGCTGACGAGGTCGGTCTGCGCAGCGTGCGCAACCTGGAGCAGGTGCACGTGCTGTTCGCCGATCAGCTGAACACCTACGACGTGCTCTGCGCCGACGACGTGGTCTTCACCCAGGCCGCCCTAGACGCCTACCTGTCCGGTGCGAGCAGGACCCGCGCGGCCAGCCAGGCCGAGGAGGAGAGCAAGTGAGCACCCCCGCCTTCAACACCAGCAAGGACCCGCGCGACATCCTGCTCTCGCCGGTCGTCTCCGAGAAGTCCTACGCCCTGCTCGACCAGGGCAAGTACACCTTCGTGGTGGACCCCCGGTCGAACAAGTCCGAGATCAAGCGGGCTGTGGAGAGCATCTTCGGGGTCCGGGTCGAATCAGTCCACACCCTGAACCGACCCGGCAAGACCCGCCGGACCCGCTTCGGCACGGGCAAGCGCAAGGACACCAAGCGCGCCATCGTGACGCTGCGCGAGGGCACCATCGACATCTTCGGCACGCTCTAAGCCTGGACGAGTAGAGGAACTTTTTAGACATGGCTATTCGCAAGTACAAGCCGACGACGCCTGGGCGTCGCGGCAGCAGCGTGGCCGACTTCGTCGAGGTGACCCGCACCACCCCGGAGAAGTCGCTGGTCAAGCCGCTGTCCAAGTCCGGTGGCCGCAACGCCTCCGGGCGTATCACCACCCGACACATCGGTGGCGGGCACAAGCGTGCCTACCGCGTCATCGACTTCCGCCGGGCGGACAAGGACGGCGTCAACGCCAAGGTCGCGCACATCGAGTACGACCCCAACCGCACCGCCCGCATCGCGCTGCTGCACTACACCGACGGCGAGAAGCGATACATCATCGCGCCGAACCGGCTCAAGCAGGGCGACATGGTCGAGAACGGCCCGTCCGCCGACATCAAGGTGGGCAACAACCTGCCGCTGCGCAACATCCCGGTCGGTACGGTCGTGCACGCGATCGAACTGCGCCCAGGTGGCGGCGCCAAGATCGCCCGCTCCGCTGGTGCCCGCGTCCAGCTGGTCGCCAAGGAGGGCGCGATGGCTCAGCTGCGCATGCCCTCCGGTGAGATCCGCAACGTCGACGTCCGCTGCCGCGCCACGATCGGCGAGGTCGGCAACGCCGAGCAGAGCAACATCAACTGGGGCAAGGCCGGCCGCATGCGCTGGAAGGGCAAGCGCCCGACCGTGCGTGGTGTGGTGATGAACCCGGTCGACCACCCGCACGGTGGTGGCGAGGGCCGGACCTCCGGTGGTCGGCACCCGGTGAGCCCGTGGGGCCAGAAGGAAGGCCGCACCCGTAAGCCCAACAAGCCGAGCGACAACCTCATCGTGCGTCGTCGCCGGACCGGCAAGAAGCGCTGAGCAGGGAGTTAGACAACAATGCCTCGCAGCCTGAAGAAGGGCCCGTTCGTCGATGACCACCTCGCCAAGAAGGTGGACGCGCAGAACGAGGCCGGTACCAAGAACGTCATCAAGACCTGGTCCCGCCGGTCGATGATCACCCCCGACATGCTCGGCCACACCCTGGCCGTGCACGACGGCCGCAAGCACGTCCCGGTCTTCGTGACCGAGTCGATGGTCGGCCACAAGCTCGGTGAGTTCGCTCCGACCCGCACGTTCAAGGGTCACGAGAAGGACGACAAGAAGGGTCGCCGTCGCTGATGACTACCCAGACCGAAGGAAACACCATGGAAGCCAAGGCCGTGGCGCGGTACGTCCGCGTGACGCCGATGAAGTCCCGACGTGTCGTGGACCTCATCCGGGGCAAGTCCGTCCCGGAGGCGCAGGCGTTGATGCGGTTCGCCCCGCAGAGCGCCAGCGAGCCGGTGCTCAAGGTCCTCAACAGCGCGGTGGCCAACGCCCGCTTTGCCGCGGACCAGCACGGCACTGCCTTCGACGAGGCCGCCCTGTTCGTCCAGGAGGCGTTCGTCGACGAGGGCCCGACCATGAAGCGGTTCCGGCCGCGCGCCCAGGGCCGCGCCAGCCGTATCAACAAGCGCACGAGCCACATCACCGTGGTGCTCGCCGAGCGTCCCCGCAAGACCACCGCCAAGGGAGGTGCCCGCTGATGGGGCAGAAGATCAACCCGAACGGCTACCGCCTCGGCATCACCACCGACCACCGCAGCCGCTGGTTCGCCGACTCGACCAAGCCGGGTCAGCGTTACCGTGACTACGTCAAGGAGGATGTCGCCATCCGCGAGCTCCTCTCCACGGGCATGGACCGTGCCGGCATCTCTAAGGTCGAGATCGAGCGCACCCGCGACCGGGTCCGCGTCGACATCCACACCGCCCGGCCGGGCATCGTCATCGGCCGCCGCGGCGCGGAGGCCGACCGCCTGCGCGGCGCGCTGGAGAAGTTGACCGCCAAGCAGGTCCAGCTGAACATCCTCGAGGTCAAGAACCCCGAGGTTGACGCCCAGCTGGTCGCCCAGGGCATCGCCGAGCAGCTCGCCGCCCGCGTCACCTTCCGGCGCGCGATGCGCAAGGGCATGCAGTCCTCGCTGCGCGCCGGTGCCAAGGGCATCCGGATCCAGTGCTCCGGTCGTCTCGGCGGCGCCGAGATGTCCCGCTCGGAGTTCTACCGCGAGGGTCGCGTGCCGCTGCACACCCTGCGCGCGAACATCGACTACGGCTTCTACGAGGCCAAGACCACCTTCGGCCGGATCGGCGTGAAGGTCTGGATCTACAAGGGCGACCTGACCGCCAAGGAGCTGGCCCGCGAAGAGGCCCAGTCCGCCGGCAACCGTGGCGACCGCCGCGGTGGTGGCCGTGGGGACCGTGGCGATCGTGGCCCGCGCGCTGAGCGTGGGGAGCGTCGTGGCCGTGCGCCGCGTCGCGACGATGCCCAGGCCCCCGCTGCTTCTGAGGCCGCTCCGGTGGCCGCCGCCCCTGCTACCACCGAGGGAGAGCAGTCCTGATGTTGATTCCCCGTCGCGTCAAGCACCGTAAGCAGCACCACCCCGGCCGCTCCGGCATGGCCAAGGGTGGCACCTCGCTGGCGTTCGGTGACTACGGCATCCAGGCGCTCGCGCCGGCCTATGTCACCAACCGGCAGATCGAGTCCGCCCGTATCGCCATGACCCGCTACATCAAGCGTGGTGGCAAGGTGTGGATCAACATCTACCCGGACCGCCCGCTGACCAAGAAGCCGGCCGAGACCCGCATGGGCTCGGGCAAGGGCTCCCCAGAGTGGTGGGTGGCCAACGTCAAGCCCGGACGCGTCATGTTCGAGCTCTCCGGCGTCACCGAGGAGGTCGCTCGCGAGGCCATGCGCCTGGCGCAGCACAAGCTCCCCATGAAGACCCGTTTCGTCACGCGTGAGGGTGGTGACATCTGATGGCAGTCGGTTCCAAGAACCTGACCCCCGAGCAGTTGCGCGGTCTCGAGGACGGTCCGCTCGCGGACGCCCTGACCGAGGCCAAGAAGGAGCTGTTCAACCTGCGCTTCCAGTCGGCCACCGGCCAGCTGGAGAGCCACGGCCGCCTGCGCGCGGTCAAGAAGGACATCGCGCGCATCTACACCGAGATGCGGGAGCGCGAGCTCGGTATCGGGCGGGCCCCGCACAGCGCCAATGAGAGCGCGGACGAGAACGAGAAGGTGGGCTGAGGATGAGCCAGAACACGACCGAGAACCCCGAGGTCGAGGTGGACTCGCAGGAGACCGCAGCCGCCGAGACCTCCGGGCAGAACACTGCCGCCCACGAGCCCAGCCAGGCCTCGCTCGGCCACGGCGGAGACCGCAACTACCGCAAGGTCCGCCAGGGCTACGTGGTGAGCGACAAGATGGACAAGACCATCACCGTCATGGTTGAGGACCGCGTCAAGCACGCGCTGTACGGCAAGGTCCTGCGCCGTAGCGAGAAGGTCAAGGTGCACGACGAGGCCAACACGGCCGGTGTCGGTGACCGCGTCCTGATCATGGAGACCCGCCCGCTGAGCGCCACCAAGCGCTGGCGTCTGGTGGAGATCCTGGAGAAGGCCAAGTAACAAGCCCGGGGGCCAGGTCCGTTCGCCCCCCGGGTCCCCCCCGCAGAACCACCCCGGGGGACACGAAACTAACCGGCATACCGCCATACCAATCCACGACGTTCGGCAAGGCTCGTCCCCACCACCGGGACGAGAACCCGCCGGCAGTAGGAGATCGAACTGTGATCCAGCAGGAGTCGCGACTGCGCGTCGCCGACAACACCGGTGCCAAGGAGATCCTGTGCATCCGCGTGCTCGGCGGTTCCGGCCGCCGCTACGCGGGCATCGGTGACACCATCGTGGCGACCGTGAAGGACGCCATCCCCGGCGGCAACGTCAAGAAGGGCGACGTCGTCAAGGCTGTCATCGTGCGTACCAAGAAAGAGCGCCGTCGTCCGGACGGCAGCTACATCCGTTTTGATGAGAACGCCGCGGTCATCCTGAAGACCGACGGTGACCCCCGCGGCACCCGAATCTTCGGCCCGGTGGGTCGTGAGCTGCGCGACAAGCGATTCATGAAGATCGTTTCCCTCGCGCCGGAGGTGATCTGAGCCATGGCGAAGATGAAGATCAAGAAGAACGACCTCGTGCAGGTCATCGCCGGCAAGGACAAGGGTCTGCAGGGTCGCGTCATCGCGGTCTACCGCGAGACCGACCGCGTCCTGGTCGAGGGTGTCAACCGCATCACCAAGCACACCCGTGCCGGTGGCGAGCGCGGTGTCAGCACCGGCGGCATCCAGGTCCAGGAGGCTCCCATCCACGTGTCCAACGTGATGGTGGTCGACCCGGAGACCAAGACGCCGACCCGGATCACGACCCGCGTCGAGACTGTCGACCGCGATGGCCGCAACAAGACTGTGCGCACCCGCGTCGCGGTGCGCTCGGGTAAGGACCTGTGAGCATGACCGAGACGATCAGCACCCAGAGCAGCACCGAGAGCACCGAGAGCAGCACGCCGACCGCGACCCCGCGGCTCAAGGCGCGCTACCACGAGGAGATCAAGCCCGCCCTGCAGGCCGAGTTCGGCCACGCCAACGTGATGCAGGTCCCCGGCCTGGTCAAGATCACGGTGAACATGGGTGTCGGCGAGGCCGCTCGCGACAGCAAGCTCATCGAGGGCGCCATCCGCGACCTGTCCACCATCACCGGCCAGAGGCCGGCGGTGACCAAGGCCCGCAAGTCCATCGCGCAGTTCAAGCTGCGCGAGGGTATGCCGATCGGCGCGCACGTCACCCTGCGCGGCGACCGCATGTGGGAGTTCCTGGACCGGCTGCTGTCCCTGGCGCTGCCCCGCATCCGTGACTTCCGCGGCCTCTCGCCGCGGCAGTTCGACGGCAACGGCAACTACACCTTCGGTCTCAACGAGCAGTCGATGTTCCACGAGATCGACCAGGACAAGATCGACCGGGTCCGCGGCATGGACATCACGGTCGTCACCACCGCGAAGAACAACGACGAGGGTCGGGCGCTGCTCAAGCGTCTGGGCTTCCCGTTCAAGGAGAACTGAGCCGATGGCGAAGACCGCTCTAGTCAACAAGGCCAACCGCAAGCCGAAGTTCAAGGTTCGCGGCTACACCCGCTGCCAGCGCTGCGGCCGTCCGCACTCGGTCTACCGCAAGTTCGGCCTGTGCCGAATCTGCCTGCGGGAGATGGCCCACCGCGGCGAGCTGCCCGGCGTGACCAAGTCCAGCTGGTGAGCAGCCTGCGGCGCGCACGGCATACCTATCCCACCACCGAAGCCAGAATCATCCTGACCATCGAAGGTCGCCCAGGCCCTGTGGGCCCCGGGGGAAACCGCGATGAGAAAGGGCACGAAGCCCCATGACCATGACCGACCCGATCGCGGACATGCTGACCCGGATCCGGAACGCCAACTCGGCGCACAAGGACCAGGTCTCCATGCCGTACTCAAAGCTGAAGGCGAACATCGCCGACATCCTCAAGGCGGAGGGCTACATCGCCTCCTGGACCACGCAGGACGCCGAAGTCGGCAGCACGCTGACCATCGACCTGAAGTACGGTCCGAACCGCGAGCGTTCGATCGCGGGCGTGCGCCGGGTGTCCAAGCCCGGCCTGCGCGTCTACGCGAAGTCCACCAACCTGCCCCGCGTGCTGGGCGGCCTAGGCGTGGCGATCATCTCCACGTCCTCCGGTCTGCTCACCGACCGCCAGGCAGCCGATAAGGGCGTCGGCGGCGAAGTGCTCGCCTACGTCTGGTGACTCTGAGAATGCACGAAAGGAGCACCGAATAATGTCTCGTATTGGACGACTTCCGATCACCATCCCCTCCGGTGTGGACGTGGCCATCGACGGCGCAACCGTCACGGTCAAGGGCCCCAAGGGCCAGTTGGCGCTCGCCGTGGCCCAGCCCATCTCCGTGGACAAGGCCGAGAACGGCAGCCTGCAGGTGCACCGGCCCAACGACGAGCGCGAGTCTCGCGCCCGGCACGGCCTGACCCGCAGCCTGATCGCCAACATGGTCGAGGGGGTGACCAACGGTTACACCAAGAAGCTGGAGATCCACGGCACCGGGTACCGCGTGGTGGCCAAGGGCAGCGACCTGGAGTTCGCGCTCGGCTACAGCCACTCCATCCTGATCAAGGCCCCGGAGGGCATCACCTTCCAGGTCGAGAACCCCACCCGGTTCTCGGTCACGGGCATCGACAAGCAGCTGGTCGGCGAGGTCGCTGCAAACATCCGCAAGCTGCGCAAGCCTGACCCGTACAAGGGCAAGGGCGTGCGCTACGAGGGTGAGCACATCCGCCGCAAGGTCGGAAAGGCTGGTAAGTAAGCCATGGCACAGATCGTCAAGCGCTCCAAGACCAAGGTTGCGGCCCGTGCGCGGCGCCACCTTCGGCTGCGCAAGAAGGTCACCGGCACCGCCGCGCGTCCGCGCCTGGTAGTCAACCGGTCCTCGCGCCACGTCTTCGTCCAACTGGTCGACGACACCGAGAGCAAGACGCTCACGTCCGCCTCCACCATGGAGGCCGACCTGCGTGGGCTCGAAGGCGACAAGACGGCCAAGGCCAAGCGCGTGGGCGAGCTGCTCGCCGAGCGCGCTCAGGCCCTGGGCGTGGACACCGCCGTGTTCGACCGGGGTGGCAACCGCTACGCCGGCCGCGTGGCTGCGATCGCGGAGGGCGCCCGCGAGGGCGGCCTGTCGCTGTAATCCGACAAGGAAAGAGGAACCATTCCTATGGCTGGTGACTTCCAGCGCCGCGGCACCGGTGACACAGCGTCCGCCGGTGGCGCCCGCGACAACCGTCGGGGCGGCCGCGACAGCAACGATCGACGCGACGGCCGGTCCGGCCGTGGCAACCGTGAGGACGACCGCAACCAGTACTTGGAGCGGGTCGTCACCATCAACCGTGTAGCCAAGGTCGTCAAGGGTGGCCGCCGCTTCAGCTTCACCGCGCTCGTCGTGGTGGGTGACGGCGACGGCACCGTTGGCGTGGGCTACGGCAAGGCCAAGGAGGTGCCCGCGGCGATCGCCAAGGGCGTCGAGGAGGCGAAGAAGAACTTCTTCCGCGTGCCCCGCATCGCCGGCACCATCCCGCACCCGATCCAGGGTGAGAAGGCGGCAGGCGTCGTCATGCTCAAGCCGGCTAGTCCCGGTACCGGTGTCATCGCCGGTGGCCCGGTGCGCGCCGTGCTCGAGTGCGCCGGCATCCACGACGTGCTGAGCAAGTCGCTCGGCTCCAGCAACTCCATCAACATCGTGCACGCCACGGTGGCCGCCCTGAAGGGCCTGGAGCAGCCGGAGGCGGTCGCCGCCCGTCGCGGTATGCCGCTGGAGCACGTGGCCCCGGCCGCGATGCTGCGCGCCCGCGCCGCCGCGGCGGCCGAGGCAAAGGCGGGTGCCTGATGGCTAAGCTCAAGGTGACCCAGATCAAGTCCACCGTCGGGACCAAGCACATGCACCGGGAGACCGTGCGCAGCCTGGGCCTGAAGCGGATCGGTGACACCGTCATCAAGGAGGACCGCCCCGAGTTCCGGGGCATGGTCCGCACGGTCGCCCACCTGGTGACCGTCGAGGAGGTTGACTGACCATGAATGAGCAGACTTCTGCCACCCCGAGGGCCGCGCGCTGAAGGTGCACCACCTGCGGCCGGCCCCCGGCGCCAAGACCGCCAAGACCCGCGTGGGTCGAGGCGAGGGCTCCAAGGGCAAGACCGCGGGGCGCGGCACCAAGGGCACCAGTGCCCGCTACCAGGTGCCCGCGACCTTCGAGGGCGGCCAGACCCCGATGCACATGCGGCTGCCCAAGCTGCGTGGCTTCAAGAACCGGTTCAAGACCACCTACCAGGTGGTGAACCTCGACACCCTGTCCACCCTCTTCCCGAGGGCGGCACCGTGGGCGTCGCGGACCTGGTGGCCAAGGGCGCGGTCCGCAAGGGCCAGCCGGTCAAGGTCCTGGGCAACGGGGAGATCTCCGTGGCGGTCGACGTGACCGCCGACAAGTTCTCCACCTCCGCGCAGGAGAAGATCCAGGCCGCCGGCGGATCCGTCACGCAGGCCTGAGCACCACCGCACGCGGACAAGGCCCCGGGTCGCACGCGCGATCCGGGGCCTGTTCCATCCCAGGCGGGCCCTTTGCCCCCGCGCACCGCGCCCGGGCCGAGCCGCAGGTCACGCCAGCACTACTCGCACGACATACCCCGACGCTTATCGCCCCCATCGACGAGGGTGTTATCGTCATCCGGATCGATGCCCGCTCCCCGGTGCCCGCCACGCGGCCAGCCCGTGGCGCCCAGGGGACCCACAGGAGGACCTGAATGCTCTCCGCCTTCGTGCGTGCGTTCAAGACGCCGGATCTTCGTCGGAAGATCCTCTTCACGCTCGCGATCATGGCGATCTACCGGCTCGGGACACACATCCCCAGCCCGGGCGTCGACTATGGACTGGTCCAGCAGTGCCTCTCCAACGCCGAGCTGTCCGGCAACGTGCTGGGGATGGTCAACCTCTTCTCCGGCGGGGCGATGGTCCAGCTGTCGATCTTCGCGCTGGGGATCATGCCGTACATCACCGCAGCCATCATCACCCAGCTGCTCACCGTGGTCATCCCGCGGTTCGAGCAGCTGAAGAAGGAGGGCCAGGCCGGGCAGACCAAGATGACGCAGTACACCCGCTACATGACCATCGGTCTGGCGGTGCTGCAGGCGTCCACCCTGGTCACTATCGCCCGTGAGCCGGCGCGGTTGTTCGGTGGCACCTGCGCGCGGGTGCTGCAGGACGACGGGGTCGCCACCATGCTGCTCATCGTGCTGACGATGACCGCCGGCACCGGCCTGATCATGTGGCTGGGGGAGCAGATCACCGAGCGTGGTGTCGGCAACGGGATGTCGTTGCTGATCTTCGTCTCCATCGCCGCCAGCTTCCCGGGCGCGCTGACCTCGATCTACCAGCGCGACGTCACCACCTTCGTCCTGGTCATGCTGCTGGGCCTGGCGATCATGACGCTGGTCGTCTACGTCGAGCAGTCCCAGCGACGGATCCCGGTGCAGTACGCCAAGCGGATGATCGGGCGGCGCCAGTACGGCGGGACCTCGACCTACATCCCGCTGAAGCTGAACATGGCCAACGTCATCCCGATCATCTTCGCCAGCTCGATCTTGATGCTGCCCATGCTGGTCGCCAACTTCAACCGGCCGGTGGACGTGGGGCAGCAGGCTCCCGGCTGGGTGACCTTCGTCGACCGCTACCTCTCGATGGGGATGGCCGGCCAGGGGACGCACTGGCTGTACATGGTCATCTATGTCGCGATGATCATCTTCTTCGCCTTCTTCTACACCTCGGTCACCTTCAACCCCACCGACGTCGCCGACAACATGAAGCGCTACGGCGGGTTCATCCCCGGCATCCGGGCCGGCCGGCCCACGGCGGAGTACCTGCAGTACGTCATCACCCGGATCACTACCCCGGGCTCGATGTACCTGGCCGGGCTGGCGCTCATCCCGCTGATCGCCTTCAACGTCCTGCAGATCCAGGACTTCCCGCTGGGTGGCGCCTCGATCATCATCATCGTGGGTGTGGGTCTGCAGACGATCAAGCAGATCGAGTCCCAGCTCCAGCAACACGACTACGAAGGGTTCCTCCGCTGATGCGTCTGATCATGCTCGGCCCTCCCGGTGCCGGCAAGGGCACCCAGGCGGCGCGCGTCGCCGACACCCACGGCATCCCGGCGATCTCCACCGGTGACATCTTCCGGGCGAACATCAAGGACGAGACCCCTTTGGGCCGGCAGGTCAAGGAGATCACCGCCGCCGGCGGCTACGTCCCGGACGAGATCACCAACGCGATCGTCAAGGACCGGTTGGCCCAGTCCGACGCGGCCGTGGGCTTCCTGCTCGACGGCTACCCCCGGACCACCGGCCAGCTGGACGCCCTGGACGAGATGCTCGGTGACGCAGGGCGGCGGCTGGACGCCGTCATCGAGCTGACCGTCGACACCGACGAGGTCGTGCAGCGCCTCCTGGCCCGGGCTCAGGAGCAGGGGCGGGTCGACGACACCGAGGATGTCATGCGGGCCCGCATGCGCATCTACGCCGAAGAGACCGCGCCGCTGGCAGCCGTCTACCGCGAGCGTGGACTGCTGCACGAGGTTGACGGTATGGGCTCGGTCGAGGAGGTCACCACGCGGATCGAGGAGGCGCTCTCCGCGGCGGTGCAGGCACGGTCGACCGAGGGCAAGGTAGGCCGTCCCGCCGAGGGTCACGTGGCGCCGCCGGCGGGCCCGGTCGACGGCCACGACGACCGCTGATCCGCCGCCCATGTCTATGTTCCGGCGCGGACCCCGCATCGAGTCCAAGACCGACGACCAGCTGCGCGCCATGCGGCGTGCCGGACTGGTCGTCGCCGACACCCTGGCGCTGGCCCTCAAGGGCGCCGTCGCCGGGACCACCACACGCGAGCTGGACGCGGCCGCCGAGGACGCGATCCGCGGCGCCGGTGCGGTGCCCAGCTTCCTGGGCTACCACGGCTTCACCGGCAGCCTGTGCATCTCCGTCAACGACGAGGTCGTCCACGGCGTCCCCGGCGAACGGGTCCTGCAGGAGGGTGACCTCGTCTCCATCGACTGCGGCGCAATCGTCGACGGCTGGCACGGCGACGCGGCGATCACCCTGGTCGTCGGTGGCCGGGAGCAGGGGAGCCAGGCCGACCTGGCGTTGATGGACGACACCCAGGCCTCGCTCTGGGACGGCCTGGCGGCGCTGCGCGCCGGCGGCCGGCTCTTCGCCGTCGGCGATGCCGTCGAGGACTGCGTGGAGGCGGCGCTGGAGCGGCGCCGCGCTGCGGGCGTGCCCGTGCACGAGTACGGCATCCTGCAGGACTTCGTCGGCCACGGCATCGGGCGGGAGATGCACATGGATCCGCAGGTGCCCAACTACGGCGTCGCCGCCAAGGGCCCCTCGGTGCCCAGCGGGGCCACCCTCGCGGTCGAGCCGATGGTGACCCTGGGCACCATCAAGACCCGCACCCTGGACGACGACTGGACCGTGGTCACCACCGACGGCAGCCACGCCGCTCACTGGGAGCACACCGTCGCTGTCACCGACGCCGGCCTGTGGGTGCTCACCGCCCACGACGGCGGGGAGGCGGAGCTCACTGCGCGCGGCGCCCCCTTCGCTCCGCTCACCGACTGACCCTGCCCCAGGCCCGCCGGCTGACCTGCCCCGGTCCTGCCGGCGGTCGGTCCTGCTCCACCGGCGACCCTGTTTCCTGCCCCCATCCGTGAGCCGGGAGGAACCGGCGCACACATGACTTGCCGGCCTCAGTGGTAGGGGAAGGCCGAGGCTTGGCCTGGTAAGCGCCCGCACGTCAGAGTCGCGAGAGCACCCGGAGGACCGCTAGCCTGACGGATTGGCCTTGGGGTTGCTTCTCACGTAGGATAGTGCGTCGGCCCCCGTGGCCGAAGGCAGTACAGTCACGCGAAAAGTGGAGGACATGGCGAAGAAGGACGGCGTCATTGAGATCGAGGGCACAGTTGTCGAAGCCCTCCCGAATGCTAACTTCCGGGTCGAGCTGACGAACGGGCACGTTGTGCTGGCTCACATCTCCGGCAAGATGCGTCAGCACTACATCCGAATCCTCCCTGAGGACCGGGTCGTGGTGGAGCTCAGCCCGTACGACCTGACCCGCGGACGCATCGTCTTCCGCTACCGCTGACGAACGGGGCCCCCGGGCCCCGAGCGGACCGACCGGCCTGCCCGGGACGGTCCGCGATGCACGACCACACCCGTACAGATCGACTCAAGGCAGGTTGCCATGAAGGTTCAGCCGAGCGTGAAGAAGATCTGCGACAAGTGCAAGGTGATCCGCCGTCACGGCCGGGTCATGGTGATCTGCGAGAACCTGCGCCACAAGCAGCGCCAGGGCTGAGCAGAGCGACCAGCACACGTCGCAGAGCGCGACGAGCGCACCTCGACACACACGCAGTCAGCGACAGCTGACAGCTGCAAGAGCTGTGGGGCGGTTCCCGCCCGGCAGCGCACAACTGAAGATCGTCATGACGTAGCACGCAACACCCGACCCCCGTCGACACGGGACGTCACCCCCGGCCGCGAGAGCCGGGGACCGCGGGCGAAGGCCCACCACAGAGGATGCGGACCGGTGTTGCACCAGACTCTCGCAAGAATCCAAGGAGCACTGCCACATGGCACGACTCATCGGTGTTGACCTGCCGCGCGACAAGCGCGTCGAGGTCGCTCTCACCTACATCTTCGGCGTGGGCCGTACCCGCGCCGAGCAGACGCTGGCGGAGACGGGTGTCGACCCGTCCGTCCGCGTCAAGGACCTGACGGAGGAGCAGCTGGTCGCCCTGCGTGACCACCTCGAGGGCAGTTACCGCCTCGAGGGTGACCTGCGCCGTGAGGTAGCCGCCGACATCCGCCGCAAGCAGGAGATCGGCAGTTACCAGGGCCTGCGGCACCGCCGCGGTCTGCCCGTGCACGGTCAGCGCACCAAGACCAACGCGCGCACCCGCAAGGGGCCCAAGCGCACCGTCGCCGGCAAGAAGAAGGCCAAGTAACCCACCGGCTCGGGAGCCGAGGACCCCTCGCCCCGAGTCACCCGCCGAGGCCACGCCTCGGATCTCGGGACTGGCCAGACCAGCCGGCCCAGCAGCACTGCATACCTCGTCAGGAGAAACCACATGCCCCCAAGAGCCGTCAGGCTAGCGGTGCGCGCAAGGTGCGCCGCAAGGAGAAGAAGAACGTCGCCCTCGGGCAGGCTCACATCAAGAGCACGTTCAGCAACACCATCATCAGCATCACCGACCCCGCCGGTGCCGTCATTGCCTGGTCCTCCTCGGGCCAGGTCGGTTTCAAGGGTTCGCGCAAGTCAACCCCGTACGCGGCCCAGATGGCTGCCGAGGCCGCCGCCCGCCGGGCGATGGATCACGGCATGCGCAAGGTCGACGTCTTCGTCAAGGGCCCGGGCTCGGGTCGCGAGACCGCGATCCGTTCCCTGACCGCCGCCGGCCTGGAGGTCGGCGCGATCAGTGACGTCACCCCGCAGGCGCACAACGGCGTCCGTCTGCCCAAGAAGCGCCGCAACTGAGCACCGGAAGGAACTAGGTAGAACATCATGGCCCGTTACACCGGACCCATCACCAAGAAGTCCCGCCGGCTCAAGGTCGACCTCGTCGGCGGAGACAAGTACTTCGATCTGCGGCCCTTCCCCCCGGGGCAGCACGGCCGTCGCCGCAGCCAGGAGAAGGAGTACCTGACCCAGCTGCAGGAGAAGCAGAAGGCCCGCTTCACCTACGGCGTCATGGAGAAGCAGTTCCGTCGCTACTACGCCGAGGCCGCCCGTCGTCCCGGCCGCACCGGCGCCAACCTGCTGATCATCCTCGAGTCCCGCCTGGACAACGTCATCTACCGGGCCGGTCTGGCTCGGACCCGCCGTGCTGCCCGCCAGCTGGTGACCCACGGTCACTTCCTGGTCAACGGTCAGCGCGTCGACGTGCCGTCCTACCGGGTGGAGCAGTTCGACATCATCGAGGTCCGCCCGCAGTCGGTGCAGACCTTCCCCATCGAGCTGGCCCGTCAGACCTTTGGCGACCGCCCGATCCCGGCCTGGATGAAGGTCGTCCCCGGCTCGCTGAAGATCCTCATCCACCAGCTGCCCACGCGTGAGCAGATCGACACGATCCTCACCGAGCAGCTCATCGTCGAGTTCTACTCCAAGAACTGACCCCCTGGGGCCTGCGCCCCAGACCTCCACAGACCAGGAGTTCGCTTCGCTTGCGTGCTCCTGGTCTGTTCCGGGAAACCAGGGCTAGCAAGCTCGCCGGTTTGCCGGGTCCGGACCGTGGACAGAGATGGTCCGGGCAGGAGCCGACAGGCTCCACGTTCACGCGGCGTCATATAGCGGTCGCCCGTGGGAAGGAACAAGAACAGTGCTCATCGCACAGCGCCCCGTCCTCTCCGAGGAAGTCGTCACCGAGTCCCGCTCCCGGTTCATCCTGGAACCGCTCGAGCCCGGCTTCGGCTACACCCTCGGCAACTCCATGCGCCGGACCCTGCTCTCCAGCATCCCCGGTGCCTCATTGACCAGCATCCGCATCGACGGCGTGCTGCACGAGTTCTCCACGATCCCCGGGGTCAAGGAGGACGTCACCGAGATCATCCTCAACCTCAAGGGTCTGGTCGTCTCCAGCGAGCACGACGAGCCGGTCGTGATGTACCTGCGCAAGCAGGGCCCCGGCGCGGTCACCGCCGCCGACATCGCCCCCCCGGCCGGCGTGGAGGTCCACAACCAGGACCTGCACCTGGCCACCCTCGGGGAGTCGGGCAAGATCGAGATGGAGATGACCGTCGAGCGTGGCCGTGGCTACGTCTCCGCGGCGCAGAACAAGTCCGGTGAGCAGGAGATCGGGCGCATCCCGGTCGACTCCATCTACTCCCCGGTCCTGGCCGTGACCTACAAGGTCGAGGCCACCCGTGTCGAGCAGCGCACCGACTTCGACCGTCTGGTCCTCGACGTGGAGACCAAGAACTCGATGGCACCCCGCGACGCCGTCGCCTCTGCCGGCCGCACCCTGGTCGAGCTCTTCGGCCTGGCCCGGGAGTTGAACGTCGAGGCCGAGGGCATCGAGATCGGCCCGTCCTCTGGTGAGGGCGCGCTCGCCTCCGACCTGGCGCTGCCGATCGAGGAGCTGGACCTGACCGTCCGTTCCTACAACTGCCTCAAGCGGGAGGGCATCCACAGCGTGGGTGAGCTCGTGGGCCGCAGCGAGGCCGACCTGCTGGACATCCGCAACTTTGGCGCCAAGTCCATCGACGAGGTCAAGGACAAGCTTGTCGAGATGGGCCTGGCCCTCAAGGACAGCCCGCCCGGGTTCGAGGGTGCGAGCAGCTATGAGGACGGCACCTATGACGACGAGGGTGACGCCGCCTTCGCCGAGGACGAGCAGTACTGAGCTCAGCTCAGCGCTGAGATCACAAAAGTTACGAAGGAGAACCCATGCCTACCCCCAAGAAGGGTCCGCGCCTCGGCGGCGGTCCGGCGCACGAGCGCCTGATCCTGTCCAACCTGGCGACCGCGCTGTTCGAGCACGACCGCATCACCACCACCGAGGCCAAGGCCAAGCGCATGCGCCCCTTGGCCGAGCGCCTGGTGACCTTCGCCAAGCGCGGTGACCTGCACAACCGCCGCAAGGTGATGGCGATCATCCGGGACAAGGGTGTCGTGCACCGGCTCTTCACCGAGATCGCCCCCGACGTCGCCGACCGCGAGGGTGGCTACACCCGGATCACGAAGATCGCCCCTCGCAAGGGTGACAACGCCCCGATGGCGGTCATCGAGCTGGTCCGCGAGCCGGTCGCCAAGAAGGCCGTCGTGCGACAGGCCGAGGGTGCGACCAAGCATGCCGCCAGCGACCAGGCCGACGCCCCCGCCGCACCGGTGAGTGACGCCGAGCTGGCCGCCGAGGAGCCCACCAGCGACGAGGCCGCCGTCGACGAGGCCCAGGCAGAGGTGGAGGCCTCCGAGGCCGCCGCCGAGCAGGGCGCCGAGGTCGCGGCTCCGGCCGAGACCGTCGAGGTCAGCGACACCGAGACCGCCGAGGACACCACCGAGGCCGCCATGGTCTCCGCTGGTGCCGACGACGCTGGTGCCGACGACGCTGGTGCCGACGACGCTGGTGCCGACGACGCTGCGGCCGACGCCGATGCTGAGGACGCCGACCAGAAGTGAGCTGACCGTGCGCTGATCATGGCGCGGTCGGCCAGGGCCGTCTCCCCGCAGGGGGGGCGGCCCTTCGCGTCCCCGGGTGGGAGCGACGGGCTGGCAGGATGGGGGCCGTGCGTGTGCGCCTGGACTTCGCCTACGACGGGACCGACTTCTCCGGCTGGGCCCGGCAGCCCGGCCTGCGCACGGTGGAGGGGGAACTGGCCGGAGCGCTGGGGACGGTGCTGCGCGTCCCGCCGCCGCGGCTGACGGTGGGCGGCCGGACGGACGCGGGCGTGCACGCCCGCGGCTCCGTCTGCCATCTGGACGTCTCCGAAGGAGTATGGGGTGCACTGCCCGGGCGCTCGGACCGCACGCCCGGCGTCGCCCTGGTGGTCCGCCTGCGTGGGGTGCTGCCCGAGGACGTCGTGGTGCGCGCCGCCACCGAGGTCCCCGAGGCCTTCGACGCCCGCTTCTCGGCGCTGCGCCGGCGCTACACCTACCGCATCTGCGACCGGGCCGAACGGCTCGACCCGCTGCGCCGCAGGGACACCGTCGTCGTGCGCCGGCCGCTGGAGGTCTCGGCAATGGACGCCGCGGCTCGGTCGCTCGAGGGGCTGCGCGACTTCGCGGCGTTCTGCCGCCCCCGGGCGGGCGCCACCACGGTGCGGACGCTGTTGCGACATACCTGGCGACGCGACGAGGAGGGCATCCTGGTGGGGACGGTGGAGGCCGACGCGTTCTGCCACAGCATGGTCCGGGCTCTGGTCGGCTCGGTCGTTCCGGTGGGGGAGGGGCGGCGTCCGGTCACCTGGCCCGAGGAGGTCGCCGAACGGGCACTGCGCGACCCGGGCGTGCAGGTGATGCCGGCCCACGGGTTGTGCCTGGAGGAGATCACCTACCCCGAGGGGGCACAGGCGCTGGCCGCCCGAGACCAGGAGAGTCGCGCGGTGCGCTTCCTGCCCGAGCAGTAGGGTGACCGGCATGCTGGCTGCGTATGCCGAGTCCCTCCACCCCGACGACCCGCTCGCCGGTCTGCGGGTCGACGAACGTCCCGAGCCGCAGGAGCAGCCCGGCTGGACGGTCCTGCCCGTTGTGGCAGCGGGGCTGAACCATCACGACCTGTGGTCGCTGCGGGGGGTGGGCCTGCCGGAGGACCGGCTACCGATGATCCTGGGCTGCGACGCGGTCGCCCAGCACCCCGAGGACGGGGAGGTGGTTGTCTACCCCGTGGTCTCCGGCACACCGGGTTGGACCGGCGAGATCACCCTCGACCCGCGCCGCTCGCTGCTCTCCGAGCTGCACCAGGGCACGCTGGCCGAGCTGGTGACCGTTCCCGAGGGGCACTGGGTGCCCAAGCCGGAGCACCTGGACGCCGTGGAGGCCGCCGCGCTCTCCACCTCGTGGCTGACGGCCTACCGGATGCTCTTCACCCGGGCAGAGGTGCGGCCAGGTGACACGGTGCTGGTGCAGGGTGCGGGGGGTGCCGTCTCGACCGCCCTCATCCAGCTCGGCCGAGCCGCAGGGCTGACCGTCTGGGCCGCCGGCCGCGACGAGGACAAGCTGCACAGGGCGCAGGAGCTGGGTGCGGCCAGGACCTTCGAGGTGGGGGAGCGGTTGCCGGCTCGGGTGGACGCGGTCCTGGAGAGCGTGGGTGCGGCGACCTGGTCGCACTCGGTCAACGCGCTGCGCCCAGGGGGGACGATCGTCATCTGCGGGGCCACGTCCGGCGACGCTCCGCCCAAGGCCGAGCTGACCAAGATCTTCTTCAAGCAGCTGCGGGTGCTCGGCTCCACGATGGGCAGCCTGGAGGAGCTGGCCGCGCTGAGCCGGTTCGTTCAGACGGCGGGGCTGCGCCCCGTCGTCGACAGCACCTTCCCCCTGGCGCAGGCGGGAGAAGCGCTGGCGAAGATGGAGCGCGGGGACGTCGTGGGCAAGATCGGCATCACCGTCGGGTGACGGCCGCGGCTTGGACAGGGGCCAGCCAGGCGGCCCGCGGCTGAGTTCAGCGTCTCATCAGGGCTCTGACCTGCGCGGATACGGTCCCAGCCGCCCGTCCGTGTCCTGACCCCGGCGCCGATTTGCCTCGTGGGCCGAAGACGCTGTAAAGTTGCATCTCGCTGCTGGACGCGAAAGCGGAGGCGGCCCAGCCCATCGGCACCCACGTCCACCAACATCCACCAGGATGACGGTTTGGACTAGGGCAGCAGATCAGGTAGGCTGGAGAGGTTGCCCCGGACGGGGAAGGCCCACAGGCCGGACTCGTCGGTGTGTGTCCGATTCTTGAGAACTCAACAGCGTGTCAGATTTATTGATGCCATAGTTTGTTTGTCGTGCCTGGTTTGGTTTTGGCTGGGTTGGGTGCGGCGTTTTTTTGACTGCCATGTTCTGGCCCCCCGCTGGGGTGTGGTGGTTTTGCTTGTGATCTGGCTCTTGATAAGGGTTTAGGTTTTTATCGGAGAGTTTGATCCTGGCTCAGGACGAACGCTGGCGGCGTGCTTAACACATGCAAGTCGAACGATGAAGCGCAGCTTGCTGCGTGGATTAGTGGCGAACGGGTGAGTAACACGTGAGTAACCTGCCCTCCACTCTGGGATAACTCCGGGAAACCGGTGCTAATACTGGATATGACTGCTGCCTGCATGGGTGGTGGTGGAAAGATTTATTGGTGGTGGATGGACTCGCGGCCTATCAGCTTGTTGGTGGGGTAATGGCCTACCAAGGCGACGACGGGTAGCCGGCCTGAGAGGGTGACCGGCCACACTGGGACTGAGACACGGCCCAGACTCCTACGGGAGGCAGCAGTGGGGAATATTGCACAATGGGCGAAAGCCTGATGCAGCGACGCCGCGTGCGGGATGACGGCCTTCGGGTTGTAAACCGCTTTCAGCTCTGACGAAGCTTTTTGTGACGGTAGGAGCAGAAGAAGCACCGGCTAACTACGTGCCAGCAGCCGCGGTAATACGTAGGGTGCGAGCGTTGTCCGGAATTATTGGGCGTAAAGAGCTTGTAGGCGGCTTGTCACGTCTGCTGTGAAAGCCCGGGGCTTAACCCCGGGTCTGCAGTGGGTACGGGCAGGCTAGAGTGTGGTAGGGGAGACTGGAATTCCTGGTGTAGCGGTGGAATGCGCAGATATCAGGAGGAACACCGATGGCGAAGGCAGGTCTCTGGGCCATTACTGACGCTGAGAAGCGAAAGCGTGGGGAGCGAACAGGATTAGATACCCTGGTAGTCCACGCCGTAAACGTTGGGCGCTAGGTGTGGGTCCCATTCCACGGGGTCCGTGCCGCAGCTAACGCATTAAGCGCCCCGCCTGGGGAGTACGGCCGCAAGGCTAAAACTCAAAGGAATTGACGGGGGCCCGCACAAGCGGCGGAGCATGCGGATTAATTCGATGCAACGCGAAGAACCTTACCAAGGCTTGACATGCACCGGACGACTGCAGAGATGTGGTTTCCCTTTGTGGCTGGTGCACAGGTGGTGCATGGTTGTCGTCAGCTCGTGTCGTGAGATGTTGGGTTAAGTCCCGCAACGAGCGCAACCCTCGTTCTATGTTGCCAGCGGTTCGGCCGGGGACTCATAGGAGACTGCCGGGGTCAACTCGGAGGAAGGTGGGGATGACGTCAAATCATCATGCCCCTTACGTCTTGGGCTTCACGCATGCTACAATGGCCGGTACAAAGGGCTGCGATCCCGTGAGGGGGAGCGAATCCCAGAAAGCCGGTCTCAGTTCGGATTGGGGTCTGCAACTCGACCCCATGAAGTCGGAGTCGCTAGTAATCGCAGATCAGCAACGCTGCGGTGAATACGTTCCCGGGCCTTGTACACACCGCCCGTCAAGTCACGAAAGTTGGTAACACCCGAAGCCGGTGGCCCAACCCCTTGTGGGAGGGAGCTGTCGAAGGTGGGACTGGCGATTGGGACTAAGTCGTAACAAGGTAGCCGTACCGGAAGGTGCGGCTGGATCACCTCCTTTCTAAGGAGCTCAACGGCCTCGCTTGACTGTAGTGGTCGGGTGGGGTTGGTGGCCGCGTGGTGCACCCGAGTGTGGTGCCCGTGGTTGCTCTGGGTGGAACATCGATGGATCAGTTGCTGCGCCTTTTCTGGTTGCTGCGCATGTGAGTACGGCTCTTGCCTTTTGGGTGGGGGTGTGGAAAGTGTGGTGGTGGTTGGTGGGTGTGGTGCTTGGCACGCTGTTGGGTCCTGAAGGCTCGGACCTCTTGTCTCCTGGGACGCACTGTTGGTGTGTCGCTGGGGGGTGGGGTTGGGTGTCTTCGATGCTGGGGCCGTGTGCATGTCCACCTGTTGGGTGGGTGTGTGTGTGGTTGGCCTGGTTGTTGGTTGAGAACTGTACAGTGGACGCGAGCATCTTAAGTCTTTGTGTGACTTTTGTTAAGTTTTTAAGAGCGCACGGTGGATGCCTTGGCACCAAGAACCGAAGAAGGACGTAGGAATCTGCGATAAGCCTCGGGGAGTCGATAACCAGACTGTGATCCGAGGGTGTCCGAATGGGGAAACCCGGCCAGCTTCATCGCTGGTCACCCGCACCTGAATATATAGGGTGTGTGGAGGGAACGTGGGGAAGTGAAACATCTCAGTACCCACAGGAAGAGAAAACAACATGTGATTCCGTGAGTAGTGGCGAGCGAAAGCGGATGAGGCTAAACCGGCATTGTGTGATACCTGGTAGGGGTTGCAGTGTCGGGGTTGTGGGAGTGTCACGTTCTGGGTCTACCAGCCCGGTGCACAGTAAGAAATTCTGCGTGTAGGTGAAAGGTCTGGAAAGGCCTGGCGAAGACGGTGAGACCCCGGTAGCCGAAACATGTGGGACTGTGTGTGATGCCACCCGAGTAGTACGGGGCCCGAGAAATCCCGTACGAATCTGGCAGGACCACCTGCTAAGCCTAAATATTACTTGGTGACCGATAGCGGACAAGTACCGTGAGGGAAAGGTGAAAAGTACCCCGGGAGGGGAGTGAAATAGTTCCTGAAACCGTGCGCTTACAATCCGTCGGAGCTTTGCACTTTGTGTGGGGTGACGGCGTGCCTTTTGAAGAATGAGCCTGCGAGTTAGTGCTCAGTGGCGAGGTTAACCCGTGTGGGGTAGCCGTAGCGAAAGCGAGTCCGAATAGGGCGTTTGAGTCGCTGGGTCTAGACCCGAAGCGGAGTGATCTACCCATGGCCAGGGTGAAGCGCGGGTAAGACCGCGTGGAGGCCCGAACCCACTTAGGTTGAAAACTGAGGGGATGAGCTGTGGGTAGGGGTGAAAGGCCAATCAAACTCCGTGATAGCTGGTTCTCCCCGAAATGCATTTAGGTGCAGCGTCATGTGTTTCTTGCCGGAGGTAGAGCTACTGGATGGCTGATGGGCCTTACCGGGTTACTGACGTCAGCCAAACTCCGAATGCCGGTAAGTAAGAGCATGGCAGTGAGACTGCGGGGGATAAGCTTCGTAGTCGAGAGGGAAACAGCCCAGATCACCAGCTAAGGTCCCTAAGCGTGTGCTAAGTGGGAAAGGATGTGGAGTTGCGAAGACAACCAGGAGGTTGGCTTAGAAGCAGCCACCCTTTAAAGAGTGCGTAATAGCTCACTGGTCAAGTGATTCCGCGCCGACAATGTAGCGGGGCTCAAGCACACCACCGAAGCTGTGGCACCAGCATTTTGCTCGGCCTGTCCCTTTGTGGGGTGGGTCCAGGCGTGTTGGTGGGTAGGGGAGCGTCGTGCCGGGAGTGAAGCATCCGAGTGATCGAGGTGTGGATCCGGCACGAGTGAGAATGCAGGCATGAGTAGCGAATGAAGAGTGAGAAACTCTTCCGCCGAATAACCAAGGGTTCCAGGGTCAAGCTAATCTGCCCTGGGTAAGTCGGGACCTAAGGCGAGGCCGACAGGCGTAGTCGATGGACATCCGGTTGATATTCCGGAACCGGCGAAGAACCGCCCAATGCTGAATCCGGTGATGCTAAGCGCCCGAACCGTCCAACTCGGTCAGATGCCTTCGGGTGTGTGACTGTGGGCGGGGAGCGCGTGACCCGAGCCGGTAGTAGGTAAGCGATGGAAGGACGCAGGAAGGTAGCCTCCGCGTGGCGATGGTTGTCCACGTCTAAGAGCGCAGGGCCGGGGAGTGGTAAGTCCGCCCCATCAGTGCCCGAGGCTTGATAGTGACCACGTATGTGGGAAGTAGGGTGATCCTATGCTGCCAAGAAAAGTTCCTAGCGAGGTTCGAGCCGCCCGTACCCCAAACCGACTCAGGTGGTTAGGTAGAGAATACCAAGGCGATCGAGTGAATCGTGGTTAAGGAACTCGGCAAAATGCCCCCGTAACTTCGGGAGAAGGGGGGCCGGACGCGTGAAACCCGTTGCGGGTTAGCGCTGATGGCCGCAGAGACCAGGGAGAAGCGACTGTTTACTAAAAACACAGGTCCGTGCGAAGTCGCAAGACGATGTATACGGACTGACGCCTGCCCGGTGCTGGAACGTTAAGGGGACGGGTTAGCCGCAAGGCGAAGCTCTGAACTTAAGCGCCAGTAAACGGCGGTGGTAACTATAACCATCCTAAGGTAGCGAAATTCCTTGTCGGGTAAGTTCCGACCTGCACGAATGGCGTAACGACTTCTCCACTGTCTCAACCGCGAACTCGGCGAAATTGCACTACGAGTAAAGATGCTCGTTACGCGCAGCAGGACGGAAAGACCCCGGGACCTTTACTATAGCTTGGTATTGGTGTTCGGTACGGCTTGTGTAGGATAGGTGGGAGACTGTGAAGCAGCCACGCCAGTGGTTGTGGAGTCATCGTTGAAATACCACTCTGGTCGTTCTGAATGTCTAACCTCGGTCCGTGATCCGGATCAGGGACAGTGCCTGGTGGGTAGTTTAACTGGGGCGGTTGCCTCCTAAAGGGTAACGGAGGCGCCCAAAGGTTCCCTCAGCCTGGTTGGTAATCAGGTGTCGAGTGTAAGTGCACAAGGGAGCTTGACTGTGAGACAGACATGTCGAGCAGAGACGAAAGTCGGGACTAGTGACCCGACGGTGGCTTGTGGAAGCGCCGTCGCTCAACGGATAAAAGGTACCCCGGGGATAACAGGCTGATCCTGCCCAAGAGCTCATATCGACGGCATGGTTTGGCACCTCGATGTCGGCTCGTCGCATCCTGGGGCTGGAGTCGGTCCCAAGGGTTGGGCTGTTCGCCCATTAAAGCGGTACGCGAGCTGGGTTTAGAACGTCGTGAGACAGTTCGGTCCCTATCCGCTGCGCGCGGAGGAAACTTGAGAAGAGCTGTCCCTAGTACGAGAGGACCGGGATGGACGAACCTCTGGTGTGTCAGTTGTCCTGCCAAGGGCACCGCTGATTAGCTACGTTCGGACGTGATAACCGCTGAAAGCATCTAAGCGGGAAGCACACTTCAAGATGAGGTTTCCATGCACCTTTGGTGTGAGAGGCTCCCAGCTAGACTACTGGGTTGATAGGCCGGACGTGGAAGCACAGTAATGTGTGAAGCTGACCGGTACTAATAAGCCGATAACTTAACAATACTTATGTCACACGAACGATTTTGTGTGCGCGTCCACTGTACGGTTCCCGACCCATAACCAGCACACTCAGTGTGTGAGAGTTGAATAAGGGTTGATCGTGTTACGGCGGTCATAGCGTCAGGGAAACGCCCGGTCACATTCCGAACCCGGAAGCTAAGCCTGACAGCGCCGATGGTACTGCACTGGAGACGGTGTGGGAGAGTAGGACACCGCCGGACCTCTTTTCAAAGGCCCGCCCGGAGCGATCCGGGCGGGCCTTTGTCATGCCAAGATGGGCTCGTGACTGCCGACGTGCCCCGTTCCCCTTCTGACCTCGGCCCCCGGATTGGTCTGCTGACCTCTGGCGGTGACTCCCCGGGGATGAACGCGGCGATCCGGGCCGTGGTGCGTGCCACTCTCCGGTTGGGCGGGCAGCCCTACGCCATTCACGAGGGATGGGCCGGTGCCGTCGCTGGAGGGGTTGCCATCCGGGCCCTCACCTGGGATGACGTGGGTGGCATCCTGCACATGGGGGGGACCGTGCTAGGGGCGGCCCGGTGCCCGGAGTTCCGCACCCGGGAGGGTTTGCGGGCCGCCGCCCGCAACCTGGTGCAGCACGGCATCGACCGACTCATCGTCATTGGCGGCGACGGGTCGCTGCGGGGGACCGAGGAGTTCCGCGACGAGTGGCCCTCCTTGCTGGAAGAACTGCATGAGGAGGGAGCCATCACGGCCGGGCAACGGCAGGCGCACCGCGCCTTGACCGTAGCCGGCCTGGTCGGCTCCATCGACAATGACATGGCCGGCACCGACATGACTATCGGCGCCGACACGGCGCTGCACCGGATCCTGGAAGCCATCGACGCGCTGCGGTCGACGGCGGCCAGCCACCAGCGCACGTTTGTGGTGGAGGTGATGGGCCGGCACTGCGGCTACCTGGCCTTGATGGCGGCCGTCGCGGGTGCGGCGGACGCGGTGCTCATCCCCGAGGATCCCCCGGCTCCCGACTGGCCGGATGCCCTGGTCAGCCGGCTGCGGGCCTCGCGCGAGGCTGGCCTGCGTGACCTGATCGTGGTGGTGGCCGAGGGTGCGACGGACTCCACCGGGCGGCCGATCAGCAGTCATGAGGTCGGGGAAGTGGTCACCGAGGGCCTGGGTGGGGAGGGTGCCAGGGTGACCATTCTCGGTCATGTGCAGCGCGGGGGGCGGCCGTCAGCTTATGACCGCTGGATGCCCACGCTGTTGGGGTATGCCGCGGTGCAGCAGGTGCTGCACGGCACGGACATCCCCGCCCAGGTGGTCGGGGTCCGGAACAACCGGTTGGTGCCGTTGCCCCTCGCCACGCTGGTGCGAGACACCACCGCGGTCAAGACGTCCGTGGAGCAGGGAGACTTCGCTGCCGCCGGGGCAGCGCGCGGCAGGTCCTTCTCGGGGCTGAGCGAGATCGTCGCCGAGCTGTGTGCCCCGCCGAGGATGCCCGGGCGGCTCGCGGACCCGCGCGGCGCCGCATACCCCCCGACGCCGACCCGGGCACCGCGCCGCATCGCGGTCCTGCACGCAGGCGGAGTGGCGCCGGGCATGAACACCGCCGTCCGCACCCTGGTGCGGTCCACCTCCGTGACGGGGGACGTGGTCCTGGGCGTGCGCGGCTCGGTCCCCGGGCTGGTCGCCGGCCGGGTGGCCGCCCTGGACTGGGCAGACTTGGGCGACTGGGTCGGACGCGCAGGGGCCGAGCTCGGCACCCGCAGGATCGTTCCCGACCCCGACCAGGCCGCGCAGATCGCCGAGACCCTGGTCCGCGAGGGGATCGACGCTCTGGTCATGGTGGGGGGCATCGAGGCGTACCGGACAGCGGCCGTCCTGCACCAGGCCCGGGTGGCGCATCCGGCGCTGGCGATCCCGATGGTGTGTGTCCCGGCGACGATCGACAACAACCTGCCTGGGGCCGAGCTCTCCATCGGCGCCGACACCGCCCTCAACACCATCACCGCGGCCCTGGACAAGATCCGCATGTCTGCCTCCGCCACCCAACGGTGCTTTGTGGTGGAGACGATGGGCGGGCCTTGCGGCTACCTGGCGATGATGAGCGGGCTCGCGGCGGGCGCCGAGCGGGTCTACCTGCCGGAGGAGGACATCGGGATCGCGGATCTGGCCGACGACGCGGAACGGATGACCCGCACCTTCGAGCAGGGTCGGCAGCTGTGGCTGGCGATCCGGGGGGAGCAGGCCAGCGAGCACTACTCGGCCGAGCTCATGACCCGCATCTTCGAAAAGGAGGGCGGCGATCTCTTCGACGTGCGGCAGATCGGGCTGGGTCACGTGCAGACCGGCGGCGAGCCCACGCCGTTCGACCGGTTGCTGGCCACCCGGTTGGCCCGAGCCGCCCTGGCGCACATCGACCACGAGCTGACCACGGGGGAAGCCAGCACCTGCTACGTCGGGGAGGTCAACGGGCAAGAGCGCTTCACGCCCATCACGCAGTTGGCCGAGGACCTGGAGCCCATGGTGGACCGGCCACGCAGCCAGTGGTGGCTGGACCTGCGGTCGATAGGGTCCGTCGTCTCCGACCGGCACGCCAGCAGCCCGGTGGTCGGCGTGCCGGTGACTGACGGCAGCTAGGAGCGCACCGATGACCGTGCCGGTTCAGCGGTGATGCTGCTGGACTGAGGGGGATGCAGATCAAGGCGAGCGGCGGTCGACCGGCAGGGCGCAGGTGTAGACGACCACCCGCTTGGCCAAAGGGTTGCCCTGGCCGACCCGGTGATAGCGCTCCAGGACCTCCAGCAGCTCGGCGCGCAGAGCGGTGGCCTGCTCGGCAGTGACCTGGACCGTGTGGTCCTGCAGCCCGCATACGTCTTGCCAGACGGGGTTCCAGGTGTGCTGCTCAGTCAGCCAGGACCGGGCTCGGTCGCCGAAGTGGGCCAGGTAGTCCAGGGCCAGCCAGTCCACAGCGTGGGCATCGTCCTCATCGACGTCTTCCTCGCCTCCCCCGGCGCTCGCGGTGACCAGGGCAACGTTCTCCTGAGCCACTGCCTCCCATACCCGGCGCCGGCCGGTGCCGGTGCCGGTGTCCTGGACCAGGTCGACGCTCTCGAGCTGACGCAGGTGGTAGGAGGTGGCGCCGGTATGCGTGTCGAGAGCCCTGGCCAGGTCACTGGCGGTCATCCGCCCGTGCACCCGCAGCTCGGCCAGGATCCGGCTGCGCAGGGGGTGGGCCAGGGTGCGCAGCGCGGACCGCTCCGGGGTGCGAGGGCCGCTGCGGGCGGCCCGGCCCCGCTCCCCGGGACGGGTGCCTCCGGCGCCCTCGTCGTTGCGGGCGGTCATGGTCGGCAGCCTACGCGCACAGACTTAGATGCACAATACTTGTGCACGTACGCTCGGCGGGAGGGGTGGCGAGCCTACAGAAAGGGCGTCTGACCTGCTGGTTTGCGTGTTTTGGGCGGGGGAGCGCGCGTCGGTAGACTTGAGGGGTTGCCCAATCACACACCAGACGAAGGTTAGGCAGATGCGAACCTACACCCCCAAGGCCGGCGAGATCACCCGCGCCTGGCACGTCATCGATGCCACGGACGTCGTCCTGGGTCGGCTGGCGTCCCAGACGGCGATCCTGCTGCGCGGCAAGCACAAGACCATCTTTGCCCCGCACGTGGACACCGGTGACCACGTCATCATCATCAACGCGGCGAAGGTGGCCCTCACCGGCGCCAAGCTGGAGCAGAAGAAGGCCTACCGGCACTCCGGCTACCCCGGCGGCCTGAAGGCCGAGAGCTATGAGGAGCTGCTCGAGAAGAACCCCGCCCGGGCCGTGGAGAAGGCCGTGCGCGGCATGATCCCCAAGAACTCCCTCGGGCGCCAGATGCTGACCAAGCTGAAGGTCTACGCCGGCGACACCCACCCGCACTCGGCCCAGCAGCCGGTGCCCTATGAGATCTCCCAGGTCGCGCAGTAAGGAACATGACGATGACTGACATCAACCTCGACGTCGACACCGACGAGTTCGACGAGAACGCGATCTCCGAGTACACCACCGAGTCCGAGACCTCCACCGAGGAGCAGGCCCTCCGCCGCAGTGCTTCTGTCCCCGGTGCCGCCACCGGCCGCCGCAAGCAGGCCGTGGCCCGCGTCCGGATCGTCCCGGGCACCGGTGAGTGGCGGATCAACGGCCGCACGCTGGAGGAGTACTTCCCCAACAAGGTGCACCAGCAGATCGCCGGCGAAGCGCTGGCCCTGCTCGAGCTGGACGGCGCCTATGACGTGCTGGTCCGCGTGCACGGCGGTGGCCCCTCCGGTCAGGCCGGCGCGGTCCGCCTTGGCGTGGCCCGCTCGCTCAACGGTGTGGACCCGGAGCTGAACCGCTCGGCCCTGAAGAAGGCCGGTCTGCTCACCCGGGACGCGCGCGTGCCCGAGCGCAAGAAGGCTGGTCTGAAGAAGGCCCGCAAGGCGCCGCAGTACAGCAAGCGCTGATCCCCGGTCCTGCGGGACCGACCCACGAAGGGGGCGCGACATCCGTCGCGCCCCCTTTCGCGTGCGGCATACTGCCAAGTTGACTGCGGCGGGCGCTGGCCGGCACGCGAATGCAACACCACCTCGAGACAAAGGACCCAGGATGGGACGACTCTTCGGCACCGACGGCGTGCGGGGCCTGGCCAACAAGGACATCACCGCGGAGCTGGCGCTCGACCTGTCGGTGGCGGTGGCGCACGAGCTCGGTGGCCAGAGCGTCTTCGGCGGCCAGCGCGCCACCGCGGTGGTCGGTCGTGACCCCCGGGCCTCCGGAGAGTTCCTCTCCGCGGCCGTCATGGCTGGCCTGGCCTCGGCCGGGGTGGACGTGCTGGACGCTGGCGTGCTGCCTACGCCGGCCATCGCCTACCTCACGGGCAGGATGAACGCGGAGATGGGGGCCATGCTCTCGGCCTCGCACAACGCCATGCCGGACAACGGGCTGAAGTTCTTCGCCCGTGGCGGGCACAAGCTCGCCGACGAGATCGAGGACCGGATCTCCGAACGATTGGGGGAGGGCTGGGAGCGCCCAACCGGTGCGGCCGTGGGCCGCATCCGCCCCTTCCCCGCCGGGGCAGAGTTCTACATGGAGCACCTCCTGAAGGCCGTCCCGGGTCGGCTGGACGGTCTGCGGATCGTGGTCGACGCCGCCCACGGCGCTGCCTCGGTGGTGGGTCCGGAGGTGTTGCGTCGCGCCGGGGCGACCGTCGACGTCATCGGTGGGGACCCCGACGGGCTCAACATCAACGACGGTGCCGGTTCCACCCACCTGGACCTGCTCCAGGAGGCGGTGCGGCTGCGGGGCGCCGACATGGGGGTCGCCTTCGACGGCGATGCCGACCGGTGCCTGGCCGTGGACGCCCTGGGGGAGCAGGTGGACGGCGACCAGATCATGGCGATCCTGGCGGTGTCCCTGCGGGAGCGGGGCTGGCTGCGTCAGGACACGCTCGTGGCCACCGTGATGAGCAACCTGGGCCTGATACAGGCGCTGCGGCGCGAGGGCATCTCGGTGGTCCAGACCGCCGTGGGTGACCGCTACGTGCTGGAGGAGATGCGGGCCAGGGATTTGTCCCTCGGCGGGGAGCAGTCCGGGCACGTGATCATGCTGGACCACGGCACCACCGGTGACGGCGTGCTGACGGCGCTGGCCCTGGCCGAGCGGGTCGTCTCCAGTGGCCGCCCGCTGCACGACCTGGCCGCGGTCATGACGCGGCTGCCGCAGGTGCTGACCAACGTCAAGGGCGTCGACAAGGACCGGGTGGGCAGCGACGAGGCCCTGCAGGCCGAGGTGGCTGCCATCGAGGCAGAGCTCGCCGGGGCGGGCCGGGTGTTGCTGCGCAAGTCCGGCACCGAGCCGGTGGTCCGGGTCATGGTCGAGGCCGACTCTCAGCAGCGGGCCCAAGGGTATGCCGACCGCCTCGCCGGCGTGGTCAAGGAGCGTCTGGCGCTCTGACCCCGTCGGCCCGGACCGGAGCGTCCGGCGCTGTGACCCGCTCGGCCCGGGCCCTTGCAGCGGGATCGCCGGCACCGCTGGGTAGGACGTCGGTCGAGAGTCGGGCGACGAGGTGTTCGATCGCCTCGACCCCGTTGACCGGCCCGTCCATGACCCGTCCGCGGGTGTCGACCAGGACCGCGGCTGGGCTGGCGCCGGCCTGCAGGTCCGAGTAGACCCGGGCCCCGGGGTCCCACCAGACCCCGGGGAGGTGATGGAGGCGGGGCTCCTTCCACGGGACGTGGGTGTGGACCAGCTGCACGCCCAGGTCCGGCAGCCGCTCGCGCCAGTCGGGCAGCCGGTCGATGGTGACCATGGTCGAGCCGCACCAGCAGTCGGCCAGCACCAGCAGCTGAGCCTGCTGGGCGGCCAGCCGGCCCACGGCGATGACCTCGAGGTCGCGATCAACGAGCAGCCCGTCAGCCACGGGACCGGCCGGGGTGCCCGCCTGTTTGTGCGCGCTGGTGGCTGTGCCGGGCTGCTGGCTGGTGACGTGCGCGGAGAAGGCGCCGGCCTGGGGACCCTGGGCACCCTGGTCGCCGCGGGTGCCGAGGACGAGGACGGTCACGGCGGCCAGCGTCACGGTCAGCAGCAGCCATGCCCAGTCCCCGGCGTCGAAGGCTGCGAGCAGGCCGGTGGCCGTCCCACCAAGGAGTGCGACCACGGCGGTGACCAGGGCGAGCGTGAGCAGAATGGTGTTGCGGATCACCGTCCGGCCGGTGATCCGGTGGTCACCCACCCGGCCGAAGCAGGCGCAGGTGGGGCGGGGATCAAAGGTCATCGCCCGGGCGATCAGCACCCAGAAGGCCAGGAAGAGCAGCACCGCGGCCAGCGACCCGAGCGCGAAGGTCCACCGCCACGGCGTCAGCAGCAGGGCCGCCACCGTCAGCTCCGCCCACGGCAGGAGACGGGCGACCGCGGCGTTGGCGACCACGCCGGGCAGCCGTAGCAGCGTCATCATGCTGTGCGTCGACCTCGAGTCCGGCAGTTTGGCCAGCCCGCTGAGGACCAGCACGGCGGCCAGCGTGAGCGGAGCCAGCGCAAGCGCGGGGAGCATGAGGTCAGGCTACGTCAGACGCCGTCGTGGGGGATCGTGCGTTCCGCGGAACGAGGCAGGCCCTGCGGGAGGAACCGACGGCTCACACCAGCTGGTCCAACGCCCCGGTGTCGACGTCGTAGAGGAACCCGCCCACGTCGACGCGGCCGGTGATGAGCGGGTGGGTGGTCACCCGGCGCACGTCCTCCACCAGGGCAGCCTTCTGGTCCTCCACGACGTGGAAGTGCTGCCACCAGGCATCCTGCCCGGAGGCCTCGGTGATCTTCTCGCGCAGATCGTTCTCGCTGAACTTCGTCATCGCGCACCGGGTATGGGGCACGATGAGCACCCGCTTCACGCCCAGCAGGTGCACGCCGAGCACCAGGGCCTCCAGCGCAGCCTCGGTGACCCGGCCTCCCGGGTTGCGGAAGATCTTGGCGTCCCCGTGGGTCAGCCCGACCATGCGCAGCGGCTCGATCCGGCTGTCCATGCAGGTGACGATCGCCACCCCGGCCCGGGCGATCCCGTCGAAACCTTTGAGCTCCTCGGCGTGCGAGGACGCGTAGTCGGCGTTGGCGGCGAGCAGGTCCGCGAAGGCGTCGGTCATGGGGCAGGGCCTTTCGTGCAGGTGGCAGGCAGGTCGCTTTCACCCTAGCGGGGGCCTGGGGACGAGTCGGGCGGGAGCTTCGCCCGCCTTCAGTGGAGGTCGGCGCGACTGGGCGCGGCGGCGCCAGCCCGGCCCACCGTCCACGAGGCGGTGGCGACCGCGCGCCGCAGGGCTGGCTCGAGGTCCTGGGCCGTGGCCCGGCGCAGGCGTTCCCTGGCCTCGCTGCCACCCAGCAGACCGGTGTCGAGGAGCCCGGAGAGCAGTCCTGCCATGAAGGAGTCCCCGGCCCCCACGGTGTCGACCACCTCCACCTGCTGCGCGGGCAGCTCTACGGTTGCCCCGCTGGCCGACAGGTGCGCCAGCGGTCCCTCACCACCGCGGGTCACCACGACCAGCAGCGGGGAGAGCCGGCCCCACTCGCGCGCCACGTCCAGCACCGGTGCGTCGGCATACAGCCACTCGACGTCCTCCAGGCTGGCTTTGACCACGTCGCTGCGGCCCAGGCACTCCTCGATCCGCTGCCGCGCGTCGTCCGGCCGGCCCATGAGCGTCGGTCGGCAGTTCGGGTCATAGGAGACGGTCGCGCCCGCCATCCGCGCCTGCGCCATGAGGTCGACGACCGCGCTGCCACCCGGCTCGACGGTCGCCGCGAGGGACCCGGTGTGCAGGTGCCCGACCCCGCCCAGGTCCTGCTCGCCGAGCCGCCAGGCCAGGTCGAAGTCGTAGGTGGCCACGCCCTCGGCGTCCAGGTGCGCCGTGGCGCTGGAGGTGCGCTCGGCGGCGAGGGAGCCCTCGGTGAGCTGCACGCCATACCCCTCAAGGTGGGCGCGGAGGCGCCGACCGCGGTCGTCGTCAGCCAGGTATGCGGTGAGCCGGCTGGGGTGGCCCAGGGCGGCCAGGCCGACGGCGACGTTGGCGGGGGACCCGCCCACGTGCTCGGCGCGGCGCCCGTCGGGGGAGACGACCACGTCGGTCAGGGCCTCCCCGACGGTCAGCACGACCGGGTCAAGGCGCTGGCTCACACGGCATCCGGGGCGTGCGCGTCGGCGATCGCCGCGACCTTGTCGAGGCGGTGGTGGGAGGTGATCTCCCGGATGGTCCCGGAGCGGGAGCGCATGACGAGGGACTGGGTGATCGCGGCGCCCGAGCCGTAGCGGACACCGCGCAGCAGGGGCCCGCTGGTGATCCCGGTGGCGGCGAAGAAACAGTTGTCGCTGGTGACGAGGTCCTCGGTGGTCAGCACCCGGTCCAGGTCGTGGCCAGCGTCGATCGCCTTCTGCCGCTCGTCGTCGTCCTGGGGCCATAGCCGGCCCTGGATGACCCCACCCGTGGCGCGCATCGCGCAGGCGGTAATGATCCCCTCCGGGGTGCCCCCCACGCCGAGCAGGATGTCCGCCGAGCCCTCCTCGCGGGCGGCGGAAAGGGCGCCGGCCACGTCGCCGTCGGTGATGAACCGCAGACGGGCGCCCGCGTCGCGGACCTGCTGGACGTAGTCCGCGTGGCGCGGCCGGTCGAGCATGACGACGGTGACGTCCTCGACGTGCTTCTTCTTGGCCCGGGCCAGACGCCTCAGGTTCTCCCGGATCGGCAGCCGGATGTCCACCCGGTCGGCGGCATCCGGTCCGACGACCAGCTTGTCCATGTAGAAGACCGCCGAGGGGTCGTACATCGTGCCGCGCTCGGAGACGGCGATGACCGAGATCGCGTTGTCCATGCCCTTGGCGGTGGGGGTGGTGCCCTCGACCGGGTCGACGGCCACGTCCACCTGCGGGCCCTCCCCGTTGCCGACGCGCTCGCCGTTGTAGAGCATCGGCGCCTCGTCCTTCTCACCCTCGCCGATGACGACGATGCCGTCCATGGCGACCTGGCTGATCACCTTGCGCATCGCCTCGACGGCGGCGTTGTCGGCCAGGTTCTTGTCGCCACGGCCCACCCAGCGGCCGGCAGCCAGCGCCGCGGCCTCGGTGACCCGCACCAGCTCCAGGGCGAGGTTGCGGTCGGGGAGCACCTGGTCGGTGGGCTTGGGGGAGCGGTCGGCTGCCATGGGGGCGGACTCCTTCGTCTGGACGGTCAGGCGAGTCCCAGCCTATCCCGGGCCGTGGACGGCGCAGGCGCGGGAGGAGGCGGGCGCGGGAAGACACAGCGCCAAAGGGTGGGACTATGAAGGGGTGAGCACCGCAACACCCCCTACCCAGACACCGGACCGACAGCCCGGCCCGCAGCAGAGCCCGCAGGACAAGCGTCGCAAGCGGCTCGCGTCCTACTCGGTGCGCAATATGGTGCTCTCGGTGCTCCCGGTGGGGGCGCTGGCACTGGTGTGGTGGGCGATCCCCTTCAACCCCGCCGAGCCGGTCCGACCCAACGTCGAGACCGAGGCGACTGCACAGTATGTCGCGCAGCAGTCCGACTTCCCGGTCTGGGTGCCGCAGCCGCCGGAGGAGTGGATCGCGACGGTCGCCTGGTACGAGGCCCGCTACGACGAGATGCCGACCTGGCACATCTCCTACGAGACGCCCGAGGGGGAGTACCTCGCGCTGACCCAGGCCGCAGACGTCACCGATCGCTGGCTCGACGAGGTGCTGCGCAACGGCACCGAGGACCGCGATGTGCAGCTCACCGGGCCCGGCGGCGAGCAGACGTTCACGCAGTTCGAGGGGCCGCGGCCCAGCAACGCCGAGCTGGCTTGGCTGCTCGGGCCGGAGGACACCGGCGGCTCGACCGTCGTCGTGCACGGGACCGCCGGGGCGGTCGCCGAGCTGCCCGAGTTCCTGGAGTCGGTGCGAGCGCGCGACTGACTCGAAGCGGCACACGCTCCGGGCTGAGGCTGAGGCTGAGGCTGAGGCTGAGGCTCGAGGCGTGGGCTCCGGTTCGGGTTGGCTCACGCGGGCCCCGGGTCGGGTGGCTCACGCGGGCCCCGGGTCGGGTGGCTCAGTCGGGTCGCTCAGTTGGTGGTGAGCGGCTCCCGCTCGGGTCTGTTTGGGGTCTGTCTGCCTCGGGTCTGTCTAGTCCGAGGCTGCGTCAGGCGTCTCGTCCGACGGCTCGCCGGTGCTGGTGGAGGGCTCGGCGATTGGCTCCCCTTCACCGGTCGCCCGGTCCAGGGTCGACTGCGCGGCGTCCAACTTCGCCTGGCAGTGTGCGGCCAGCTCCTCGCCCCGCTCCCAGAGCAGCATCGACTCCTCCAGCGGCACCTGGCCCGACTCGATGCGGGAGACGAGCCGGACCAGCTCGTCACGAGCCTGCTCGTAGGAGAGGTCGGCGACGGGCGTCGGGGCGTCGGCGTCTGAGGTGCTCACCCGCTCCACTCTAGTAGGCGCTCGTGCAGGGCAAGTCCCACCGACCGCGGCGACCCGAGGCGGCCGTTGCGCGCAGCACTCGACCCTTGACCTTGCCGTCGTGTCGGCTCGAGGGCTCAACGTGCGCGGCCAAGGACGCCTTGATCTCACCGGGCGGACGCGGGGTCGGTGAGGTGGGTGGGTGTCGCCAGAGCGACACCAGCCCACCGCGGACCCTCACGTCAACCTCGCCCGGAACGGTCCCCGGGGCTGAGATCCGGGCCGCACCGTTCACCCAGCTCGGAAGGTAGAGAGGCGCCAACGCGGGTCACGGGGAAGTCGACAGTCGCGGCCGCAGGCGCGGGGTTGTCCTGCCCACCCCCGTGCGCGCTGGGCGGCGGCCACGTCGGCGGCGAGCTCGCAGGGACGGACCACGACCTCGACCCAGCCCGCGCGGATCGTGACCTCGCCCTTACCCGCGGCTTCCCGGTCCCGGCCTCGGTCCTGAAGCTGCCGGGTTGAGTGAAAGAGGTCGCCGTCGATCTCCAGCCCCAGTCCCCGTCCCCGGTCCTTGAAGTCGAGGCTGCGCGACCGGCCGTCGGCCACCGCCTGCGGGCCGTCCATCGGCACCTGCCGCTCCATCGGTGGCAGGCCGTGGGCCTGCTCGACGTCGCGCACGTAGCGGGCCTCAGCCACGCTGCCGAGGCCGTTCTCCGCGGCGGCCAGCACCTCCTTCAGCACCTCCCGCCGCGGGTGCCGGGGATGATGGCGAAGCTCCTCGCGCAGCTGGGGAACGGCGATCCTCCTCGTGGACACGGCACGGGTGACCAGCGCCAGGGCGTCGTCCAGGGTCGTCCCCGGCAGCGCCAGGACGTCGAGGAGTGTCTGCCCCAGCGACGTGACCGGGACCTGGTGGCGCAGGGTCGTCGTGAGCCGCCGACGTCGGCGGGTGTGGACGCCCCGGAGCGAGCTGCGCCGGTGCGTGGCGTCCGGCTCGGCGAGCGTGAGGATCTGCGGCGGGTTCGGATGCAGGCCCCACAGATGCAGGGCGCAGTGCAGGCTGACGACGGCCCCAGGACCCCTGGCCAGGGTCGCGGCCCTGGCCCTGTGTCGCCAGCTGACCTCGCCGCTGTGCGTGGCGTAGACCCCCGCGAAGATCTTCTGCCACCGGCCGGTCCTGAGCCGGTGCCGGATCATGGACGGTGTGATGCCCCGCGCCAGCGCCTGCCGTCGCGAGATCACCGGTGGCAGCGAACTCGGCATGAGGATGAGGATGTCCGAGCCGGCGGCCGGGGCGCAGGGCTCGTCCACAACGGCGGTTTGACGTGCGGGCTGAGGTAGATCGGTGTCGCTATTGCGACACCGATCTACCGCACTCCCGCAGGCTGCAGTGGTGGACCGGGGCTCGCGTGAACCTCCGCGGTCAGGCCAGCCTCGGCGATCGGCTCAGCCGCTCACCGGCCGCACGGCGAAGTCACCACGGGCGACGGTGACCCGCAGCAGCTCGGCGGCGTCGACCCCCTCGCGGTCGCGCACGATGCTGCCGTCGGCGTGCCGCACCACGGCATACCCCCGCTCCAGGGTGTGCTGCGGTGAGACCGCGCGCAGGTGACGCAGCAGCTGGTGGGAGCGGTCGCGCTCGCGGACCAGTCGCTCCTCCAGCCGGCCGCGGCCCCGCTGCACCAGGTCGGCGACCTCATCGCGGTGCCGCGTGATGATCGCTGCCCGGTCGGTCATGACCGGGCGGGAGAGCAGGGCCTCCAGCCGTTCGCGTTCGGCGCGGATACGGGCACCCACGGCACGGCGGCTGCGGCCCCGGACGGTGACCAGCCCCCGCAGCTCGTCCGCGACATCCGGCACGACGGCGGCCGCTGCATGGGTCGGCGTGGAGGCGCGCAGGTCGGCGACGAAGTCGAGCAGGGGGGTGTCGCTCTCGTGCCCGATGGCCGAGACCACCGGCGTCGTCGTGGCGGCGGCGGCGCGGATGAGGGTCTCGTTGGAGAAGGGAAGCAGGTCCTCGAAGGACCCGCCGCCGCGGGCGACGACGATGACGTCCACCTCGGCCAGGGCATCCAGCTCGCGCAGCGCAGCGGTCACCTGTGCCACCGTCTCGGTGCCCTGCACCGCCACCTGCCGGACCTCGACCTGCGCTGCGGGCCAGCGCCGCGCGACGCCGGCCAGGACGTCGCGCTCGGCCGCGGTGGCCCGCCCGGTGATCAACCCCACCCGGCGGGGCAGGAAGGGCAGGGGGCGTTTGCGGCCGGGCTCGAAAAGCCCCTCGCTGCGCAGCAGCTGCTTGAGGTGCTCCAGCCGGGCCAGCAGTTCCCCGACGCCGACGTGGCGCATCTGCCGGGCCTCCAGCTGCAGGGTGCCCCGCTTGGCCCAGAACGTCGGCTTGGCGTGCACCACCACCCGGGCGCCCTGCTGGGGCGGACTGGGCATCGCGTCGAGCGCACCGGTCGGGATCGCGACGGACAGGGACATGTCGACGTCGGGGTCGCGCAGGGTGAGGAAGGCTGTCGACATCCCGGGTCGACGGTTGAGCTGCACGATCTGCCCCTCGACCCACAGCGGCGACATCTTCTCGACGTAGTCGCCGATCTTCATCGACAGGACGCGCACCGGCCAGGGGGCGGACGCGGTGGTCTCCCGGGCGGTGGCGGGCAGCTGCGAGGGCACGAGGTCAGGGTATGCGGTGCTCCGTCGCCTTCCTGCCCCCCGCACACTGGAGACATGACACGGGCGCTGATCCTCCTGCACGGGACCCGGATGAGCCGACGTCAGTGGCGCCCCTACGAGGAGCTGCTGACCGGGCTGCCGCTGGTGGCCCGTGACCTGCCCGGGCACGGGGAGCGGGCCGGGGAGGAGTTCACCCGGGAGGCGGCCCTGGCCACTGTGGAAGAGGCCGTGGCCGAGGCCCGCAGCATCGGCGACGGCAAGCCGGTGCTGGCCGGGCACAGCCTCGGCGGTTACCTGGGGGCAATGTGGGCGGCCCAGCACCCGCACGACCTGGGGGCGCTCGTGCTCATCGGGGCCACGGCCGACCCGGCCGGACCGCTGACCGGCCTCTACCGCGGTTTCGCCCGGGCCCTGCCGTATGTGGACGCCGAGCGGATGGCCCGCTGGATGAACGTGCTCTTCCGGCGTCTGGGTGCCAAGGGTGAGCATGCGCAGCTGCTCCCGGACGGCGCCGCCTACGCCGCGCTCCCGGCCGCCTGGGAGCTGGTGATGGACGAGTGCGGCCCGGAGCTGCTGCGGGAGGTGGGCTGTCCGGTCTGGATGGTCAACGGCCAGCTGGACCAGATGCGGATCCACGTGCGCAGGTTTGCCGCCGCCACCACCGACGCGCGCGTGGTGACGGTGCCCCGGGCGACCCACCTCATGCCGGCAACCCACCCCGAGCAGGTGGCCGCGGTGCTGCGGAAGGCTGTCGCCGACGCACGCTGAAGCACCTGGTCCGGGCGGTGTCCAGGGGGGTGCCAGACATCTTTCGTAGACTGTCCCCTGTGACTTCCACCACGCCGTCTATCCACCCTGCTGACATCGCCGCGCCCGCCCCCACGGGGGCAGATGGGGCCAAGCGAGTCCTGTTGGCCGCCCCGCGTGGCTACTGTGCCGGCGTCGACCGCGCCGTGATCACCGTGGAGAAGGCGCTGGAGCTGTACGGCCCGCCGGTCTACGTCCGCAAGGAGATCGTGCACAACAAGCACGTCGTGCGCACGCTGGAGAAGCGCGGTGCAATCTTCGTCGATGAGACCTCGGAGGTCCCCGAAGGGGCCCGGGTCATCTTCTCCGCCCATGGGGTCAGCCCGGCGGTGCACCAGGAGGCTCGCCAGCTGAGCTTGAAGACCATCGACGCCACCTGCCCCCTGGTGACCAAGGTGCACCGGGAGGCCGTGCGCTTCGCCAGCGACGACTACGACATCCTGCTGGTCGGCCATGAGGGGCACGAGGAGGTCGAGGGCACCGCTGGCGAGGCTCCCGAGCACATCACCCTGGTCCAGAGCCCTCAGGACGTCGAGCACGTCGAGGTCCGCGACCCGGAGAAGGTGGTGTGGCTGTCCCAGACCACGTTGTCGGTCGACGAGACGATGGAGACGGTGCGTCGGCTGCGGGAGAAGTTCCCCCTGCTGCAGGACCCGCCCAGCGACGACATCTGCTACGCCACGCAGAACCGCCAGGTCGCGGTGAAGCAGATGGCGGCTGAGTGCGACCTGATGATCGTCGTGGGCTCCCAGAACTCCTCCAACTCCAAACGGCTGGTCGAGGTGGCGCTGGAGTACGGCTCCCGCGACGGGCACTTGGTCGACTACGCCGACGAGATCGACAAGGCCTGGCTCGACGGGGTGCAAACCGTGGGCGTGACCAGCGGGGCCAGCGTGCCCGAGGTGCTGGTGCGTGACGTGCTGGACTGGCTCGCCGAGCGTGGCTATGCCGACGTCTCGGCCGTGACCGCCGCCGAGGAGTCCCTGCTCTTCTCGCTGCCGCCGGAGATCCGTCGGGACCTCAAGGCAGCCGGCCAGGAGTCGGTCAAGGTCCAGCACGACCCGGGTGCGATCCCCAGCGCCCGGAAGGCAGAGGGCTCGCTGCGCTGACCGGCCCGACGGTAGAGCACACGGTCCCGGCGGGAGCGCTGAGGTCCGCTGAGGTCCGCTGAGGTCACGGTTCAGTAACGCTTGGACAGCGGTCACGGCGCCTCGGGCCCCCTGATTCTCCGCGTTTCTCCGGGTTTCTGCGGGTTTCTTCGTGCGCGTAGCGGATCTGCCCGCGGTTGGCAACCGGGTGCCCGTCCGGACAGACGACCGCACCGGCTCGTGGCATGGTGGAGGCCACCGGGTCCGCGTCAGGCCACCGTCGGGGGGTGGTCGGGTGTCGGCCCGGGGCACGAGGGAGCCGCAGCCGGTGGCTCCCGTCGCACTGAGGAGTATCAGGATGTCGATGACCACTGCCCGCACGGCCCTCGCCGCGCTTGCCGCCTCGAGCGTGCTCGTCCTGTCCGCCTGCGGCGACAACGGTGATGACAACGGCGACGCCAACGGCACGGCCGGATCGGACAACGGCTCGGCCGCGTCCGACGACATCCAGGGTGACCTCATCAACGACGGCACCCTGGTGGTGGCGATGTCCGGTGAGTTCCAGCCGTTCAGCTACTTCGACGGCAACACGCTGACCGGCTTCGACCACGACATCGGGGCCGCGGTCGCCGAGGAGCTGGGCCTGGAGATGCAGGGTGAGGCGGCCACCTTCGCATCCCTCATCGGCGGGCTGCAGGCCAACCGGTATGACGTGCTCGTCGCCTCGATGACCCCCACGGCGGAGCGGGCGGAGGCGGTCGAGTTCACCGACGGCTACTACAGCTCCGGTGCGCAGGCGTTCGTGCAGGACGGCACCGACTGCACCGACATCTCCCAGATGGACGACCCGGTGATCGGGGTGGCGACCGGCACCACCTACATGACCTACCTAGAGGAGGAGGGCGCTGACTGGGTCGGTGAGGTCCGCTCCTTCGACTCCGACGTGGTCGCCCTGCGCGACCTGGGCACCGGCCGGCTGGACGCCGTGATGACTGACCGCCTCGTCGGCCTCTACCAGATCGAGGAGGCGGGTCTGGACGTCGTCGAGTGCGGCGACCCGCTCTACACCGAGTCCCCTGCCTTCGCCGTCAAGAAGGGCAACACCGGCCTGGTCGAGGACCTCAACGAGGCGTTGGCCGCCATCGTGGAGAACGGGACCTACGCCGAGATCAGCGAGGAGTACTTCGGCCAGGACATCTCCGGCACCGCCGGTGAGCAGACCGACGTCTCCAGCGACGACGACGCCGAGACCGACGGCTGACCATCCGTCGTGGACGAACTCCTCGCCACGCTGGAGCAGTTCTCCTGGCGGTTCGCTGAGTACGCGCCGCTGTTCATCGAGGCCACCTGGCTCACGCTGAGCCTGACGGCGGTCTCCCTGCTCATGGCCATGGTCGGCGGCGCCGGCATCGCGGCCCTGGCCGTGAGCAAGGTCCGGCCGCTGCGGTGGCTGGCCACCGCTTACATCGGCCTGGTCCGGGGCACGCCGCTGATCACCCAGATCTTCATCATCTACTTCGGACTGGCCTACGTGTGGGCGCTGCCGGCGTTCTGGGCCGGCGCGATCGCGCTGGCCTTCCACAACTCGGCCTACATCGCGGAGATTATCCGGGCCGGCTTTCAGTCGGTGCCCAAGGGACTGACGGAGGCGTCCAGGTCACTAGGCATGTCGAAGATGAAGACTCTGAAGCGGGTGCAGGCGCCGTTGGCGCTGCGCACGACGCTCCCGGTGTTGGGCAACCAGTACATCATCGCGGTGAAGGACTCCTCGCTGGTCGCCTTCATCGGGATGACCGAGCTGTTCCGCACTTCGCAGAACATGGCGGCCACCACCTACCAGCCGTTGACGGCCTACATCATTGTCGCGGTCTACTACCTGGCCATCGTGCTGGTGCTGACCCTGGTCGTGAACGGGCTGGAGCGACGGCTGAGCAGACACCGGCGACCGGTGACGGCCGACGAGAAGGACACCGACCCCTCGGGTCCTCTCACCACCGTGGGCAAGCAGGGGACGGAGGGCCTTAGATGACGCAGGAACAGAGCGCGCCGAGCCACGGCGCGGGACCTCTGGTCCAGATGCGCGGGATCGTCAAGAAGTTCGGCTCGACCACGGTCCTGGACGGCATCGACCTTGACGTGCGTGAGGGCGAGGTCGTCTGCCTCATCGGCCCCTCCGGGGCCGGGAAGTCGACGCTGCTGCGGTGCATCAACGGGCTGGAGCAGATCTCCGCGGGCACGATCGAGGTCGGCGGGGATCGGTTGGTGTATGAGGAGAAGCACCTGAACGCGATCCGCTCCCGGATCGGGATGGTCTTCCAGTCCTTCAACCTCTTCCCGCACATGACCGTGCTGGAGAACATCAGCGTGGCCCAGCGCGAGGTGCTGGGGCGCGGTAAGGGTGAGGCCAGGGAGAAGGCGGAGTCCCTGTTGGCGCGGGTGGGCTTGAGCCAGAAGGCCGGCGCCTACCCCGACAACCTCTCCGGCGGTCAGCAGCAGCGGGTGGCGATCGCCCGGGCGCTGGCGATGGACCCGAAGGTCATGCTCTTCGACGAGCCCACCTCGGCCCTGGACCCTGAGCTGGTCGGGGAGGTGCTCAAGGTGATGCGCGACCTGGCCGACGAGGGCATGACCATGGTCGTGGTGACCCACGAGATGCGCTTCGCCCGGCAGGCGGCCGACCGCGTCGTGCTCCTGGCCGACGGCGGCATCGCCGAGCAGGGCCCGCCCGAGCAGGTGCTGGACGACCCCCGCAGCGAGCGCGGTCGGGCCTTCCTCCACGAGCTGATCTCGGGGTAGCTGTGCCCCTGACCCCGGCCCTGGCGCGGAGTCGACGTCTTGGCCGCGTCTATGGGCCCTTTTCGTGCTGACCGCCGGATAATTCCGGGGTGGTAGCACGAAAAGGGCCGCCAAGACGGTATGGGGCGAAGCGCGACGTTCAGGCCAGGCGGCGGGGCTGCTGGGCCCGGGCCTCCTCGGAGGCTCCCGGTGCGGGCAGCGGGTCCTCGAGGGCGCGCTGGGGCGTGGCCTGCGTCAGCTCGTGGGCCAGTTCCTCGGCGAGCAGCTCGGGGCTGGTCAACGGGCGGGGCGCGGCCTGCACCGGCTCACTCGGGTCCAGGGCCTGGTCGGCCAGGCCCAGCTCCTGCATGCGGCGCGCAGTGACCAGGACGCGGGACTCCAGGGTGCCGACGAGCTGGTTGTAGGTCTCCACGGAGCGACGCAGCGCCGTGCCCATGGCACCCAGGTGGCGCCCGACTGTGCCCAGCCGCTGGTGCAGCTCGGCGCCCAGGCGCAGCAGCTCCTGGGCGTTGCTGGTCAGGGCCTCCTGCTGCCAGGCCAGGGCCGTGGCGCGCAGCACTGCGAGCAGGGTGGCGGGCGAGGCCAGCACGACCCGGCGTGCCTGGGCTCGGTCGTACAGGTCCGGCTCGGCCCGCAGGGCGGCGGCCAGGACTGCGTCGCTGGGGACGAAGCAGATGACGAGCTCGGGGGAGGCGGTGAACGCGCTCCAGTAGTCCTTGGCGGCCAGTGTCTCGACGTGGCCGCGCAGGGCGCGGGCGTGCTCGCGCAGCAGCCGGGTCACCTCCTCGGGCGCCAGGTCGTCGGCCTGGGCCCGCAGGAAGGCGGTCAGCGGTGCCTTGCTGTCGATGACGAGCGTCTTCGCACCCGGCAGCCGGACCACCACGTCGGGGCGCACCCGGGCGTCGTGCCGGCTGATCCCGCTGACCTGCTCATCGAAGTCGCACTGCTCCAGCATTCCGGCGTGCTCCAGCACCCGTCGCAGCTGCACCTCGCCCCAGGTGCCGCGGGTGCCGGAGGAGGACAGTGCTCCGGACAGGGCAGCGGTCTGCTGCTGCAGGGCCCGGGTCTGCTGCGCCACCTGGGCCAGGTGCTCCCCGACCTGACCGAACTGCTCGACGCGGTCGCGCTCCAGGGTCCGCACCTGCCGTTCCACCCGCTCCAGGGAGTCACGCAGGGGAGCGAGCTCCGCCGCAGCCTGGCGGTCCAGCTCCCGTGCGTCCAGGGCGGCGTCCAGCTCGCGCCGCAGCCCCTCCGCCTCGCCGCGGGCGACGTCCCGCTCGGCACCCGCCGCCGCCGTTTGCGTCCGCGCGAGGAGCCAGCCCCACGACATACCCAGCAGCAATAGCGCGATTGCGGCAAGGGTGAGGACGAGAGGGGAGAGCTCCATGGACACACCCTCCCAGCGTGGTCCGACACACCCGCGGACCCGCAGGTCACGACCCGGTCGCGTCGGCCACACGTCGTGAGGGATGCGAGCTGATCGAGGCGGCCGAGCACGTCTTCGTCGTCAGCGGCGACCACGACGCCTTCATCGTGAAGATCACCGAGGGGGTGGGCGTAGGTCCGGGCCTTCTGCGTCCACTTCCCGGGCGAGAAGAACCGTAGGAGCGTCCGGGGCGTCGCCGTCGTCAGCCCGCGCGCCAGGTGGACGGTGGTCCTACGACTAGACTGCTGACCCCGTGGCACTCTCCATCGGAATCGTCGGCCTGCCCAACGTCGGCAAGTCGACCCTCTTCAACGCCCTGACCAAGAACTCCGTGCTCGCCGCGAACTACCCGTTCGCGACCATCGAGCCCAACATCGGGGTGGTCCCGCTCAAGGACGACCGGCTGGGCCGGCTGGCGCAGATCCACGGCTCGGCCAAGATCCTGCCGGCGACGGTCAGCTTCGTCGACATCGCCGGGATCGTGCGTGGCGCCAGCGAGGGGGAGGGGTTAGGCAACAAGTTCCTGGCCAACATCCGCGAGGCTGACGCGATCTGCCAGGTGGTCCGAGCCTTCCGCGACGACGACGTCGTGCACGTCGACGGCAAGGTGAGCCCCCGCGACGACATCGAGACGATCAACACCGAGCTCATCCTCGCCGACCTGCAGACGCTGGAGAACGCCGTCCCGCGCCTGGAGAAGGAGGTCAAGGGCAAGCGCGCCGACAAGGAGGTCCTCGACACCGCGCTCGCCGCGCAGAAGGTGCTTGAGGTCGGGGACACCCTGTATGCCGCGGGAGAGGCGGGCGGGGTGGATTCGGCCATCGCCAGGAGCCTGGGCCTGCTCACCACCAAGCCCTTCCTCTACGTCTTCAACCTCGACGAGGACGGGCTGACCGACGAAGCGCTGCACGCCGAGCTGGCCGCACTGGTGGCCCCCGCCGAGGCGATCTACCTCAACGCCAAGCTCGAGTCCGACCTGGCCGAGCTGGACGATGAGGAGGCGCGTGAGCTGCTGGAGTCCGTCGGCGTGAACGAGCCCGGCCTGGACCAACTGGCCCGGGTCGGCTTCGACACCCTGGGTCTGCAGACCTACCTCACTGCCGGCCCCAAGGAGTCCCGCGCCTGGACCATCCGCAAGGGCTGGACCGCGCCCCAGGCTGCCGGTGTCATCCACACCGACTTCGAGCGGGGCTTCATCAAGGCCGAGGTCGTCTCCTTCGCCGACCTCGACGCGGCCGGCTCGATGCAGAAGGCCAAGGAGGCCGGCCGGGTCCGTATCGAGGGCAAGGACTACGTGATGGCCGACGGTGACGTGGTTGAATTTCGTTTCAATGTGTAACTTGCTGGCCAGAGCAGGTTTCGCTCCTGAGGGATGCTGGCATGGAGTTCCGGTTTAGGGCGCTGGCACATGCAGATCATGGCGTGTGGGCTGATCTCGCCCAGCACTCGTTTTTCAGCAACGCCCGCCAATCGGCCCGCTGAGAGCTGACGGATAGCCGCGTGTGGGAGAATGCCGGTCATGGCCGAGTACCCGCAATTACTACACACCGTCATCGATGCCGCTGACTGCCGTGGGCTGGCTGAGTTCTACCGACGACTGCTCGGCCTGCACTACCGGGACGGCGACGAGCCGCCGACTGAGGGCGAGGATGCAGCCGACTGGCTCGTGCTGCTCGACGCTGCCGACAATCGCGTTCTCGCCGTGCAGGAGAAGACGACCACGACACCACCGGCCTGGCCCTCCGAGGAGGTGCCGATGCAGATGCATATGGATTTCGCTGTGCCCAGCATGGTTGAGCTTCAACGACATCGTGCACGTGCAGAGACATTGGGTGCTCGGTTGCTCCAAGACCGATCGGGTGATGACGACGAGCCGCTCTATGTGCTCGCCGACCCAGCGGGGCATCCGTTCTGCCTTTTGGTGAGGTGAGGTCTTAGACGTTCCTCTGTGCCGGAACTCGGTGGTGTGGAACTCTCCCCACGGTCTCATCCCTATTCATCGATTGTCCGGACAACCAAAGCGACGGCTTGAGTTGCGGACGGCTTGTCGGTCAGGCCCAGCCCTCATACGAAGGCCGATGACGACTACTCAAGCGAACAGACACCCCAGATGGGACGTCGACCGCTAATACACTTACGTCGAAGCGATCCTGCGCCCTTGGACGGTGCGGGCCAGATGGGCTACAGGCAAGCGAAGTGACGTGGTCTGGAGAGGCGTCAAAGCCAAGCCCTGGGTCTAGCCGAGATCGAGACCTGGCTTGAGGCAGCGCCAATCACATGGGCATGGCTCTCGGAGGAACTGGGCTGTCGCCATACGGCCTTCGCACCGCCTGACGTGGTGGCGCGACTGGGCGGCACAAACACATCCGGCAATGACGCCGGAAGAATGTCGAGGACCTCCGGATCCCACCGGGGAACCGACTGGAGCGACTGGTCGGTGACCTCCGCGGGCAGCACAGCATCCGGGTGAACGCGCAATGGCGCATTTGCGTCGTCTGGAGAGAAGGAGGTGGGGAAGATGTCGAACACGTCGACTACCGCTGAGACCGACCTGATCGAGCCGATCCATCCGGGAGAGATCCTGATGGAGGACTCATCGACCTTCGAGATCACGCAGAACAGGCTGACTGTATCGATCGGAGTGCCGCCGCGGCGGATCAACGAGATCGTGCACGGGGTCGGTCCACCGTTCCATCGACACGGGCGAGGAGTCGATCCTTGCCTGCGGTCTACCTTCGGGGTGGCAGGTCGGCGTGCCGACGGCGGGCTCGTCACCGGACAGAACCCGGACTTTGCCAAGGCGACTGCGAAGAAGGTCGCGGAAGTCCTGAAGCACCCTCCGGCCGGTCCGGGCCGAGACGAGAGGCGTCGGTGCGTCCCCTCTACAACCCCTTCACTCGCACGAGGCCGACGAACTGCATCTCGTCCACGTGGAAATCAGATGCGCACGGTGCCCTTCCCTGTCGGCTTGCGCTGCCAGCGCCCGGGGCGTGCGTCGGCGGCCACCAACAGATCGACGTCAGGCAGGCGGACGAACGAGGGCCGCCTCATACGCCACGATGACCAACTGGGCACGATCGCGGGCCTGGAGCTTGGCGAGCAGGCTTCCGATGTGGGTCTTGACGGTCTTGATCGAGATGACGAGCTTTGCCGCGATCTCGTCATTGGACAGTCCGCGGGCGACCAGGACCAGCACGTGCCTCTCGCGCTCGGTGATCCGCTCCAGGCCTCGCGATCGTGCAGCGACCGGCTGGCTGACGTAGTGCTCGACGAGCCGCGTGAGGATGGCAGGTGCGAACAGGGACTCGCCGGCGTGGGTGCGCCGGATCGCGTCGAGGAGCTGAGCCGGGTGCGAATCCTTGAGGAGAAAGCCGCTGGCACCGGCGCGGAGCGCTCCGTAGACGTACTCATCGAGCTCGAACATGCTGAGCACGAGGACCCGGCAGTGTGAGAGCGCCGGATCGGCGACGATGGCGTGCGTTGCCTGGATGCCGTCACCGCCGGGCATGCGGATGTCCATGAGGACCACGTCAGGGGACAGTTCGCGCGCGAAGCGGGCGGCCTCTCCCCCCGTGGCGGCCTCGCCGACGATGCTGAGGTCCTCGGTCCCGTCGATCAGGAGGGCGAGGCTGTGCCGCAGCAACTGCTGGTCGTCCGCGATCAGCACACGGATCACCGGCGAGGGAACTTCTGCCATCATGCGTGGTCCGTGTCGGGGATCCGGGCGACGAGGTGAAAGCCGTGCTCCTCGGGCTTTGCACGAAGAGTGCCTCCGAGGATCTCAACGCGTTTTCGGAGGCCGTCGAGGCCATGACCAGCGCCGGGGTGTGATCGCCAGGTTCCTTGTGGTCCCGCGTCGCGCACGTCGACGACGATGGACTCGGCGTCGCGACCCACTCGGATCCGCACCGGGGTGGGGCCGGCGTGGCGGAACGTGTTGTTCAGGGCTTCGCGCACGACGGCACAGATTGTCAGCTGCACCCCCGGAGACACCTCGCCCAGGTCGTCGAGGTCAAGAGTGACCCTGAGGCCGGCGGCGTCCGCCTCCTGGGCGATCGCCGGCAGATCGCTGAGGCTATCGGCCGGATGCAGGGACGCCGCGCCCGGTTCGTGGAGCACTGTGAGCATGCGGCGCAGCTCGATAGTCGTCTCGCGGCTGACGCGTTCGACGTCGGCCAACGCGCTCGCCCGTTCCGTCTCGGCCGCGGGTCCGGCCATGGTGCGGGCGACAGCGGCGCGGACGGTGATGATGCCGAGCCCGTGGGAGACGAGGTCATGGAGGTCGGAGGCGATGCGCAGGCGCTCGGCCTGCGTCGCGCGCTCTGTCGCCCACGCCGCGAGGTCCTCCTCGTACTGCCGGCGCTGAGAGCGCGTGCGCACCAGAGCCCAGCACAGCACCGTGAACGCGATCCCGATGGCGGAGAGCGTTGCCGCCCGCGCCGCACCGGGGGGATCGACGCCCATCACCGAGAGCACGAACGCCAGGACGAGCAGGATCGCCGCCGCGACGGCCCACGTGCGCGGTCTCCACGTCGGCCGGCCGGCTTCCATCCACCAAGTCTAGGTTCCGGCATCTCCTGCGGGCATCGGACCAGGGTCTGAGAGACCCCGGACCGAGACGGCACAGCAAGAACCGGGCTCGGGTCCGATGCTCTCTGGGTTCCGGGCGGCTGTCATGGAGGAATGCTGACCATAGACGGCCTCTTCAAACAACGAGGCTCCCGCCTTGTCCTCTCCGACGTGACCTTCCAGGCGCTGCCTGGAAAGGTGACCGGCTTCCTCGGCCCCAACGGGGCGGGGAAGTCCTCGACCCTGCGGATCCTGCTCGGGCTGGACCACCCGACCAGGGGCCACGCGCTGGTCGACGGACGTCCCTACCGCAGCCTGCACGACCCGCTGCGCATCGTAGGGTCCATGCTGGACGGGTCCGGCGCGCACCGCTCCCGCACCGCCCGCAACCATCTCGCCTGGGTCGCACGCAGCAACGGCATCCCCAGGCGCCGGGTGAACGAGGTGCTCGATCAGGCCGGCCTCGCCGGCGATGGCCACACGCGTGTCGGTCGGTTCTCCCTGGGCATGGGGCAGCGACTCGGCCTCGCCACAGCACTGCTGGGAGAGCCCGGTGTACTCGTGCTTGACGAACCGGTCAACGGCCTCGACCCCGAGGGCATCCGCTGGGTACGCGGCCTGCTCCGCGGCCACGCCGACGCCGGAGGCACCGTCCTGCTGTCCAGCCATCTGATGAGCGAGGTCGCCGAGATCGCCGACGATCTCGTCATCATCGCCGGCGGGCGGATCGTCAAAGCTGGACCGCTGGCACAGGTCACCGCCGGATACACCACCCTCGAAGACGCGTTCTTCGGGCTGACCGGCGAGGCGGGTCAGCGATGAGCCTCCTGCAGATGATCGCCGCGGAACTGCGCAAGGCCACGACCCTGCCCGCGGTGTGGGCCGGGGTCGCCGTGGCGTTGCTGGGGTCGATCGGCATCACGGTGCTTAACGCCGTGACGACGCGCAACGCGATCGCGGCCGGACGCGCGGAAGAGCTGCTGGCCGACACCTCGCCGTTCGAGACGGCATACGCCGCCGTGCCGCTCGGCACGGTCGGCGCGGTGATCATCGGCGTCATGGCGATGAGCAGTGAATACACCGCCAATAGTCCTGATGCCGGCGGCGGACGGCAGATCAGCGCGACCCTCGCCGCGACGCCGCGACGGATCACCCTCCTCCTGACGAAGGCGATCACGATCGTGCTGCTCGTCGTGGCGACCGCGCTCGTAACCATCCCGGCCTGCGTCGCCATCGCCATGGCGATCATCGGCGACGCCGGGCAGGAGGCCGTCGCCACGGATGAGGCCGTGCTGCGTTCGCTCGGCGCGATGCTGTACTGGGTGCTCACCGGCCTACTGGCGTTCGCGATCACGGTGCTGACCCGCAACGGCATCATCCCGCTCATCATCCTCATCGTGAACAGCTCGCTGGTATCGATCTCCCTGCTCCTGACGAACATCACCCCCCTGGCGCACTGGCTGCCGGACATGGCCGGACGCCGACTGTTCGGCGGGGTTCACACCGTTGACGGCGGGCTCGAGGCCCTCCCCGGTGCGCTCGTGATGGCAGCCTGGACGCTCGCCCTGCTGGCCGCCGCGAGCGGCGTCTTCTCCCGGCGGGACGCCTGACCATGCGGCTTTCACGTGTCGTGGCCACAGAGCTGATCAAGGTCCGCGGCCTGCCCGCCGTCGTCGCCACCGTGTTCGCGACCATCGGTGTCGCGATCGCCCTCGCCGCCGGGATCGCCGCGACCTCGAGTTCGTCGGCATCTCGGTCCGACCCGGTGGAGATGACGCTGGCTACAGTTCCCTTCCTCCAGATCGGCATCATCCTCATCGCGATCCTCGTGGTGGCGAGCGAGCACGCGGGCAGCCAGATCCGCACGACGCTCACCGCCATACCGCAGCGGACGCTGCTGCTTGCGGGAAAGGCGATCGCCTACCTCGTCACCGCCGTCCTCACCGCCGCGGTGTCCCTCTGCGCAGGATTCGCCACGGCCGCGATCACGCTCGCCGCGCGCGATGCCTCACCGGCCGGAGACGTGAACGCCTGGCCCGTGGTGGGCGCTGGCCTGTACCTCGTGCTGATCGGCCTGCTCGCCCTCGCCCTGGCCGTCCTGCTCCGCTCGCTCGTCCCGCCGCTCGTGACGATGCTCGCGCTCGTGCTCATCGCCTCGCCCCTCCTAGCTGGCTCTACCGAGCACGCCCGCTGGCTTCCTGATCGAGCAGGCAGCCTTCTCTATCAGCCCGATGCCGACGCCGTGCTCACCACCGCAGGAGGCGTGCTCGTCCAGTTCGCCTGGATCGCCGCGACCAGTATCATCGCGGCCGCAGCCTTCACCTCGCGCGACGCCTGACTCCGCACGCCCGGGCCGGCATCGACGGGTGGACTCAAGCTCATGACGAACACGAACCGCCGAACGTCTGGGGCTCGTCTCCGGCTGGCCCGGGTTGGAAGCAATCAGCAACTGAGTGGCAGAAGGTGCGGGTTCGAGGTACTCGGTCGCCCATGCCATGCGACTGTTGAGGGCGAGCAGGTTGGATCGTCGGTCCCTCCGCTCGGGCTGACCTAGATGCACTTAAACGCGGCGACGTGGTGGAGTTCAGGTTCAATGTGTAGCGGACTCCGCGTCAAAAAGTAGTGCAACCCCCTGGACGTAGAGTCGATCCATGACGTCGTCACGACGAGAGAAGTTGCGGGCGGCCGCTGAGCTGCAGCGTGAGATGCGGGAGCGACACGGCGAGGACGTCGAGGCGGTGATGGCGCAGGCCCTCGCGGCGACCTCGACCACGCGGGCGGAGCGGACCTACCGCGAGGCGATGGCGCGCAACACCGGCCAGCGCTTCGCGGTGAACGACTTGATCCTGCCCGAGAAGGTGCTGCATCCGGAGGAGACGGTGCTCGACGTCGCGGTGGGCGGGCTGTCCTCGGACACCTTCCCGCTGCTGCTGGTCACCGATCGTCGGGTCGTCCTCACCATCGACCAGCCGTGGCGACGCTGGCGGGTCCTGCGTGAGGCCCCGTCGGCAGACGTCCTTGGCGCGGAGGTCGAGTCCCGGCTGCTCGGCGGCCGGCTGCGGGTGCGTCTGCGCCAGGGCAAGGACATCGTGCTGAAGCTCGCAGCGCAGGAGCGCCCGGAGGAGGTCGCCGCGCTGATCCGCCGCCTGGCGAGCGGGGGCGGCGCGCCGCGGTGAGGTCGTGGGCAGGCCCCCCGCGTCAGGTCACGGCCGGACCGACCGATCCTCGCTGGGGCGGCCTGGCGTGAGATGGACGACGTCGGTGAGCCGGAGCGGTGCCAACCCTCCCTCGCTGGCGGCCGACCGCACCCGTCCGGTGAGGCAGACGTGGTCGCCACCGTCGTCGAGCAGGGTGAGGCGTTCGAGCAGGAAGCGGTGCGGGCACTGCCTGATCAGCGGGACCCCGTGCTCGTCGATGTCGACACCCAGCCCGGCGAACTTGTCCGTCTCCAGGCCGGTGCGGGCCCCGAAGCGCTCGGCCAGGGCCAGGTCTTGCTGGGTGAGGAAGTGGACGGCGAAGTGGTCGGCGCGCAGAGCGACCCGGTAGGTGTGGTTGGCCTTGGACAGCCACAGGCAGTACTGCTGCGGGGACATGCTCGACTGCGCGTGGTAGCCGACCAGGCACCCGGCACGCACGCCCTCGGAGGCGGTGGTCACCACGACGACGGCCGGGTCGGCAGCGCCCATGAGGGTGTCGAACGCCTCTTCACCCATCCTCCCGCCCTTCCTGCCGCCCTTCCTGCCGCCTAGCCTCATAGCGCAGGAAGACGGTGTCGTCCTCGGCCATGATCGACTCCAGCGCGAACCCGGCCAGCCCCGACCCGGGTGGGGTGATCGAGACCGGCAGCGGGTCGCTGCCCATCAGGGGCGAGATGGACAGGCACAGCTCGTCGAGGCGGTCGGCGGCGACGACCTCGCCGAGCCAGGTGGGTCCGCCCTCGCACAGCACGACGCGGTGGCCCAGGCCAGCCAGCGCACGCAGGGCCGCCGCCGGCTCCACCCGCTCCTCGCCCGCGACGACCACGACGGCGGAGCGCTGCGCCTGCGCCAGGCGCCCAGGGTCGGCAGCGGCGCAGGTGATGACGTGGGTGCGCGCATCCTCTGGAACGTCGGTGAACGCCCGGGCCGCCCAGTCGAGGTCGAGGCTGCGACTGACCACGGCGACCGGGGGCAGCGCCGGCTTGCCGAGGCTGCGTCGCCGGGCCTGGGCCTGTTCGGAGAGCCGCACCGGCCCGAACCTCTCCCGGCGCACCGTCTCGGCGCCGACCATGACGATGTCGGCGATCTCGCGCATCGCGCGGTAGAGCGCCTGGTCCGGCTTGGTGGACAGCGGACCGACCCGGCCGCCGACGGCCGCCGAGCCGTCGAGCCCGGCGACCATATGCCCGGTCACCCAGCACTCGTGCCGCGGCTTCGACCGGTCGACCGATAGATAGGGCGCGAGCGGGTCAGGGACCTCGGCCCCGAGCTCGAGAAGGTGCATGGACCGACCCTAAGCGCGAGCACGCGAGCGGTGCAGGTCGGTGTGCCGGCTTCTCGGCCGCCCGTCTCAGCGGGCCAGCTCGTCGTCGACGTAGACGTGGCGGGCCACCCGCAGACCGGCCAGCACCATGACCACGCCACTGGCCATCAGCAGCGCCAGGACCAGCGTCCAGTCCCCGGCCACTCCGTAGATCGCCCCGACCACCAGCGGCCCCAGTCCGGCCAGGACATAGCCCACCGGCTGCACGAAGCCGGACAGCTGCGCGGTCACGTTCGGGTCGCGGGTGCGGGCGGTGATCAGCCCGATCGCCATCGGGAACGCGAAGCCGGACAGCCCCAGCATGCTGGCCCAGAGCCAGGGCAGGGTCGCCGGGGCCACCAGCAGGCCGGCATACCCGCCGACCAGCAGCGCCCCCATGATGGTGATGTGGGGGGCCAGGGTGGTCGCCCGGTCGATGACCGTGGGCATGGTCAGCCCGCCGATCACCCCCAGCAGGGTCAGCAGGGACAGCAGCGCCCCGGCGTGGACCGCGGACAGACCGGCGTCACGGTAGATCTGCGGCAGCCAGCCGAACTGCACGTAGGCGTTCATCGACTGGACGCCGAAGAGCAGGGTCAGCGCCAGGGCCGTGGGGGAGCCGGTCAGCCGGGCGTTCGGCGGGAAGAACTGGGGTGGCTGGCCGCGGGAGGCGCGCAGCTCACGCCGCGCCAGAACCACCCAGGGCAGCAGCGCCAGGCTGGCCAGCAGGCCATACGCGCCCAACGCCGTGCGCCAGCCACCGGGTGCCGCGGTGAGTGGAGCCGCGAGCGCGGAGCCGACCGCGCCGCCCAGGATCAGCCCGGCGCCGTAGAGGCTCATCAGCCGCACCCCGCCGTCCTTGCTGTGCCGCTTGACCCAGGCGGGGACCAGGACGTTGCCGATGGCCATCCCCGCGAGCGCCACCGTCGAGAGCAGCAGGAAGACGACGGTGGAGCCGGAGGTGACCCGCAGGAGGAGCCCGGCGACGATCGCGACCAGCCCCAGGCAGATGCCCATGGTCATCCCGACTCGGCGGGACAGGCCCACGGCGAGCGCGCCGATGGCGCCGAAGGCGAAGCCGGGCAGCGCCGTGAGCAGGCCAGCGGTGGTGCTGCTCATCCCCAGCCCCTGGCGCACCTCGTCGAGGACGGGGCCGACCGAGGACGCGCCCGGGCGCAGGTTGAGCGAGATCAGCACCACCGCGAGCACGACGAGCCAGAGCGCGACGGTATGCCGTGCCCCGCGCCCACCTGGCTCGTGGTCGGGCGCGGGGCCCGGGTCAGGCGCGCTGGCCAACCAGGCCGTCGATGATGGAGTTGAAGGTGGCCGAGGGGCGCATGGCGGCGAAGGTCAGCTCGTCGTCGGGGTGGTAGTAGCCACCCAGGTCGACCGGGCTGCCCTGGGCGTCGATCAGCTCCTGGGCGATCGACTCCGCCTGGGCGGACAGCTGCTCCGCGACGGGGCTGAAGAACTGGGCCAGGGCGGCGTCCTGGCCCTGCCCGGCCAGCTCCTGGGCCCAGTAGAGGGCCAGGTAGAAGTGGCTGCCGCGGTTGTCGATCTGGCCCAGCCGCCGGGCCGGGCTGCGGCCTTCCGACAGCACCCTCTCGGTGGCCCGGTCCAGGGCGTCGCCGAGCACAGTGGCGCGCTCGTTGCCCTGGCGGTCGGCCAGGTGTCGCAGCGACTCGGCCAGGGCGAGGAACTCGCCCAGGCTGTCCCAGCGCAGGTAATTCTCTGACTGCAGCTGCTGCACGTGCTTGGGCGCCGAGCCGCCGGCGCCGGTCTCGAACAGGCCGCCGCCGTTCATCAGCGGCACCACCGAGAGCATCTTGGCGCTGGTGCCGACCTCCAGGATCGGGAACAGGTCGGTGTTGTAGTCGCGCAGCACGTTGCCGGTGACCGAGATGGTGTTCAGTCCCTGACGGATGCGCTCCACCGAGAGCCGGGTGGCTTCGACGGGGGAGAGGATCTGCAGGTCCAGCCCCTCGGTGTCGTGGTCGGCCAGATAGGTCTCGACCTTGGCGATGAGGTTGGCGTCGTGGGCGCGCTCGCGGTCCAGCCAGAAGACGGCCGGGTCGCCGGTGGCGCGGGCCCTGGTGACGGCCAGCTTGACCCAGTCACGGATCGGCTCGTCCTTGGTCTGGCAGGCGCGCCAGATGTCCCCGGCGCTCACCTGGTGCTCCATCAGCACAGTCCCGGATGAGTCGACGACCTGGACGGCGCCGTCGGCGGCGATCTCGAAGGTCTTGTCGTGCGAGCCGTACTCCTCGGCCTTCTGCGCCATCAGGCCCACGTTGGGCACCGAGCCCATCGTCGTCGGGTCGTAGGCGCCGTGCTCCTTGCAGTCCTCGATGACCACCTGGTAGACGCCGGCGTAGGAGGAGTCGGGGATCACCGCGATGGTGTCGTCCTCCTCACCCTGCGGGCCCCACACCTTGCCGCCGTTGCGGATCATCGCCGGCATGGACGCGTCCACGATCACGTCGCTGGGCACGTGCAGGTTGCTGATGCCCTTGTCGGAGTTGACCATCGACAGCCGGGGCAACTGCGCCAGCCGCTGCTCGATGGCCTCGCGGATCGTCCCGGCTTGCTCGCCGACGGCGTCCAGGCCGGACAGGATCCCGCCCAGGCCGCCGCTGGCGGACAGGCCAGCCGCGGCAAGCTGCTCGCCATACTGCCCGAACACGTCGGCGAAGAAGGTCTCCACGGCGTGGCCGAAGATAATCGGGTCCGAGACCTTCATCATGGTGGCCTTCAGGTGCAGGCTGAAGAGCACGTCCTCGGTCGCGGCGGCCTGGACCTGCTCGGCCAGGAAGGTGCGCAAGGCGGCGACGTCCATGAAGGTCGCGTCGATGACCTCACCGGCCAGGACCGGCACCGACTCCTTGAGCACGCTGACCGTGCCGTCGGCGGCGACGTGCTGGATGGTCAGGGTGTCCTGCTGCTCGATCACCACGGACTGCTCGTTGTGGGCAAAGTCGCGCTCGGTCATCGTCGCCACCCGGGTGCGGCTGTCCGCCGACCACGCGCCCATCGAGTGCGGGTGGCTGCGGGCGTAGTTCTTCACCGCGTCGGGGGCGCGCCGGTCGGAGTTGCCCTCACGCAGCACCGGGTTGACCGCCGAGCCCATGACCTTGGCGTAGCGGGCGCGCACGTCCCGCTCCTCCTCGGACTGAGGGCTCTCGGGGTATGCCGGCAGGTCGTAGCCCTGCTCCTGCAGCTCGGCGATCGCGGCCTTGAGCTGCGGCACGGAGGCCGAGATGTTCGGCAGCTTGATGATGTTGGCCTCCGGCGTGGTGGCCAGCTGACCCAGCTCGGTCAGCGCGTCTGGGACCTGCTGCTCGGCGGGCAGGCGGTCGGCGAACTGGGCCAGGATCCGGCCGGCGAGGGAGATGTCCCGCGTCTGCACCTCGATCCCCGCGGCGCCGGCAAAGGCCTCGATGATCGGCTTCAGCGAGTAGGTCGCGAGCAGCGGTGCCTCGTCGGTCTTGGTGTAAATGATCGTGGACATCAGGTGGTGTCTTCCTTGCCTCGGCGAGATCGGACGTCCCCCCGAGTCTACGGAAGGCCGTCGATAGGATGGGTCTACGGATCCCACATGGAGGTGGTCACGGTGACACGCAGGCTCACGAGCCCGATCGTCGTGGGGGTGGCCGGCGCCGGCCAGGGGGATCGCGCGCTGCTCTGGGCGGCCCGGACCGCGGCGCGCACGGGGACCTCCCTGGTGGTCGTGCACGCGAGCGAGCCGGAGGCGGTGGCCGCCCGGATGGCCGGGGCCGAGATCATGGCGGTGAGCGTCGTCCTGGAGGCCGAGGAGGAGATGCTGCGCGAGCTGCAGGAGCGGGTCGCGACACTGGCCCAGGAGCTGGAGATCTCCGCCCGCGTCGACGCGGTCCGGGGCAGCCCGGTCTCGGCGCTGCTGGCGCACCAGGACGAGGCGGCCGTCATCGTGGTGGGGACCGATGCCAAGGGGGCGATCGAGGAGTTCATCCTGGGCAGCACCTCGCTGGGGGTCGCCGCGCATGCCCAATGCCCGGTGGTGGTCATCAACCCCGGTGTCGACCTCGACGCCCTGGAGCATGGCCGCATCGGGGTTGCGGTGGACGGCAGCGCCGACAGCCGCAGGGCCGTCCGGGCCGCCATGGCGCTCGCCGAGCTGACCGGCGCCAGGGTCACTGCGGTCAACACCTGGTATCTCGAGATCGTCAACGGCTTCGTCCTCACCGAGCCGGGCTCGCGGGAGTGGGCGCAGCTGGAGGCGGACCGGCGCGCGCTCGTCGAGGAGGTCCTCGCCCCGGTGCGGGACACCTACCCCGGCGTCGAGGTGGACGTGGAGGTCGCCCGTGGTCCGGTGGTGATGACTCTGCGCGACCTTGCTGAGCAGTGGGACGTCCTGGTCGTCGGCAGTCGCGGGCTGGGCGGGCTGCGCGGACGTCTGCTCGGGTCGGTCAGCCAGCGGATGATGCGCACCGCGCCCTGCCCGGTGCTGGTGGTCCGCGCCGGCTGACGGGTCGAGGCGGCGGGTCGGCCTGCGGCGGGTCGAGGTGGCAGCTCGCCGCTCAGACGCCGACGAGGGCCGCGAACCGGGTGGCCAGCGGCTCCCAGGCCCGGTGCAGCTGGTCCTGCTGGGCCTGCAGCTCACGGGTCGCCTGGTGGGAGGTGGCCTCGGCCGGGTCGCGCGCCCAGCCGCCCACGATCGTGGCGTTCACCTCGGGGTGGAACTGCACGCCCCAGGCCCGGGGGCCGAACCGGGCCGCCTGCACGGAGCCGTCCGGCGCATGGCCCAGGCTGGTCACCCCGTCGGGCAGCCGGGCGGCGATGTCGTTGTTGTGGTGCAGGACCGGTGTGCCGCCTGCCAGGACGCCGGTGAGCAGGTCGGTAGTGCCGTAGGAGGTGGGGCGCCAGGGACGCAGGCCGATGGTGGGTCCGCCCGGGTTGACGGTCACCTCCCCGCCCAACGCGACCGTCGCCAGCTGGTGCCCAAGGCAGATCCCCAGGAAGGGGGAGCCGGCGGCGACGGTGGCGACGATGAGCCCCATGGTCGGGACCATCCAACGCTGGTCGGCTCCGTCGTTGGCGCCCATCCGGCCACCCATGACGATGAGCCCGGCATGGTCCCCGAGGGTGACCGGCAGGGCCCGCCCCTCCTGCACCGCCAGGACGTCGCAGTCGACCCCTGCACGGTCCAGCCAGGTCCCGAACATCCCGAGGGGGCAGACGTCCTCGGGTTGGACCACGAGGATGCGTGGACGCTGCGTCATGGCCGGATCTTAGCCCTGCTTCCCGGCTGCCACGGGCCGGCCCCGCGGTGTCACTCGCCGGGGTAGGTGCCCATCGACCAGACGTTGCCCTCCGGGTCCCGGACGGCGGCCGCACGGCCGCCGTAGTCCTGGTCCTCCGGCTCCCGCAGCACGCTGGCGCCGGCCGCGACCGCGCGCTCGAAGATCTCGTCGCAGTCCTCGCAGACGAGATAGGCCGCGGCCGTGCCCGGCTGCACGGGCCAGTCGGGGCGGTCGACGAAGGTGGAGCACATCACGCCGCCGCCCCGGGGCCAGACCAGCTCGGCGTGGACCACGGTGCGGGGGTCCGCGTCGTCGCGGTAGACCGCCCGCTCCTGGAAACCGACTGCCCTCAGCCAGCCCATCATCACCTCGGCGTCGCGGAACGCCATGCTGCACCACATACCTACGCTCATCGTCAGTGTCCTTCCGTCTTGGGTGCTCGACGCGGGTGGTCCGCGCCGTCAGCGCCATCGTCGTCGCCGGCCACGGGGGAGTCTTGAACGTATGGGAACTCCTCCCGCAGCCACCGGGCCGGGGAGCAGCCGGCCAGCTCGACCCACTCCCGGGTCAGGTGGGCCTGGTCGGCATAGCCGGTGTCCGCGGCCACCTCGGCCAGGCTCGGGCGCCCGGCGCGGGCGAGCGTCAGCAACAGCTGGTGCGCGGTCTGGAACCGGGCGACCCGCTGGTAGACCTTCGGGGACAGCCCGAGCTCGGCGCTGACCTGGGTCGTCAGGTGGCGGCGGCTCCAGCCGACCTCGGCCGCCACGGCGGCAACGCTCTGCCCGCTGGCGAGCCGGGACAGGGCCTGGGCGACCTCGCTCCTGGGTCGAGCTGCGGGCCGCTGCGCCATGGCGCCGACGAGGGCGTCCTGGACCAGCCTGAGCCGGTCGGACCAGTCAGCGGTGTCGTGCAGCTGCTCGGGGAGGTGACGGAGCTGGCGGTCGGTCGCTCCGGGCGGGTCAAGCTCGTCCAGCTGCAGCAGGGCAGCACCGAGGGCGGCAGCGGGCATGCCGAGCAGCGCCCGGGCCCCGGCGGGGGTGAGAGCGAGCTGCACGCCGCTCTGGTGGCCGTCGTGACGGATCGCCGCCGGCGCGGCGTGCAGCCCGGAGACGACCGACCAGCGACGTGCCCGGGATGAACCCTCCGCCCAGCTGACGTCAATGGGTTCATCGACCGGCAGGACGAGGGTGAGCGAGGTCGAGGGCAGCCCGCGGTGCACTCCCGGTGGGCCCATGGCCACGTCATACGCCACCAGCGAGGTGACGAAGGGCGCAAGGGCCGGGTGCACCGGCGAGGTGCGGTAGGGCTGCTGCCCGCTCACCGTGCCAGAGTACGGCGTTCAGCCACACGGCGGTGCTTGGTGCCGGCAAAGAGCGCCCCACCTGCGCCTGCTTCGGCCGGGTGGAAGTCGCGCGGGGCCAGACTGGCGGGTGGCGCCCGGACGGGCCAGGAGACTCGACCCGGCGGGCTGCCTTGACGGGGGTGCAGGAGCCTGTGGAGGATGCCGGTCATGTACCTGATCGTCGTGAAGTTCCCCGTCAAGCCCGAGTCGGCCGACCGCTGGATAGACATCGTGGCCGACTACACGTCCGCCTGCCGCGCCGAGGAGGGCAACATCTTCTTCGAGTGGTCGCGCAGCGTGGAGGACCCGAACGAGTTCGTCCTCGTCGAGGCGTTCACCGACGAGGGTGCTGCCGCGCACGTGCAAAGCCCCCACTTCCAGCAGGGCATCGACGCCATGCGCCCGCACATCACCAGCACTCCCAAGATCGTCTCTCGCCAGGTGGACGGGGACGGCTGGGAGGAGATGGGCGAGCTGAAGATGGACTAGGTCGCCGACGTCAGCCGGTGCCGTCGGCGCGGACGCGGAAGTCGATGCCGCGCACCGTGCCGTGGCCCGTGGGGTTCGTGACGTCGGGCACGGTGATGTCCCCGAGGTCGAGCTGCCACATGCCCAAGGTGCCGAAGTCGTCCAGCCGCGTGACTAGGTCAGGGCTCTTCTGGGTGGGGGCGGCCTCGCGCACTACCGCCCTGACGGAGTCGGCCCGGTGGACGACCTTGTCTGTGAGGCCGCCGAGTAGCCGCTTGCCGAGGGTGCGCCCCTTGGGCGGCAGCGGCTGGGGGTTGAGCGAGACCTTGTCGACGAGGCCGCCGGCGCGACCGAGCAGGCGGTTGCGCAGCGCGGGCTCCTTGGGCGGCAGCGGTTGGGGGTTGAGCGAGACCTTGTCCCCGGCGCGCCCGCCGACCACGATGATGGAGCGGTCCTCGCCTTGGCGGACGCCGGAGACCACGCCCGCCTCCTCCAGCGTGCGCAGGCTGACGGTCCGGTGCGAGCCGTCGGCCTGGACAACGGTGGCGTGCACGGCCTCCGAGGCCAGCGGCCCGACCAGGTCACGCGCTGGCTTGACCGTCACCCGGCCGCTCCAGTTCACCGGCTCGACCGCGCGGACCGTGCCGCCGCGCCATACCCAGTCCTTCGCCAGCTGGCAGCTGACGCTCAGCGGGGTGTCCGTCTCCACGTCCTCGACGCGGTAGCGACGGCGGGACCAGCCGCCCTCGTCGTCGTCCCACCACATCATCGTGGTGCGCCCGGACGGCATACCGGAGGCGTTGGTGCACCGGACCTCGAACTGCACTGGGCCGAGCCGGAAGAGGTCCATCAGGTCCTCATAGGCCACGCGGCTCCCGAGGGTCTGCGTCAGCTGGGCCGCCCCAAGGCTCTGGGGTGCGACCTCGGGCGGCGGGACGGGGGCGGGGCCGGTGGAGTCCCAGACGCTGGCCTGCGAGAACGGGCGTTGCACCTGCAGGGTGGCCGCGGTCGCCAGCGGGGCACGGGCTGCGGTGTCCGCCACGACGGCCTGCGCGACGGCGTCGGGGGTCGAGGACGACGCGGCCGTGAGTTGCTTCAGCGGCTGCATGCGCACCCTGGCCCACGTGCTCGGGTCGGTGGCGGCGGCGCTCCCGGACAGGCTGGTGCGCAGGGTGCGCAGGGTGTCGTCCGCGAGGTAGGAGGAGACGAGCCGGTCCAGCATGGCCGCCGTTGTGCGGCCCATGGGGGCGCCACTGTCGGCGCGCCAGGCGATCTCGCCCTCGATGACGCCGCTGCGGTCGGGGCGGCGGCTGACGAGCAGGAGGGCCTGGGTGTCGGTCGGCGCGCCGGCGGAGCGCAGCTGGGCGGCAGCGTCCGGTATGCCGTAGGCGGCGCCGAGCTGGCGGGCCAGGCTGGCCGGGTCACCGGCCAGCAGCTCCTGGTAGGCGTAGCCGTTGGCAGCCAGGGACGCGAGCTGGTCGTTGATCGGCCCGAGTTGGGCGTTCGCCTGGCCGGGCAGGTCCAGACCGTCCAGCATCTGTTGAGCGGTGCCTTCGATGCTGAAGTTGGCGAGGGCAGCCGCGGTGCGGGTCACGGCCATGACGATGTCGCCGGGCAGGTTCTGGGCGTCGATGCGCTGGAGCAGGATGCGCAGGTCCTCCACCGCGGTCACCCGCAGCGGCGCCAGGGCCGGCGGCACCGCCAGGACGACCGTAACCATCACCCCGAAGTCGACCGAGAAGCGCGGGTCGGCGTACTTGCCCAGGGCGGTGGGGGTGGTGGACGTGGCGATGATGGTGCAGCGGTCCGAGACGATCGTGAGCGCCAGCGACCCTGCACCGCGACGTTGGACCGAACGGGTCCAGTCCTGCGCGATGCGCACGTCGATGTCGTAGAGGCTGATGCCCTTGGCCAGCTCCCGCCCCCGCAGGCCCTTGATCAGCTGGGTGACCTGCCCGGTGACCTTCGCCCACGTGGAGGCGGTCAGGTCGTCCAGGAGGCCGCCCTGGTCGCGCTCCAGCCGGACCAGCTTGCCGGCGTCGACGTGCGCGTGCAGCAGCGTGCCGTCGGTGGGGATGTCGATGGTGAGGTCGGCCATCGGTGCGCCTCCTGCGGGAGGACGCGGCGCCGCGGGTGGTGTCGCGCCGGCGGGCTGGTGCGGCCCGCGTGAAACCAGGATAGGACCGCTGACAGCCCGGGCGCTAGAGGCTTTTCCGCCACCGGTGGCGCAGCACCGGGCCGCCCTCATGTTGGGGGCTAGGCCGTGAGGGGGTGCTGACGCGCACGTCCATACGGCTCAGGTGGTCACTGCGGACGTGCCTTCGCCAGTCTCGGCGCGCTCGGCCCTCGCGCGAGGGCCGTAGTAGAACAGTCCTACACCCACGGCAATGACGAGGAGGACGAGCATCGCGAAGAACAGCGGCCAGATGCCGGTGAGGAAGATGATCGGCACCGCCAGCGCGGTGACCATGCCGCCGCCGAAGAAGGGCTCGAAGACCAGCTGTTTGTAGCCGAAGGCTTCGAAGGCAGGGCTCTTCGCCTCGGGGTCGGTGATGCGCATGAGGATCAGGCCGGTGGCGGTGACGCCCATCGACTGACCGAAGTCGCCGATGCCCCGCTCGAACCAGTAGCGTCCGATGATCCGCGGAGCCAGCCACAGGAAGAGGGCCACGTTGACGCCGACGCCGGCGATTGCCAGCAGGGCGAAGGCGCCGATGTTGGCACCGATGGCGGTGAGCGAGAGGGTGCCGATGGCGGCGATGATGAGGAAGTCCAGGGCCCAGCCCTGGATCCGCAGCATCATCTGGTGGTCGATGATGTGGTCCACCTTGAGCGCTTGCGCCACCGCCTGCAGGATCACGCCGCCGATGAGGGCGAGCGGGAAGAGCGGGACGTAGGCGAAGATCTCCAGCGGCGTGTTGTCCTCGAGCATCACCGACGCGTAGGTCCGTGCCTCGATCCATCGCAGCGCCTCCAGGATGGCCCAGCCGATGAGGATCGCCACGGCCACCAGGGCCATGTGCAAGGACAGCGGCTCGACCGAGGCGGGACGGGAGGTCATCGTCGCGGCGGGGTAGTGCTCGTCCTTGCGGAACAGGCCCTTCTGCTCGTCGACGGACGTCTTGACGTCCCCCTTGAGCAGCTCGGTCCGGCCCGTGCGCACGCCCCAGTTGATCAGGGCGATGCCGATGACGATGCCGCCGACGATGCCGATCGTGGCCAGCCCGACAGCCAGGTCCGCGCCCTCGCCGAAGCCGAGGTCCTCCATCACCCCGCGCATGCCGGCCGCCGTGCCGTGGCCGCCCTCGAAGCCCATCTCGATCAGCGCGCCCGTCATCGGGCTGGCGCTCAGGACCGGGACCAGGATGAGGGCGGCGAGCAGGAGCCCCACGACATACTGGCTGGATCCCAGGGCAACACCCAGGGAGAGCTGCGGTCCGACGAGCCGTGCCGCGCGCTTGGGACTGGGCAGGTCCTGGCCCAGGAACATCGTGGCGAACACCACGCTGATGAGCAGCCCGGGCAGCGCCGCCCAGACCGTGAGCATCTCCTCGGTGAAGATGCCACCCTCGGACAGGCCCGGGACCAGCTGGCCGAGGACCTGCGGGCCCAGCAGCAGCAGGAGGGCGCCCCCGATGATCGAGCTGGGCAGGAACAGACGCTGCACCCAGCCCGTCTTGACCCGGATCACTTTCCCGATGAGCAGGAAGAACCCCAGGATCAGGAGTGCGAAGCCGATCTGGCCTGGAGACATACCGATCACCTCTGTCCGGAGTGCTTGCCGGGATTCTGGCATAGGTCAGGCCCCAGTCGGAAGGTCGTGGTCAGCGACCGAAGACCGAGACCGGCCATGAGGACAACCTGTCCATACAGGCGGTCTTGACAATTCAGGGGCGCCCCGTCATGGTGTTCCCTGAACTCATGGTGCGTACAGGGTGTTCGTGCCAATCGCCGTCAGGAGTGCTGATGTCAAAGACGCCAGAAGACCCGCGCGAGTCGCCTGCCGACCTCGGCACCGATCCGACCTCCACCCCGGAGAAACAGGACCGCGAGATCCTCCCCTTCTATCAGTGGATGGACAAGGTCCCGGGTGGGCTCATGCTCATCCCCCTGATCTTGGGCAGCATCGTCGGCACGTGGGGTGTCGGGTTCCTCGAACTGGGCTCTTTCACCACCGCCCTTTTCGCCAACAGCGCCCTTCCGCTCATCGCGCTCCTGATCTTCGCCACGGGAACGCAGGTCAGTGTCAGGACCAGTGGTCCGGTTCTCGCGACCGCCGGGGTCGTCCTGCTGATGAAGTCCATCATCCCGGCCTCCCTCGTCATCGCCCTCGGTTGGGTCGTCGGGCTCGACGGCATCTTTGGCCTGTCGATCCTTGGTCTGCTGGCGATGCTCGACAACTCCAACGGTGGCCTGTGGCTCGCCTTCACCGGACGCTACGGGGACAAGCGTGACCGGGGGCCTATATCGCCTCGGCCCTGAATGACGGGCCGTTCTTCTCGCTGCTCTTCCTCGGCGCGTCCGGTCTCGGCTCCATCCCGTTCTGGGCACTGCTGGGGGCCGTCATCCCCTTCATCCTGGGCATGATCGTCGGCAACCTGAACCCGCACTGGCGTGAGGTCGTCAAGCCAACCGCGGCCATCGTGATCCCCTTCTTCGCCTTCGCCCTCGGCACTGGGATCGACCTGGGTGCCGTCGTCAAGGGCGGGGCCACCGGGATCGCGGCGGCCCTCGTTCTGGCTCCGTTCACTGGGTTCCTGGTCTACCTTGGCTACCGGTTCCTGCTGCGACGGGGCTATCGGTCTGGCCTGGGCTTCGCCGCAGGCACGACCGCCGGCAACGCCATCGCCACGCCCGCCGTGGTGGGGGCAGCCGACCCGGCCTTCGCACCCTATGTCGAGACCGCCACAGCTCAGGTCGCTGCCGCCGTCCTCGTCAGCGCCATCGTGGCACCCCTGCTGGCCTCCTGGGCGCTGAAGCGGGAAGGTGGGCTGCTCTCTGAGGAGGAGATCGCCCGTCTCGACGAGATGGACCTTGGGGTCAGCGAGCCGAAGCTCTAGGCGCATGGCCAACGACCCATCGAGCGCCAGCAGGCGGATCGCCGTCATCGCCGATGACCTCACCGGAGCCACGGACAGCGTCGTGCAGTTCCGTGAGGCTGGGTGGACGGCATACCTGCTGCTGACAGACGAGGAGCCGGTCCAGGAGGACGCCAGCGGCGTCGTCGCGACCTCCCGCTCCCTGGACACCCGCGCCCTGACAAGCGATCAGGCGGCCGAGAGCACCAGACTGGCCGTGTCCGAGCAGCTGTCGGCCGGGACAGACAGGCTGTACGTCAAGATCGACTCCACGATGCGAGGCAGCGTGGCCGGTCAGGTGGCTGGTGCGCTCGCGGCGTGGTCCGAGACGCACCCTGACGCGGTCGCCGTGATCTGCCCGGCCTACCCGCAGATGGGCAGGGTCGTAGCGGGTGGCTCGATGCTGGTCAACGGGACGCCCCTGGACCAGTCGGCAGCCAGTTTCGACCCGGTCACCCCGGTCAGCAGCGCCGTGCTCGCCGAGCTGGTCCCCGGTGCGGAGTCCGTACCCAATGGTGGAACGGCGACCGATCTGGGGGAGGCACTCAGGACAGCGGCTCAATCCTCAGACCGGTTGGTCGTCGACGCCGAGACCGACGACGACCTGAGGCGGCTAGCCGAGGCGGTGGAGATCCTGGGTCCTCGAGCCATCTGCGTGGGTTCCGCCGGCTGGGCTCGCTATCTTGCCGAGGTATGGCGTCCAGCTGGGTCGCCGGACCCTACCAGTGCAGAGCCGGAGGCCATCAGCGGCACAGTCGTCGTCTCCGCCAGCACCCTCAACGAAGTGTCCTTCGACCAGATCTCCCACCTACGGACAGTTCTCGGCGAGCGGCACGAGCAGCACGAGTTCAGGGTGGACCAGCTCCAAGACCCCGCCGGTATGCGGCACCTGGGGAGAAGCATCGCCAACCGGCAGCCGGAGGTCGTCATCCTCCAGCCGAGCCCAGCTCGAGTGGAGGGCGTCGATGCCGCCGAAGCCGCTCGCGCGATAGCCCGTGGCCTGGCCGCGGCCATCGGCGGTATGACCGCGACCGGCGGCATTGACGCCCTTGTCCTGGTCGGCGGCGACGGGGCCGAGGCTGCGTTGCGCGAACTGGGCGCCACCGCCGTCCGCATTGACCGGCAGGCAAGCGAAGGCGTGCCGCTCGGACATATCGTCGGCGGACCGGCGGCTGGCTTGCCGGTCGTCACCAAGGCCGGAGGCTTCGGGTCCACCACCACGCTCACAGACGTCATCGGTGCCATGCGGCACCCCGAGGAGGATTGACATGTCCACACCAGTACTTGCCCTCACCATGGGCGATGCCGCAGGCATCGGCCCCGAGATCACCGCCAAGACGATGCTCCTGCACCCCGAGTTGCGCGAGCAGGCCACCGTCATCGTCATCGGAGACGCGGATGCGATGCGCGGGGGAGCCTCCAACGCCGGTCTTGACCCGGCCACGGTGCGGGTCATCGCCGAGCCGGCTGAGGCCACGAACGATCCCAACACCATCGAGGTGCTCCAGACGGGCCAGTCGCTGAAGCATGTGCCGCTCGGCGAGATCCATCCCGATGCCGGGGACGGCTCCTACCGCTACGTCGTCGAGGCGTGCACGCTGGCGAAGGCGGGCGAGATCGACGGCATTGTCACCGCACCACTCAACAAGGCGGCCATGCACGCTGGGGGACACATGTACCCGGGGCATACCGAGCTGCTTGCCGAGCAGTTCGGCGTCGAGAACTTCTCGCTCGTCCTGTCGGCCGGGGACCTCTACCTTTTTCACCTCACCACCCACGTCTCGCTCCGACAAGCCATTGAGGACCTCACCCGGGAGCGGACGGACAACGTCATCGAGCTGGTCGCTGCCTTCTCCCGGGCCATGGGCAAGCCGGACGAGGCCATCGCGGTGACCGGCCTCAATCCGCACGCCGGGGAGAACAGGTTGTTCGGCGACGAGGACGCGGACATTCTCCAGCCTGCCGTGGAGGCCGCCCGGGAGCGTGGACTGAACGTCCACGGTCCCTTGCCCGCCGACGCCGTGATCCCGCAAGCAGTCAAGGGGAAGTGGAACATGCTGGTCGTGTGCTACCACGACCAGGGCCACGCGCCGTTCAAGGCGGTCTACGGGGATGACGGGGTGAACATCACGGTTGGTCTGCCCGTTGTCCGCGTCTCCGTCGATCACGGGACCGCCTTCGACATCGCGGGCCAGGGGATCGCCCGTGAGGCGAGCCTCGTGCTCGCGGCCGAGCGCGCCGCAAAGCTGTCGCTGGGTTGGGGCGAGGTGTGGGAGGCGGCACAGGCCAAGGCAAGATAGGGCCGATCACCCTGTCGGCAGACTGACGAAACGAGGGAAGTGCCCGTGCGGACGCCTACCCCACGCCGGCCCTACCTGCACGTGGCCGTCAGCGACTCGCTCAGGGCCCGGATTAGCAATCGCGAGATCCCACCCGGTGCGATCCTGCCGAGCGAGATGGAGCTCACCACCGAGTTCGGCGTTTCGCGCTCCGTGGTCCGGCAGGCGCTGCGCACCTTGGCCGACGAAGGGCTCATCCAGGTCTCTCCGGGGCGCGGTGCTGTGGTCGCGACGCATGCGGAATGGCACCGCGACGCCCAGCGCACAGCCGGTCTGTCCACCCAGATGCGGGCGCTCAAGGCCCGGGTCAACACGCGGGTCCTTTCGTATGCCGTGCGCAGTGGCGGTGCGGAGGCGACCCGGCTGGGCTGCAAGGACGTGCTCGTCCTCGAACGCCTTCGCTACCTCGACGGCGAACCCGTGGCCTACATCCGGACCTGGCTGCCAGGTTGGGTCGCCGAGAAGGTGACGAGCGGCGACCTTGAGGACGCCTCGCTGCATATGCGGCTGCACGAGCACGCCGGGGTGGATGTCCACGGCGGCCCCCGACAGATCCATGCCGTCGGGGTCACCGGCGAGATGGCTGAACGGCTCGCCGTTCCCACCGGTTCGCCCGTGCTTCAGCTCACCGGGGAGAGCCTCGATCAAGACGGGAAGCCGGTGGAGATCTTCTCCACCTGGCACCGATCGGACCGGATCGCGCTCGACATCACCATCATCGACCCGGTTGTCGCCACGCCAGAGGGCTCGGACACCTTGAGCGCCTCCGCAGGTGGGGCCTTGGCGCAAGCGGAGAGATCACTGCGGGACGCCCTTCGCGCGATTCGCAAAGCGGCGACCGAGAACTAGTCAGTCCCGTGGGGGGTCGACCTCCGTGACGTCGACGGACCCGATGCCCAGCCCTGTCAGCCACGTCGGCAGGCGGGACCCGCGTCCCGTGGCGTCGACGGCCAGGTCGGCGTCATGGGCCGCCTCCTCGGCCGGGCCGCGATACAGCAGCACGTGCGGCTGGCGCCCCTGCGATACCCCCGGTCGGGGCTCAGGCTCCGACGGAAGCACGTCCCGCTCGATGACCGTGACGGAGCGCCGGTCGCCGGCGCAGGTAGGTCTCCGACGGACGGGCTGGGAGGATGGCCCGGTGACCGCGACGATCCAGGCCCGCGACGTGGCTGCCGGACATGGGGCCACCCTCTTGTTCTCCGGACTTGACCTCGTCGTTGCGCCGGGTGACGTCGTGGGGCTGGTCGGCCCCAATGGCGCCGGGAAGTCCACCCTCCTCCACGTCCTGGCGGGCCGCCGTCCCCCGGAGGCGGGGGAGGTGATCGTCTCACCCAGGACCGCGCACCTCGGGCTGCTGACCCAGGAGGCGGACGCGCTCGAGGGCGAGACGATCCGGCACTCGCTGGCCCGCCGCACGGGCGTCGCCGAGGCGGAGGCGCGGATGGACGCCGCCGCCCAGCAGCTGGGGGACCACCCGGAAGACGAGGCGAGCGGCACGGCATACTCCACCGCTCTGGAGGCCTGGCTCGCGCTCGGGGGCGCTGACCTCGACGAGCGGGCCGAGCAGGTCGCGGCCCGTCTGGGCCTGGCCGTCGACCTGGACCGGGAGGTGCGGACACTCTCCGGCGGGCAGGCGGCGCGGGTCGGACTGGCGGGGCTGCTCCTGTCGCGCTACGACGGCTACCTGCTCGACGAGCCGACCAACGACCTCGACGCGGCGGGCCTGGACCTGCTGGAGGAGTTCGTGCACGGGCTGGAGGCGCCCGTCGTGCTCGTCAGCCACGACCGCGCCTTCCTGTCGGCGACGGTGACCACGGTGGTCGAGATCGACCGCAGCCTGCAGCGGGTGGTGGCCTACGGCGGCGGCTACGACGCCTACCTGGAGGAGCGCTCGATCACCCGCCGGCACGCGCGGGAGGCCTACGAGGAGTATGCCGAGCGCCGCCGCGGTCTGGAGTCACGCGCCCGGATGCAGCGCGAGTGGATGAGCAAGGGGGTGCGCAACGCCAACAAGAAGTCCGCGCGGCGCCAGGAGAAGGACAAGTTCATCCGGGCCCACCAGGTCGCCACCTCAGAGAAGCAGGCGGCCAAGGCGCATCAGACCGAACGGATGATCGAGCGGCTGGACGTCGTCGAGGAGCCGCGCAAGGAGTGGTCGCTGCAGTTCTCGATCGCGCAGGCGCCCCGGTCGGGTGACGTCGTCGCGGTGGCGCGGGGTGCCGTGGTGCGCCGGTCGGGACCGACGGGGTCGTTCACGCTCGGGCCGGTGGACCTGCAGCTCGATCTCGGTGACCGGGTGGCGATCACCGGGCCGAACGGGTCGGGCAAGACCACACTGCTGGCCCTGCTCACGGGGCAGGTTGCACCGGACGAAGGGGCGGTGTCGCTCGGCTCACGGGTCGTCGTGGGGGAGGTGGACCAGGCGCGGCGTCTGCTGGACGCCGCCGACGAGACGCCGCTGGCGCGGGTTTTCGCCCTGGAGCTGCCGGAGTGGACCGATGCCGACCGGCGCACGCTGCTGGCGAAGTTCGGCCTCACCGGCGGGCACGTCGGGCGGTCGGCGTCGACGCTGTCGCCGGGGGAGCGGACGCGTGCGGCGCTGGCGCTGCTGCAGGCGCGCGGGGTGAACCTGCTCGTCCTGGACGAACCGACCAACCACCTCGACCTGCCGGCGATCGAGCAGTTGGAGCAGGCGCTGGAGGCCTTCGACGGCACGTTGCTAGTGGTGACGCATGACCGGCGGATGCTGGAGACGGTGCGGCTGACGCGCCGGTGGGAGGTCGACGCCGGAACGGTGGCCGAGGTGCTGCCCGGAGCGGGTGGCTGAGGATCCCCTGCGGTCTGGCCGAGTGAGAAGTGTCAGAGGACGAGCGGTCAGCTAGGGCGCTCAGCCATCCACTGCCAACTTCGCGGGGAAACCGCCCGTCGCGACGGGCGACCAGCGGGTGGGCGTGATGCGCAGCAGGGACTTGCCCTGCTTCACCATGGCCTGGCGGTACTCGTCCCAGTCCGAGTGCTCCCCGGCCACCGCCCGGAAGTAGTCGACCAGGGGCTCGACCGACTCGGGGCAGTCGATGACCTCGCACTCACCGTCCACCTGCACCCACGCATCCCCGAAGTCGTCGGAGAGCACGAGGACGCTCACCGTCGGGTCCCGCCGCGCGTTGGCGGTCTTGGCCCGCTCGGGGTAGGTCGAGATGACGATCCGGCCCTCGTCGTCCACGCCACCGGTGACCGGCGACGCCTGCGGTCGGCCGTCCTGTCTGGTGGTGATGAGCACGAGGTTGTGGCGCGGCCGGACGAAGTCCAGCATCTGGTCGCGGTCGACATCGGTGGTGGTCGCGATGGTCCTGAGCATGGGCCCAGTCTGCACGGTATGTGCGTGCTCCGCCTGTGCCGCCCCGGGCAAGGCCGTGGGGCCGACGCACCGCCGTCCACCGACTGGCGGAGGTCCACCGCCTGCGCGACCAACACACCCTGCCCCGCGTTGCGTACGTGCCGGGCAGGCACGACCCGGCGGCAGCCGGGCCGACATCCCTCGGCCGAGCATGCCGGTGCCGTAGGTTGCGGGTCAGGGAGATTCCCCCGTCGATGGTAGGAGAGATGATGCCGACCGACCGGAGCAGCGACGTTCCCGCGGGCCCTTCCCAGAGCGGTGAACCGCCCGCCAGCCACCAGGAGGCGGAGGCTCTGGGTGTGCGCAAGCACCCTCACGGCGACGCGAAGCGGTGGCTCGAGCACAACCTGGGGGAGGAGCAGGGACCGGTGTCCGGTGTCGCCCGGCAGCAGGAAGGGGACCAGGCGGTCGCAGCACCACGGTCGGGCGACCCGGCCGAGGACAACCTGGTCCAGCTCCCCGCAGGCGCCACGTTCGGCTCCGGGCACGAGCCGTCACCGCAGGAGCGGCAGGAGCTGCTGCGGTTCGCGGCGGCTGCCGATGCCGAGCTGGGCGGGCGCGAAGAGGGTGCGGCTGACAGAGTCCGCTCCGAGAAGGGCGGCACCGGGTGCAGTCGGACCAGGATGCCGGGGAGTAGACAGCATCCTGGGGCGTGACCCCGTCATGCCGCTGTGAACACCGCTCCCCGAGGGTGATGACGCCGCTCAGGCGGGCGGGCGCAGCACTGAGTCCGCCCGCGGCGGGGCGGTCGAACCCCGCACGACCAGCTCGTGGGCGGCCCGCCGAGATCGGCGGCGGGTGGCAGGGGGGGCCAGCGCGAGCTTGAGCGCCTGGCGTCCCATCTCGGACATCGGCAGCCGGATCGTGGTCAGACCAGGCGCGAGGTCACCGGCGACGGCTACGTCGTCGAAGCCGGTGACGGAGATCTGCTCCGGCACCATCACCCCCCGTGAGCGCAGCACCGAGAGGACGCCGATCGCCATATCGTCGTTCATCCCGATGACCGCCGTGACGTCCGGAGCCACCGTGAGCAGCTCGGTGATCGCCTGCTTGCCCCCCTCCCGGGTGAACGGCGCCTCGACCAGCGGCGTGGCGTCCAGCGACAGCCCGGCCGTCGCGAGCGCCCCGTCGATGCCGACCAGGCGGTCGGCGACGGTGGTCAGCTGCCGCGAGCCGGACACCACCCCGATCCGCCGGTGGCCCAGTCCCAGCAGGTGCTCCGCGATGGTGGTCCCACCCTCGCGGTTGTCCGGCTGGACCGTGTCGGCGCGCAGCGAGTGCCGCCCGATCACGGCAACCCGGCCCCCTCCCTCCTGGTAGCGCTTCAGGGACTGCACGACCCCGGCCTCCTTCGCGGGGTCGACGAAGCCTGAGCCCGCCACGATGATCGCGCCAACCTGGTTGGCGATGAGCGTCCGGACCTGGGCCAGCTCGGCCTCGGGGTCCCGACCGCTGTGGCAGATCTGCACGGTCAGCCCGCGGGTCGAGGCCACGCTCAGGACGCCACTGGCGATCTCGGAGAAGTAGGGGTCCCCGATCTCGTGCACCACCAGGCCCACCACCGAGCTCGGGCTGCCGGCCAGCGACCGGGCGTGCACGTTCGCGACATACCCGAGATCCGCGGCAATCTGCCGCACACGCTGGGCCAGCTGCGCGCTCACCCCCGGTGAGCCGGACATCGCCCGGGAGGCTGTCGCGATCGAGATCCCGGCTTCCTGCGCCACGTCCTTGAGGCGCGGGTTGCGCGTGTGCACCATAAATTCTCCCCGCATCGTCGCTCGGCTCTTGCCTCATCTTAGGTCAGCCCCTATTGTCTACGGAAGCGGTTACGCAAACGCTTACGTTCAACGAGGAGCGAGGGTCATGACAACAAGCATTCGCCGATGGGCGGTCGCCACGACCGCAGTCGTAGGTCTCACGGTCACAGGCTGTGGCATCGATGATCCGTCCGAAGGAGGTGATGACGCCGGGAGCTCCGGCGAGGCCTCGGACGACCCGATCAAGATCGGGATCTCGCTGCCCCTGACCGGAGACTTCTCCGAGCCGGGCAAGGGCGTGCAGCGCGGCTACGAGGCATGGGCGGCCTACGTCAACGAGAACGGTGGGCTGCTGGACCGCCAGGTCGAGCTGACCATCCTGGACGACCAGTCCAACGCGGACCGGGTCGCCTCCGACTACGAGAAACTCATCAACCAGGACGGCGTGGACCTGGTCTTCGGCCCGTTCTCCACCCGCCTGGTGGTGCCCGCCGCCCAGGTAGCCCTGGACTACGGCTTTCTCTTCGTCGAGCCCGCGGGCGCGGCCGAGGACGTCTTCACCCAGGGCTTCACCAACCTGTTCTACGCCGCGCCCGCGGTCGCCCAGGACCACTACAACTACCTGGCCGACCACATCGAGGCGATGCCCGAGGGCGAGCGCCCGGAGACGGCCGCCTACGCGGCGATGGACGACCCCTTCGCCCAGGGCACGGCCTACGGGCTGAAGGACCGCCTGGAAGAGATGGGCGTCGAGACGGTGGTGGACGAGGTCTACCCGCCCAACACCACCGACTTCTCCTCGATCGCGGCCAAGATCGCCTCCAGCGACGCAGACATCGTGGTCGGCGGCACCCAGTACCAGGACGCGGTGAACCTGATCATCTCGCTGCAGCAGCTGAACTACCAGCCGAGGATGGCCGCCTTCTCGACGGCGCCCACCAACCCGGAGTTCGCGTCCGCGATCGGTGATAAGACCGAGGGCATCATGGCCCCGACCGGCTTCACCCCCGAGGCGACCTACGAGACCACCGCCGAGTTCGTGGAGTACTTCACCGAGGAGAACGGCGCCGAGCCGAACGAGGACGAGGCCAACGCCTGGACCACCGGTCAGGTCGTGGCCGCCGCCGTCGAGGGTGTCGGCTGCGCCGACCCCAGCGCGGAGTGCCAGCAGCAGCTCATCGACTGGCTGCGCGAGAACGAGGTCCAGACCGTCGTCGGTCCGCTGACCTGGGATGCGGAGGGCCGCCCGCAGGGTGCCCACCTCATCCAGCAGTACGTCGACGGGGAGATCCGGATCGTGCTGCCCGAGGAGGCCGCCGAGGCTGAGCTGATCTTCCCCAAGCCAGAGTGGTGATGGCGCTCTTCCTCCAGAGCCTCATCCTCGGAATCTTGCTCGGCGGGCTGTACGCCCTGCTCGCAGCCGGTCTGACCCTGTACTTCGGGGTCATGCGGGTGGTGATGATCGCCCACTCGGCGTTCCTCATTCTCGCGGCCTACCTGGCGTGGTGGTTCACCTCCACCACCGGGATCGACCCCCTGGTCTCGCTGCTCGGCACCGTCCCGCTGTTCTTCGTGGTGGGCGTGCTGATGCAGCGGGTCCTGCTCTCCCGGCTCCGGCCGGCCACCCTGACGATGATGTCGGTGCTGCTCACCTTCGCGGTGGCGCTGACCATCGAGGGCACCATCGGGTTCGTCTTCACCGGGACCCAGCGGCGCATCCAGCTTCCCTACTCCGGGTCGAGCATCGAGTTCTTCGGCGCCCAGATCGCGGTGGTCAAGCTGATCGCCTTCGTGCTGGCGGCGATCTCGCTGACGGTGCTCTACCTGGTGCTGAAGAAGACGCGCTTCGGGCAGGCGCTGCGCGCGACCATCCAGAACAAGGAGGCCGCCGAGCTGGTCGGGATCGACACCCGCAAGGTGGCCGGCTACGGCTTCGGGGTCGGCCTGGCCACCGCGGCCATCGGCGGCACCGCGCTGGCGCTGGACGCCACCATCTACCCCTCGCTGCACTGGCACTGGATCGGCCCGCTGATGGCCATCATCGTGGTCGGCGGCCTCGGCAGCATCCCCGGTGCGGCCGCCGCGGCGATGATCCTCGGGGTCAGCCAGTCATTGCTGCAGATCCCGATGGGCACGACCTGGGCACAGACCATCTTCTACGTGGTGCTCTTCGCCACCCTCGTCTTCCGCCCGCACGGGTTCTTTGGAGGTCGCCTTGCGCAACGCTTCTGACACCATCATCCGGACCGTCCAGGTCGTCGCGGTGCTCGGCGCCGCGCTCGGGGTTCTTCTTTTCCCGATGACCGGCCCTGGCCCGTTCATCATGTCGGTGGGCGTGGTCATCCTGAGCTACGCCTGCATGGCGACCGGCTGGAACTTCGTCGGTGGGTTCACCGGCTACATGTCGCTGGGGCACGCTGCCTACACCGGCCTGGGCGGGTATGCCGTCGCGCTGCTCATCCTGCGCGCCGACGTCCAGCCGTGGCTGGCCCTGTTCCTCGGCGCCCTGATCGTCGCGGCCTTCTCGGTCCCGATCGGGTATGCCTCGCTGCGGGTCCGCGGTGCGTCCTTCGTCATCGTTTCCATCGCGCTGGTGCTCATCCTGCTGCTGGTCTTCCAGAGCTGGTCGGACGTCACCGGCGGCTCCAACGGTCTGCGGGTGCCGCGACCGTTCGGTCCCGAGGTGCTCCGGCCCGAGCAGCATGAGCGCTTCTACTACCTGCACGCTGCGCTGCTGGTCATCATGCTGCTCGCCTGGTGGGCCATCGACCGTTCCCGGTTCGGGGCGGGGCTCAAGGCGATCCGTGAGGACGAGGACAAGGCACAGAGCCTGGGTATCCCGACCTTCGGCTACAAGCTGGCGGTCTTCGTCATCTCGGCGTTCTTCACCGCGCTGGCCGGTGGGCTCTACGCCCTCTGGTTCGGCTTCCTGGACCCGATCTTCCAGTTCTCGATCCTCATCGGCTCCTACATGGTGCTGATGTCGCTGCTCGGCGGGATCCGGTCGCTGTTCGGGCCGGCACTGGGCGCGTTCATCGTCGGCTACGCCCTGGAGTTCTTCAAGGCGCAGTACGGCGACTCCCAGTTCCACCTGGTGGCCCTGGGCCTGCTGCTCGGGATCGTGGTGCTCTTCATGCCCGAGGGCATCCTGCCCACCCTCGGACAGCTGCTGAACCGGCTGCGTCCCGACGCGACCTCTATCCGGGAGCAGAGCGCCGAGGAGCTGGCCGCCAAGAACGCGGACGCGCAGAAGGCGGTCGACCAGCGGACGGAAGGCACCAACGGCCTCACCGCGGCGTCGCTCAGCGGGTCCAGCACCACCGGGAGGAAAGAATGAGCGTGGACAGCAGCACGACGCAGCAGAGTCCTGCGTCGGAGCACGAGATCGGCCTGTCGGTGCGTGGCCTGGCCAAGGCCTACGGTGGCGTGAAGGCGGTCAACGGTGCGGACGTGGACTTCCATCACGGCCGGATCAACGCCCTGATCGGCCCGAACGGCTCCGGCAAGACGACCTTCTTCAACTGCGTCACCGGGATGATCAAGGCCGACTCCGGCACCGTCACCTACCGGGGCAAGGACATCACCGGCAAGCCACCGCACAAGATTGCGCACGCCGGGATCGGCCGCAGCTTCCAACTGTGCCGGATCTTCCCGCGGATGAGCGTCCTGGACAACGTGCTGGCCGGGGTTCGTCCTCACGGCATCGGCCAGCTGCTGGGTTCCGGCCGCCGCGCGGCCGACGTCAAGCGGGCCCAGGAGCTGCTGGCCCGGGTCGGGATCGACCACCTGGAGCGCTCCGACGCACGGGACATCTCCTACGGGCAGCAGAAGCTGCTGGAGCTGGCCGGGGTGCTGATGACCGACCCCGAGACGATCATGCTCGACGAGCCCGCGGGCGGGGTGAACCCCTCCCTCATCGAGCGGATCAGCTCGCTGATCGTCGAGCTCAACGCCGAGGGGCGCACCTTCATCGTCGTCGAGCACAACATGGACCTGGTGATGCGGCTCAGCGACCACGTCATCGTCTTCGACCGCGGTGCGGCGATCGCCGCCGGACCACCCTCGCTCGTGCAGAGCGACCCTGCCGTCCTGGAGGCATACCTTGGCGTCTGAACATCTTCTCGAGCTGGTCGACGTCGAGGCCGGCTACGGCCGCGCGGCCCTGGTGCTGCGCGGGCTGACCGTGCAGGTGCCGCCGGCACAGATCGTCTGTCTCGTCGGCCCGAACGGCGCAGGCAAGTCCACCGTGCTCAAGGTCGCCAGCGGCATGCTGGCGCCGCGGGCCGGCAAGGTCGTCGTGGACGGCCAGGACGTCACCGGCCACGGTCCGCAGCAGATGCTGCGGGCGGGGCTGTCCCACGTCCTGCAGGGGCACAGCGTGTTCCGGGAGATGACCGTCGGCGAGAACATCTCGCTGGGGGCGTTTACGGTCCGCGACCAGTCCAGGACCCAGGAGCGTCTCGACTTCGTCAAGTCCCTCTTCCCGCTGGTGGCCGACCGGTGGAACGCCCTGGCGGGTGCCCTCTCCGGTGGACAGCAGAAGCAGGTCGAGTTTGCCCGCTCGCTCATGGTCGACCCGAAGGTGGTCCTGCTGGACGAGCCGTCGATGGGCCTGGACCCCAAGGCCACCGCGGTGGTCTTCGAGCAGGTCGTGCGGATGCGTGACGCCGGCACCGCGGTGCTCCTGGTGGAGCAGAACGCCCGCCGGGCGCTGGAGTCCGCTGACATCGGCCTTGTCCTCGACCTGGGACGCGTCCACATCAAGGGCCCGGCCCGGCAACTGCTGGACGACCCGAAGCTCGGCGAGCTCTACCTCGGCGGCCGCCCGCAGGAGGACAAGGCCCACGCCACCACCACCTCGGGCAGCACCTACTCACCCACGAACGAAGGACACGCAGGATGACCACGCATACCGTCCGTATCTTGATGAACGGCGTCACCGGACGGATGGGCTACCGCCAGCACCTGGTCCGCTCCATCCTGGCGATCCGGGACGACGGCGGCGTCGAGCTGCCGAACGGGGACCGCATCCAGGTGGAGCCGGTGCTGCTCGGCCGCAACGCCGAGAAGCTGGCCGAGCTCGCCCGCCGGCACGACATCGCCGAGTACGGCACCGACCTCGAGGCCGCGCTGGCAGACGAGAGCGCCACCATCTACTTCGATGCGGCCACCACCCAGGCCCGCAAGGGCGCGATCCTGTCGGCGATCGCGGCCGGGAAGCACATCTACACCGAGAAGCCGATCGCGGAGTCGGTCGCGGACGGTATGGACCTGGTCCGGGCGGCGGAGGAGGCCGGGGTGACCACCGGGGTCGTGCACGACAAGCTCTACCTCCCCGGGCTGCTGAAGCTGCGCTCGCTGATCGACTCCGGTTTCTTCGGCCGGATCCTGTCGGTGCGCGGCGAGTTCGGCTACTGGGTGTTCGAGGGTGACCTGACCCCCACCCAGCGACCCAGCTGGAACTACCGCGCCGAGGACGGCGGCGGCATGGTGCTCGACATGTTCTGCCACTGGAACTACGTGATGGAGGGCCTGTTCGGGGCCGTCGAGGCGGTCACCGCCAAGGCGGTCACCCACATCCCCCAGCGCTGGGACGAGAACGGCGAGCCCTTCCAGGCGACCGCCGACGACGCGGCCTACGGGATCTTCGAGCTGGAGGGCGACATCATCGCCCAGGTCAACAGCTCGTGGGCGGTCCGGGTGGACCGCAAGGAGCTGGTCGAGTTCCAGGTGGACGGCACCCACGGGTCCGCCGTCGCCGGGCTCTTCGGCTGCCGGGTGCAGCCGCGCGTGGTCACCCCGCGCCCGGTCTGGAACCCCGACCTGCCGACCGACCAGGACTTCCGGTCGCAGTGGACCGAGGTCCCGGACACGCAGGAGCACGGCAACGGTTTCCGGGCGCAGTGGGAACGCTTCCTCATCGACCTGCACGAGGGCCGCAAGCACCCCTACGACTTCGCCTCCGGAGTGCGCGGGCTGGAGCTGGTCGAGGCAGGGCTGCTCTCCTCCGCCGAGGGTCGGCGGGTGCCGATCACCGAGGTCCGCGCGTGACCGGCACGATCAGCCTGCCGCAGGCGGACGGGAGCTGGCGCGACGTCACCCTCCAGCCGGCCCGCACGTGGGAGAAGCACCCCGGCGGGTTCTCCACCCGGATCGCGTTCGCCGCCGCGCACGTCGTGGCCGACCCCTGGCAGGAGAACGGCCCCGGTCAGCCGGCCGCCATCGACTGGGACTCCACCCTGGCGTTCCGTCAGCACCTCTTCGACCACGGCTTCGGGGTCGCGGAGGCGATGGACACCGCGCAGCGCAACATGGGCCTGGACTGGCCGGCGATCCAGGAGCTGGTCAGCCGCAGCGCCGCGCAGGCGCAGGCCGCCGGTGCCCGGATCGCCTCCGGCGCCGGCACCGACCACGTCGCCCGCGGCGATGACCTGGAGGCCGTCACGGCGGCATACCTGGAGCAGGTCGCCTTCGTGGAGGGCACCGGCTCCCAGGTCATCGTCATGGCCAGCCGGCACCTGGCGGCGGTGGCCCGCAGCGCCGAGGACTACCTCCAGGTCTACGACCAGGTGCTCAACCAGGTCGGCTCGCCGGTGATCCTGCATTGGCTGGGTCCGATGTTCGACCAGCAGCTGCTCGGGTACTGGGGCAGCGAGGACATCCCGACCGCCACCGCGACGTTCCTGGAGTTGGTCGCGCGGCACGCCGCCCGGATCGACGGCGTCAAGGTGTCGCTGCTGTCCGCCGAGCACGAGGTGTCGCTGCGGGCGGCGTTGCCCGAGGGCGTGCGCCTCTACACCGGGGACGACTACAACTACCCCGAGCTCATCCGCGGCGACGGCGAGCGGCACAGCGACGCGCTGCTCGGGGCCTTCGCCGCGATCGCGCCGGCGGCGTCGGCGGCGCTGACCGCGCTGGACGCCGGTGACCTGGACGCCTACGAGGCGGAGATGGCGCCGACCGTGCCGTTGTCGCGGCTGGTCTTCGCCCCCCCGACCTGGTTCTACAAGACCGGGATCGCGTTCCTGTCCTGGCTCGCCGGACACCAGAGCGGGTTCACCATGGTCGGTGGGTTGCAGTCGGCCCGCCCGGTGACCCACCTGGCGGAGGTGTTCGCGCTGGCCAACGAGGCCCGGCTGCTGCCCGACCCGGAGTTGGCGGCCTCCCGGATGGACGTGGTGCTGCGCGGTGCCGGGGTGACCCGGTGAGCAGCGCATCGGCAGGCGTCGACCCACGGCTGGCGCGGCTCTCGCTGAACCAGCGCACCTGCGCGGAGTGGACGCTGCGCGAGGCTATCGACGGCTGCCTCAGCGCCGGGCTCAGCAGCCTCGGCGTCTGGCGGGAGCCGGTCGCCCACGTGGGCCTGGAGACGGCCCGCCGGTGGGTCGAGGAGTCGGGGCTGCGGGTGTCCTCGGTGTGCCGGGGCGGGTTCCTGACCATGCCCGAGGGATCGCTGCGACGGGCGTCGCTGGACTCCAACCGGGCGGCGATCGAGGAGACCGCCACCCTGGGGGCGCCGGCGCTGGTGCTGGTCCCCGGTGGGCTACCCGAGGGTGAGCGGGACATCGATGCGGCGCGCCGCAGGTTCCTGGACGGGGTCGCCGCGTTGGTGCCGGAGGCGCAGGCGGCGGGGGTGGTGCTCGCGATCGAACCGATGCACCCGATCTTCGCCGCGGACCGGGGCGTGGTCTCCACCCTGGAGCAGGCGCTGGACATGGCCGAGCAGTTCCCCGCCTCGGCCGTCGGCGTGGTCGTGGACACCTTCCACCTGTGGTGGGAGCCGGGCGTGGAGCAGCAGATCGCCCGCGCCGGCGACCGGATCGCCAGCTACCAGATCAGCGACTGGATCACCCCCCTGCCGCCGGACGCGCTGCTCAGCCGCGGCATGGTCGGGGACGGGCACATCGACTTCGAGGCGTTCACCGGGTGGGTCGCGAGGACCGGGTATGCCGGCGACGTCGAGGTGGAGATCTTCAACGCCGACGTCTGGGCCACGCCCGGGGCCGAGGTCGTGGCCACGATGTCGGACCGCTACCTGGAGCGGGTCCAGCCCTGGCTCGGGTGAGCGACGTCCGCTCCAGGCTGGTGACGGAGGCAGCACAAGGGCGCCTACCCATGGATGACAGTCCGGACACCGCCAACGGAAATGACCACTGGAGGGGCCCGCTCGATATCCGTCGATCTGCATCGCACCTGAACTCACGGCGTGAGGTCGAGGGCAAGGTCGTGGTTGTCGCCGACGTAGGCAATCAGCTCCTCCTGGCGGGGCTGGCCCAACGTGAGCCGGTAGGCCCCGACGGTCCGTAGCAGCCGCTGGTAGTGCTGGGTGCCTCGGCTCATGGGTAGTACGGGCACGTGCCGCTCGATGGTGGCGCCGCCCGCAAGGGGGTACACCCAGTCCGGGAAGATCTCCGAGCGGTCGCCACGCTCGTCGGCAGCCAGGTCAAAGAGCACCGGCCAAGGACTCGGGCCGCCGACCAACGAGGTGTTGCCGCTGTGAGCCTGGGCGACGTTCTTGCGGACCGCGTGTCCGCGATAGCGATGGACCCGACCTTCACGCTGTTCCAGGTCGACGGGGTTGGAAGGCAGGTTCCAGTGCACCACGGCGTGCGAGTAGTGGTGGAAGTCGAGACCCTCCTGGCCGACGGAGGTAGAGGCAAGAACGAAGGGCCAGAAAGGTGAATTGAACGCCTCCCGGACCTGGGTCTCACGCTGGACGGTCTTGTCGTCCACGGCTGCGGCGCGGCCATAGCGGGCTGCGAAGTGGGTGCGGATTCGCCTGCGCTTAGGCGGGCTCACACCGTCGGCGAAGAAGTCCATGGCCTGCGGGGAGGCGAGCAGACCGCTCCCCTCGGCGAACTTCTCTCCGAGCTGCCGCAACTGCTCGGGCCTGTCATGCCCGGCGAGGGAGTGCGCAGCGTGCAGGACCTGGCCGTACTCATCCAGCACCGACTGCAGGTTGCCGTCCATCCCGTGCTGCAACACACGCCGCCAGTAGGGGTCATCACCCTGGCCCTCTACGACCGCCATGATCTCGGCGCCGTTGAACAGGGATCGCAGGGACCAGGCCCACTCTGACGCGGTGGCCCGCACGTCCCGGGCGCCAAGGTCGCCCGGGTCCGCGACAACCCTGGCGAGAGTGCGCAGGGCGCAGACCGCGGGCCCGCTCAGCGCCAGTTCGGTGAGCACGTCAGCCAGCTCTGCAGGTCGGGGCCCGAGCTGCGCAGCGTCGACGTGCAGCGCCTCATCGAGGTGCTGTCCAAAACCGTCCGCGCCCTGGTCACCGAGGCGCTTGCCCCCGAAGGTGAGGCCTTCGACAGTGGTCAGCCCGTGCAACCGGTCAAGGAGCAAGGGTGCTGCCCAGAACCACCGCTGGTCCGCCACACCTTCGCTGCCACCCGACGGCAACTGCTCCAGCGACCGCTCGACCCGCTTACGCACCTCAGCGACAAGATCCTCGCGGTCCAGGGGCAGGGACCGCCCCAGGTCGCGGGCGACCCGCAACGGGTCCCCGGCTCTCGCGAGCTCGACGCAGGGGTAGAGCAGGGCGAGGACCGGCATACCCGTCAACCGGCCGTCTGTCACAGTGCGCGTAAGCAGGCCACGGCGGCGGGTGGCGAAGTATCCCCGCTCGCGCATGGTCGGGGACTGTCCTGCCAGCCGGCGCTCCACCTCGTAGCTGAGGGTGGTCGCGATCCCCTTCGGGGCTACTCCCCAGGCGGAGAAGACGAGGCGCTTGGTGAAGCGCTGGAAGGCCGGCTCGGCATAGATGCCGCGAGGGGTGTAGTACGGCAGAGACGGCGCTAGCCACGCCGCGCGCCAGGCACCGGTGGACAAGACGTCGTCGGCGAGCCATCGAGCACGCGGGTTGCCGGGGTCAATCTCGCCGTAGGTGTGGAGGTCATCGGGGGTGAAGCGCGTCCGCAGGATCCCGCGCAGCAGTCCGCTGCCGGCGGTCAGCTCCTCGTCGATCCGGCGCTTGACGTGATAGCGCTCCATCATCTCCAGGACGTGGGGAGAGCTGCGCCAGTACTCCAGGCCCTCCGGGGAGTCCAGGGCCCGGGCGACTGCGGCCTGAGCAAGGTAGTCCGACACATCGGTCCGGGTAACGGTGAGCCGGTCCTGACGCGAGGTAAGCATGCCGTCCCGGTCCTTCGTGGCGGCCAGCCGCTCGGTGCGTGCCATGACTCGGCGCAGCTCGACCTGGGCCACGTCCTTGGCGTCAGTGGCAGCCGGCACATCACCGCGAAGCAGGGCGGCGCGCATCTCGCTCATCCTGTCCTGCACGATCTGAGCCCGTTCGGGGCCGGCCAGGACCCGCACGGTGTGTAGGAAGTCCCGGTAGTGGTCATCGCCCTCGGGCTCGTCGGGCAGGGTGTACATCTTGAAGGGCGTGGCCGACAGCAGGAGCGTGCGAGCGGTGCGCTGCTCACCGGGGCGTTCCACCTGTATCGGGCCCAGCAGGGACTGGACCAGGCGTGAGGCGTCATCGTCACCGCTGAGCAGCTGGCTGAAGCGCTGGAACTCGTCCAGGATCACCAGGTCGGGCTGCAGGTGAGAGACACAGATCCTTGCCAGCGCCTGGCGGAGCTGGCCGATCAGCCGGTAGCGGTGAGCCGAGACCTGCCAGGAAACCCTCCCACCCTCCCGCAGCCATCGGAAGTCGTCCGCACCCTCACCGAGGGCGTCGCACAGCCGTGGTCCGTCCGCGCTCGGCAGCAGCAGCGCCTCGCTGAAGGCGTGCATGAGCTGCGGGCTGATGGAGGTGCCACGTGCGCGGTCGATCTCCCGCCGCATCCGCTCCTCGCTCGCAGCTCCCTGGAAGAACCGGGACCACTTCCGCCCGCGGAGGGCCCCGGCGCCCCAAGCCCGTTCCAGCATGACGAAGAGCAGGGCCCGCTCGGGTGCCTGGCCCCCGCTGTTGCCGAGGTGGAAGGAGGTCCCGGGGGTGAAAGAGATGACGTTGACCCGCTGCCGGTCCAGGTCGTCAAGGACTGTTGGGAGCATGGTGAGCCGGTCGGCGTGCGGGATCTCGCCGTGCAGTCCGGCGTGCAAGCGGCGCAGGTTCTGCTGGGCGATCTGGCTGTTGGAGCAGATGTAGACGATGTCGATGCGATCGGCGTGGTCCCACAGGTGGTCCACGGTCTTGGCGAGCACCCCTCTGGCCACCAGGGTCTTGCCCAGCCCGACCTCGTCCGCTACCAGGAATCGGCTCGACGGGTCATCATCGCCCCACAGCCGCTCAAAGGCGGCGTCCACGGTGCGGCGCTGGAAGTCCTTGAGTCCGCTCAGCGCGGCCTCCAGGTCAGGCCGGTCGTCCGTCACGGTCGCCCCTCCCGCGTCGCATCCCAGACCGCCTGCCACAGCTGCAGGAACTCCTGCGGCACCACCCCGGGCTGGTCCGGTCTCACACCGAGGTCCCGCAGCAGCGCCTGGACGCGGTCCAACGCCTCGCTGCCGTCGGCCGCTGCCCGCAGCAGGGGCTCCAGGATGGCCAGGTCCTCGAAGGTCGGCCTCCGAGCCCCGGCACCATCGCCCTGGGCATCACCTAGCTCCAGGTCGTCCCAGACCGACCCGGCGTCAGCCTCGTCGAGAAGGAAGCGAAGGTAGCGCACCAGGCTCTCCTCGGAGCCCAGATAGCTGCGGAGCACCTCGGCTGCCCGCTCCTCGGGGGCGTCCACCAGCTCAGCCTTGAGCACGCTTGCCACCTCCATCCTCTCGGTGTCGGAGATGGGCACCGTGGTGACGACCTCAAGGTATGGGGTGAGCTGCAGCAGCGGGACCCCTTCCCACCGGGCCCGGTCGGGTGGACGCAGCTCGGTGCGGGGCCGGCTGACCAGCCGGACACTCGTGGTGCCCGGATCCCTGGGGAGCGTGTCCTCGAACTGCAGGGTGACCGCATACCCGCTCTCGTCCTGCTCACAGGAGAGTCGGGGGCCGGCCTGCAGAAGGCCCTCGTGGTGGAGTTCGATCTGGCGCTCCGTCTGCCGGGTAGTGTCCTCCTGCGGCTCGGGCTCGACCACATTGTGGTCCTGCAACACCTGGTCGAAGGTGACCCGGTCACGAGAAGGCGCCTCGTCGGGCAACAGCGCCTCAACCCCGCAGGATCGACGAGGGCCGGTGAGCAGCACGCCGAACTCCACGTTGCCGTGGAAGGCCGCGTGCGTGGCGTTCGCCGAACCGGTGAGCAGGTGACCGGTGCGGCCTTCGTCCCACACCAAGAGCTTGGCGTGCAGGCCGTCACGCACCTCGCCGGCACGGGTGGGGGAGTCCGTCCGCGGGTCGGCTACCTGCGTCTCGGCGTGCGGGCTGAGCACCTTGGTGCTGGTGTGGGCGACGGCCTCGGCGCCGACCAGGTCGTAGGACTCAGGGCGGGAGACGAGCACGGGGGTGCGGCGGGCCTTGACTCGAGACACGGTGTCGATGTCCAGGAAGGGAGAGACCACCACGGCGCGCGTCGGGTGCTCCGGCATGGGCCACGAGGCGGTGCCGGCGCGCAGGCCGAGCGGGAGGAGCTCGCCACCGGTGAACGGCGCGGGCAGGTCGAACCAGACATCCTCGAGGGTCGCGGCGAGCGTCTCCGCCTGCTCGGGTCGGCCGGGGGCGACCGGCCCCACGGTCAGGCTGGGCAGCGCTCGAACGAACTCGGCGGCCGGTGCGCCGGAGATGCCCTGGTCAGGCTCGCCCTCGTCGAGGACCAGCAGCGTGTCCCAGGAAGAGTCCTCGGTCAGGTTGCGGCTGCAGACCACGAGCCGGTGGATCAGGTCGTCGTCCTGGCGGAAGCGCAGAGCCCACATCTTGGGGTGGAAGATGTGCCCCGGAGTGCGAGGGAGCACTTGCACCACCGAGTCCTCGGAGAAGGCCAGCAGCCGCGGGTAGCGGCCGGGGGAGGCGATGCCGGAGGCGTGGCAGTAGACCGTCGTCCGGTCGGCATACCGCCGGACGGCCTCGAGCAGGGCGAGCGTGTCGGCGGGGGAGTGCTCGGTCTCCTCCGTGGGGTCGGTGCCGTCCCCGGAATCGCTGAGCTCGGACTCTCGGTCGTGGGCGGCCATGGCCAAGGGCGGCAGGAGCAACATGCGCAGGCTCAACGTGTAGGTGGTGCCGACAGCCAGATCGACGACGTGCCCCGTCGGCGGACGGAAGGCGTCGACGAAGAGGGTGCGGGTGCTCGGCTCAAGCATTGCTGGCCTCCAGTCCCTGCCGGATGTCGGTGACCAGTTGTCTGGCTTCCGACCAGCGGAACGTCATCCGGCCCATGCCGTTGCCACCCTCCCAGGCCTCGAGGGCGTCCGGGTTGACGAAGCGCGAGCGGCGGCCCTTGAGGTTGGTCTCGCGCTCGCGGATCAGTTGCTCGGCTGCCTGGCCGTGAACGAGGTCTGCACCGTGGTGGACGAGGTCGACCCAGGAGCGGACGAAGGACTGGGTGCGGACGTTGTGGCGCCAACCGGCGCGGGCGACGCAGCTCCAGAAGTCGTCCTCATCCCAGGTCGCGACGGCCTGGTGGGTCTCGTCGTCGTCGGCCCAGGCCTCGAGCTGGGCGGTATAGCGCTCGACACCCTCTTCCCAGTCTTTGAGCCGGGCGAGGAGCAGGTTGTAGAGGATCGGCGCGCCCTCATGCAGCCGGCTGAACCGCCGGGCGTGAGCGAGCACACCGGAGATCTCCGCCGGCAGGTCTGCGGTCAGGGCAGGATCCCAGGGCCTTTCCGGATTTCCTGGGAGGTCACGTTGCACCAGCCAGCCGAGGTAGCGCTCCGAGCAGGTGTCGAGGATCCGGTCCCGGAGGAACTCCGCCTCGGCGCGGCTGAGGGTGAAGTTGGCGGTCTGGAGCCAGTCGTCCGGGGGCACGGGGAGCTGGCGGAAGCACGGGTCCCGGTGCCGGACGTGGAGGATGTCCTCGTCCTCGTCGACCGAGGGCGGCGGACGCTCGGTCGAGAAGCGCAGGTGCTGGGCGATGCTGTGCCCGCAGCGTCGGATGTCGTAGGCGCCGAGGGCGCTCCAGTAGACGGTGCTCGGCAGGCGTTGCACGGTGGCGCCGGCGTCCCGACCAATGACCCCACCATCCAGGTCCCCGCTGCGCAACGCCTCGATGAGCTTGCCCTCGAGGCGACGTAGCTCCCGCTCGGCTCGATCGGCCGGCCAGCGATGGGGGGTGGTGCTGGTCACGGCCCAGGGGACGAAGAGCAGGTAGCGGGCGCGTGTGTGCAGGGTGGAGGTGCCCGGGAAGAGATGGTCGCTGAAGGTGTCGCGGAGGGTGCCGATGCCCAGCTCGTCGACAGTCCCTTTGTCGCGAAAGGCGTCCAGCAGTCGGTCCATCTGGTCACGGTGGGCCGACGAGTAGTCGACCCACGCCAGCACCGATGCCATGGCTCTAGCCTCCCTCAACCCGCACGGGAACGTCTGGCTGGGGTTGGCGCAGGCAAGACTCGGTCACGTGCTCTACGCGGTGCCTCCGGCTCGGGCATGCGCCCAGATGGCGTGGTCAAGCTGTGTGGCATCTACCTTGAGCTTCTGAGCGGCGCCCTGAACCAGGGCGTTGGCCCGGGCAGAGTTGATCGAATCCTCGCCGAGAGCCTGAGCCACCCACCGCATCACCCAGGTGTCGGCCTTGACGCCCTGATGACCCAGCAGCATGCAGAAGTACGCCCAGGTCACCTTGCCCAGTCCGTGGACGCGTGTGTACGCAGGTCGGTGGCGTGCGGGGTCCAGGTCCGCTGCGCGATGCACCCCGGCCTCGACGAGGTTGCGCGCAGCCTCCTGCACGGCCTCTGCCTTCGATCTGCCGCTCACCGCCTGCGCGTTCTGCAGGACGCGAGTCAGCCTGCCGGTGTCCATGGACGCGAGACGGTCCAATTGGTCGGGCTTGGGATCCCCGATCGCGTCGCAGTAGCGTCGAACGACCGCCCGGACTCCCGTGGTCTCGCTTCCGTATTTCGATCGGATCGAGAAGACTGCGTCGATCAGCGCCGCCTCGATCTGGTCCGGATAGCCGCCGGGAAACTTGTTCCAGGGCTTTGGGATGTGCTCTACCGCTGCGACAACCTTGTCGACCTCGTCCATTCGATGACCCTATCGGATCAAGCCCTCCGAAGACTTAACACCCCAGAGACCTGGTGTTATGCGGTCTAGGTGATGGTCTCTGCGGGCTGCAATCCGTGGAGCTCGGTAGGCGCCGCGTGATTGGCTGCGGTCCACCCGGGCTCACGAGACATCCGGGGGCACCGAGGGATGCCTTGGAGCACAGCACCCCATTGCGCCATAATGTCTGATGGGTCTCGCCATTGACACGACGTTCGACTTCCTCACGGAGACGCCCCCCGGCAAGGACGCGGACGCCGTTAGCCCCACCCTGAAGCGCTACCACCGACACCTGTGGACCAAGCCGCTGCCCTCAGGACCGGTTTTCGACCTCCAGGAGCGGCCAGGCGCCTACCTCACATACGAGACCGAGGGGCGGACGATCTACCCCGCCAGCGACGCCATCACGACCAACCTCTACGGCAAAGCGGCCCGCATCATCGACCAGATCCCCCCAGCCGAGATCCCTCCGGATCTGGGCTACACGATCGGCAGTTCGATCATCTTCCCGGGCGAGAGGATCGGTCGCCAGATGACGATCAACGGTGCGCGAGGTTTCCATCCTCAGATCGCGGACCGTTTCGACCTAACCCTTGAGTGCATCCGTCGACACTACGAAGGTGAGGAGAGCCCGCTGGCCGTAGTCCTGGGCCGCTACGGCTACTTCTTCGACCTGTTTGTCGACTTCGGCGGCTACGTGGAGTTCTTCCTGCTGCACGACCTCCTCCGAGGACCAGATAAGGTGAAGTTCTTCATGGAGTTCGACGAGTTCCAGCGTTCATCGATACCTCAGGACACCGCGGAGTACCTCTCCTACCGGGCAGCGAGCGACGACTTCATTCGCGCGCGGAATCGTCGTATGGGCGACTTCGTGAGCCAGCTTGGCTAGTGGCTGGCAGTGCTGGGTATGGCGCTGGCATCGATGGGCTGCGCGAAGGAGGCCTCGTGTGCTCGGGCTCTGGGGTACCCCGCTAGTTCTGGCGTCGCGTTAGGTGGCGGTTAGATCAGTCACGTCTGGGCCTGACGGCACGGCCCGCGATCGGAGACGGTGTCCGATCCCTCTTGAGGTGCATCCCGCCCCGTCGGAGGGGTTGTCGGGGGATGCAGGTAGGTTAGTTGGTCAAGAGAAAGCCGATGCCGCAGCGGAGCGCCTCGGGACCGGGCGTGAGGGAGATGGATGAGCCAACTGGCCAATTTCGTGTGGAGCATTGCCGATCAGCTGAGGGGGGTGTACAAGCCGAACCAGTACGGCAACGTCGTGCTGCCGATGACGATCCTGCGCCGGATGGAGTGTGTGCTGGCCCCGCACCGGGACACAATCCAGAAGCTGGCTGGGATGGCGCAGGGGGAGACGCTGGAGCTGTTGGTGCGTGACCGGACGGGTCTGTCGTTCTACAACACCTCCCCGTACACGCTGGCCAAGATTCTGGAGGAGCCGGAGAACCTGCGGAACAACCTGCGGGCCTACCTGGACGCGTTCTCGGGCAATGTGGCCGACCTGTTCGGCAACTACAAGTTCGACCAGGAGATCGACACCCTGGACACGAACGACCGGCTCTACCTGGTGCTGGACCGCTTCGCCAAGATCGACCTCGGGCCTGAGGCGCTGACGAACGCGCAGATGGGCACGATGTTCGAGGATCTCATCCGCCGCTTCGCTGCGGCGTCGAACGAGACCGCGGGAGAGCACTTCACCCCTCGGGACGCGGTCCGTCTGCTGGTGGACCTGCTCGTGGAACCCGATGGTGATGTGCTGACCGGTTCGGCCGTGCGGACCGTATACGACCCGACCGCGGGCACCGGGGGCATGTTGTCGGTGCTGGATGAACGGCTGACGGAGATGAACCCCAAGGCCCAGGTGGTCATGTACGGGCAGGAGCTGAACGCGCAGTCGTACGCGATCTGCAAGTCCGAACTCATCGGCAAGGGCCAAGACGCCAACAACATCGCGCTGGGCGACACCCTGGCCAACGACCACCACCTGGAACGCACCTTCGACTACGTGCTGTCCAACCCGCCCTACGGGGGCGACTGGAAAGCATCCCAGTCCGCCGTCCTGTCTGAGGCCGAGAACATGGCCGGGGGTGGTCGTTTCCCCGGGGGGCTGCCCGCGATCAGCGACGGGCAGATGCTGTTCCTGCAGGTAGTTTCCTCTAAGCTACGCCCGGCCTCCGAGGGTGGTGGCCGGGCCGGGATCGTCCTTAACGGGTCCCCGCTGTTCACCGGAGGGGCCGAGTCCGGACCGTCGAACATCCGCCGCTGGCTGCTGGAGTCGGACCTGGTCGACGTGATCGTCGCCCTGCCAACCGACATGTTCTACAACACCGGGATCTCCACCTTCATGTGGGTCTTGGACAACGCGAAGTCGGAAGAGCGTCGAGGCAAGGTCCAACTCATCGACGGTCGCGAATTCTTCACTAGGCTTCGGCGAAGCCTCGGCTCAAAAGGCAAGGAGATCGAAGACAGGAGCCGGGAGCGACTTCTGCGGATCTACGCAGCTTTCGACGAGCAGGCAGAGGAGGACGCGCCCTACTCGAAGGTCCTCGCTCCAGAAGATTTTGGCTACCGCGAGATCACCGTTGAGCAGCCGCTGCGTCGGCGGTTTGAGATCACCGACGAGACCCTCTCCAAGATGACGTCGGTGAAGCAGATCCAGAAACTTTCTGAAGAGAACCGTGCCAAGCTCAGTGCCGGATTAGAGACCCTGCGGGGTCGGGTGTGGATGGACCGTCAGGAGTTCCTGTCCGCACTGCGCATGGCGAGCAAAGCCGCAGGGTACGCACTTCCGACACCGATGGTAAAGGTGTTGTGGCAGAGCATTGGCGTGCACGACGATGAGGCGGTGATCTGTACGGACAGGGGAGGCAATTGGGAACCCGACCCTGCCTCGCGGAGCACCGAGATTGTTCCTTTTGAGCGCGACATCGAGAAGTACTTCCGAACCGAAGTTCAGCCGCATGCCCCGGACGCCTGGGTCGATCACAGCAAGACCAAGGTCGGCTACGAAATTCCGTTCACGCGCCTGTTCTACAGTGGCCGGCGACTCCGAGGCGCGGGTGTCGTCAGTGATGAAGCAGCGGACGTTATGGCGCAAATCCAGTCACATCAGAGGACGCTCGAGGAGATTCCAGGCTCGAAACTCAGGGAAACGTTTGCGGCCTCATTCGATGCCCCACTGGCCCCCAATTGGCGTCGTGTCCGGCTCGGTAGCATTCTCAAAGAGAGGCGTGAGGTTGGCAGTGAAGACGACTTTCCAGCACTATCGGTGACTCTTGACGGCGTCATCCCCCAGTTGAGTCACGTGGCGAAAACTGCCGACAGGGATGCTCGGCGTATTGTTCGGGCTGGCGACATCGTCATTAACAGTCGATCTGACAGACGTGGTAGTTCCGGTCTCGCGATCAGGGACGGAAGTGTGTCGATTATCTACACGGTTTTGCGCCCTGTTGGGATCCATCCGCGGTATGCGCATCACTTGATCCGATCGATTCCGTTCCAGGAAGAGTTTTATCGGTGGGGCCACGGTATCGTCGCTGACCTGTGGACTACTAGATACTCCGAAATGGCACGCATTCTCGTGCCGCTCCCCCCGCCCGAAGAGCAAGCCGAGATTGTGAGGCAACTAGATGCGTTGGATGAATTGTCCCGCCTGGCAGCTCGCTACGCGGCACTCGTGTCGGAGCAGGTCCGTGCGCTCTCAGCCGAATTGGTGAATCACGGCACAGGAGAGGTCTCTCCATGATGGCCCAGCACAACGAGATCGTGTTCGAAACCGAACTGTGCCAGTACCTATCAGCCCACGGCTGGCTGTACTCCTCCAGCGATGCCGGGTACGACCGGGCCAGGGCTCTCTTCCCGGAGGACCTGCTGGCGTGGCTGGAGCAGACACAGCCGGAGACGTACGAGTCGATCGTGAAGCCATCGATGTCGGACAGGGAGCAGACGGGGGCGCAGGAGAAGATCCTGGACCGGGTGGCCAAGGTTCTCGACACTCCTTTGACCAACGATGGCGGGACGTTGAACCTCCTGCGTGGTGGGTTCAAGGTCGGCACCTCCAAGCGGCTGGACATGTCCTACCCGCGGCCCGCGACGTCGTTGAACCCTCGGGCTGCAGAGCTGTACGGCATGACGCGGGTGCGGGTGATGCGGCAGGTCCACTTGTCGTCCCGAGGTAACGAGACTGTTGACCTGGTGCTCTTCGTCAACGGGGTTCCGGTGGCCACGGTGGAGCTGAAGACGGACTTCACCCAGAGCGTGCAGGACGCGATGGCCCAATACCGGTCCCGGGACCCGAAGTCGTCCCCGTTGTTCGGGTGGGGCTCCCGTGCCATCGTGCACTTCGCGGTGTCTAACGCCGAGGTGTGGATGACCACCAAGCTGGCAGGGAAGGACACCAGGTTCCTGCCGTTCAACAAGGGCGACCAGGGGCGGGCGGGCAACCCGGTCAACCCGCTCGGGTCGGACACGTCCTACCTGTGGGAGCAGGTGTGGGACAAGGACGCCTGGCTGGACATCATCTTGAGGTTCGCGCACGTCGAGACCTCCACCCAACTGGATGCCCAGGGCCGCCCCCGTAGGTCTTCGGCGTTGATCTTCCCGCGGTACCACCAGTGGGAGGCCGTCACGAAGGTCCTCGCTGATGCCAAGGCGCTTGGGGCGGGGCAGTCGTACCTGATCGAGCATTCGGCAGGGTCTGGCAAGACGCGCACGATCGCTTGGACCGCGCACCGGCTGCTGTCGCTGCATGACGAGAGCGACGAGAAGATCTTCGACTCGGTGATCGTCGTGTCGGACCGGACAGTGCTGAACAGTCAATTGCAAGACGCAGTCAAGGAGATTGAGCGCACGACCGGCACCGTGCTAGCCGTCGACGCCAGCAGCAAGTCGGCTCACGGTGTGACATCCAACTCTGAGTTGGTCCGGCAGGGTCTCCTCGGAGGCCGCAAGATCATCGTCGTCACGCTGCAGACGTTCCCCTGGGTACTCGAACTCTTGGAGGGTGATGTCTCGCTCGCGGGTCGTCGGTTCGCGGTGATCGCCGACGAGGCACACTCATCGCAGACCGGTTCGGCTGCGACTAAGTTGAAGAAGGTGCTGTCCCCGGCCGAGTTGGCTGCCCTGGACGACGGGGCCGAGGTCGACACCGAGACTTTGTTGGCGGCGGAGATGGAGGGCCGCGCCCGTCCGGAGCACATCAGTTTCTTGGCGTTCACCGCGACCCCCAAGGGCAAGACGCTGCAACTGTTCGGCCGTCCTGGGGAGGATCGGGACGAGAAGACGGGGGAGCCAATCCCGGTCTCGTTCCACCTGTACCCGATGCAGCAGGCCATCGAGGAGGGGTTCATCCTCGACGTGCTGCGCAACTTCACCAACTACGACACCGCGTTCGAGCTGGCGGTCAAGGTCGAGAAGAGCGGGCAGGAGCTGGTCGGGCAGGACCCGCAGGTCGAGGAGGTGCTGGTCGACCAGCACGCCGCGACCAAGGGCCTGATCCGGTGGGTCAAGCTGCACCCGACCAACATCGCCCAGAAGGTGCAGATCATCGTCGAGCACTACCGGGCCAACATCGCCCACCTACTCCAGGGCAAGGCCAAGGCCATGGTCGTCACCGACTCCCGCAAGGCCGCTGTCAGGTACAAGGTCGCCATGGACTCCTACATCACCAAGATGGGGTACGAGGGTCTGGCCACCTTGGTCGCTTTCTCCGGAGAGGTCAACGACCCCGAGACCGGACCGGAGAAGTTCACCGAGGCCAACATGAACCCCACCGTGAAGGGCAACCTGACCGCGGCGTTCGCTGGAGACGGCTACCAGGTGATGATCGTGGCGAACAAGTACCAGACCGGGTTCGACCAGCCGTTGCTGTGCGCGATGTACGTGGACCGGCAGCTGTCCGGGGTAACGGCGGTGCAGACCCTGTCCCGGCTGAACCGGACCTTTCCGGGCAAGACTGACACCTACGTCCTGGACTTCGTCAACACCGAGAAGGACATCCTGGACGCGTACAAGCCCTACTACGCCGGAGCCCGCCTGGAGGCGGTCACCGACCCCGACCTCATCCACGACCTCCAGAACAAGCTCGACACCACCGGCATCTACACCGCCGACGAGGTCAACACGGTGGTCGACGCGTGGGTGCACCAGAAGGGAAATAACGCCCTCAGCGGCGGACTGGGGCCAGTCGTGCACCGGTTCAGGTCGGACTACGCCTCGGCGATGCAGGGAGATGACCGGACCCGGCTGGACGAGCTGGACATGTTCCGCAAGGACGTCCGCTCGTTCATCAACCTGTACGACTTCCTCTCCCAGATCGTGGAGTTCGGCGACACCGAACCGTTCCGACGGTCCATCTTCTTCAGGCTGCTCGAGCCGCTGATCCACGTCAGCAATCACACACCGGCCACCGACCTGTCCGGGGTCGACCTGGTCGCGATCAAGCAGAAGCACCAGGGCACCACCGACCTGGCCATCGACGAGACCAAGCCTGTCAGGCCCACCGCCGCCGCAGGGTCAGGCAGCGTGCAGGAGATGAAGAAGGGACCACTGGCCGAGGTGGTTGCCCGCCTCAACGATCTGTTCGGGGATGAGGACTTCACCGTCGAGCAGCAGGAGACCTGGCTTGAAGGGTTGATCCGTACCCTGCTGGAGGACGAGCAGGTCCGGGAGCAGGCAGAGCACAACACTAAGGGACAGTTCCTGGCCAGCCCCACCCTGCGCACAAAGGTCCTGCTCGCGGTGCTGGACAACCAGCAGGCCCACGCCAAGATGAGCGACATCATCCACCAAGGCGGGCGACCAGAGAAGATCCTGGTCGAGATGACCGGAGAACTCGTCCACCACATGGTGAGGGAGGGTGCACAGTGACGACCCCAGGACCCTACGACTTGTTCATGTCTGCGTTCAACGACGTGGAGGCACACCTAAAATTTATGGTTTACGGTGGCAAAGACGTCGGCAGCGTCAGTTTCGCGAAACTTCTCGAGACGTTTAAGACTAAGCGGTCACGGGACATAACCCAGAAGCAGTACGACGACCTCCGAGTACTCGCTCAGGTGCGCAACAGTTTGACCCATGAGCGACAGTTTGACGACCAACGCCTAGCGGTCCCCACCGACACCGCCATCGCCGCGATGCGCCACATCCGAGACCGCCTCCTCGACCCGCCCACCGCCATCACAGTGCTCCGAAGCCAGAGGCCGTTGGTCGTTGAGCCAGGTCTCTCAGTGCGTGCAGCGTTGGACCTGATGTACGAGAACGACTTCTCGCAGTTGCCGGTGTATGACGACGACACCTATAAAGGTCTACTGACCACCAACACCGTCGCCCGGTGGGTAGCCGATCAGATGCGCCAGCACGACGGCCTCCTCGAAGACGCATCGATCGCAACAGCGCTGAGCTTCCAGGAGAACGAGCCTGTCCGGCATGTCCCCAAGAGTGTGACCAGCACCCGAGCCGTGCGCACGTTCGTCGAGGCAGCTGAGCGTGGAAGCCCGCTGGCAGCCCTCATCGTCACCGAGACGGGCAAGTCCCACCAGCGACCCGTGGCTGTCGTGACCCCGGCCGACATTCCCAAGCTGACCGATTCTTAGATCTTGCACCAAGAGGGGGAGTCAGCGATTGACGAGCAAAACCCCTGAAGGCTCGGAGCAACATCGGATTGCTTATCCGATCGGCGACGTCGTGACGACGAAGGAAGCCTCTCCGTCTCACTGTCCTCTCACGGGCGGGTAACCATGAGGTTCAGCAAAGTGAGCTAGGTGTCGAAGGCCTGCAGACCCCCGCGCGGTGTCTGCTTGGTGGTGCTGGTACGCCTACTCCTTGGGCAGCGCCGTACCGCGAGGGGTGGGCGTCCCATCTTAAGGGCGCGTCAGGGATAGACCGTAGGGGAACGTGGCGTCAGCGGTCGCGCAGACTGTCCAGCTTGTCTTGCCAGACCTGAGTTGTGACGCCTTAGTCACACCCCGGGGTTGATGTAGTTCAGCAGTTCGCGGGCCTCGTCGGAGATCTCGGGATCGGCGATGATCTGGTGGCCGCCGACGGTGATGGTGGCTGTGCGCAGCGGACGAAGGGTGTTCAGGATCTTCTTGATCGAGGCGCCGGTGCGTTGCTGGGCCTCGCGGGAGATCGCCAGGGCGGCGAAGACGATGGTCAGGTGCGCCTCGATGGAGTCACGCAGCTGGTGGAAGATCGGGCGGGCGCGCAGGTCGGACTTGACCATCCTGAAAGACCGTTCGACCTGGTAGAGGTCCTGGTAGGCGGCCACGACCGCTGGCCCGTCCATCTGCTCAGCGGCGATGTTGGTGACGTAGCCCTTTAGCCCGGTCATCGACCGGGCCCGTTCGACCAGGTCCCAGTCCACGCCCTTGGTCGCCCCGTCGATCCGCACGAACCGGTCACGCTTGAGGGGGCGTCGACCGGCGGCGACGTCCTCGGCCTTCTTGATCATCGCGTTGATCGCCCGGTCATCGTTCTTGGCCCGCTTGAAGGAGTACTGGTACACCACCCGCCGGGTGCGCCGGTCCTTCCCGGCGCCCATCGCCCGGGTCGTCTCCACGCTCTGTCCGTCGGTGAAGTGGTTGCCCTTCGTGGCGAAGTGGTCGGCCAGGTCATAGGGGGTCTTGGCCGCGCGGGAGCCGACGATGAAGCTGAACCCGGCCTCCTCCAGGGCCAGCAGGTTGGCCGCGGACAGCATCCCGGCGTCGGCGACCACGATCATGTCCTGCACGTCGTGCGCGTCCTGAAACTCGGTGAGCACGGGGATGAGGGTCTTGGTCTCTGCCTTGTTGCCCTCGAACAGGTGCACCGCCAGTGGGAACCCTCCGGGATCGCACAGCAGCCCGACCGTCACCTGAGGATCGACCCGCCGCTCCTTGCTCATCCCGACCTTGCGCAGCCGGTCCTCTTTCGGCGTCTCGAAGTGCAGTGTCGTCAGGTCGTACAGCACCGCGGCCAGGCGCCCGGTCGGGGCGGCGTGGGCATAGCAAGCGGCACCGATCTGCTCCCGGTAGTTGCGCTCGACCACGCGGGACAGGCAGCGCATGAACGTCTCCCTGGTCCGGGAGGGGACACCGATGTCTTCCAGCACCCGCACGGTGTCAGCCTTAGACGTCGGCTCCATGATCCGCGCCAGCACGAGCTGCTTGAACGCCTCATCACCCAGAGCATCGAAGCCCAGGTCGGTGTAGACCCGCTCCAGGGCCTGCCAGAGCACCAGCGAGGATGTGCCGGCGACCGTGGCCTGCATCCCCGTGGCCGCAGCCGGAGTGCTGGGCCCGCCGGGCTCGAGGGGAAGCTGTTCCTGGCCGGCGTGCAACCGCTCGTGCGCGATCGCTTCCAGCAGTGCGAGCTCGGCCTCCGTCCGGGCCGAGCCGATGTGATCGATCCCCAGGACCCGCCGACCGCGCTTGTGCATGATCTGTACTGCTGTCGCGCCCGAGGCGGTCTTCACCTTGCGCACGAACGAGCCCACCGGGTAAGGCTACCCACCACACGCCCCGATTAGTCACACCCTGCAGCGCGAATCCGCAGGTCAGCGACACCTCCACCCGCGGAATCCGGCCCAACGTCACAACTCAGGTCTGACGGCGTTGAGCGGATGGCTGCGTCCTAACCGTGGTTTGGGGCGCTGTCTGAACTCGCTGGCCAGGGCGTCCAGGTAGTCGTTCGCCGACTCGGGGGTGATCAGGTGCAGGCGTCGTGCTCGCATGACCATAGCGCTCGGCGTGACTTTGAACCGGTCCGCCAGCGCTCGGAGGTCCTCCATGCCTGAGACGCCGACCTCGGCCACCGTGTCCGCAGGCATAAGGACTTCTTCCGCGATCCTGTATTCGATGTCCTCGATAAGGTCATCGGTGTGATCGTCGAAAGTCAGGGGGAAAACCTCCCACGAGCAACGAATACCGTCAACAACACCAAGGTAAAAAGTCTGCGCCCGGTAGGTTCCAGTCTGATGTCGCCCTCGCCGCCGGTCAGGAAGATGTAGGGGACCTTCCTGTCCTTGATGCACAGGCCGCTGAATTTCACGTGCACCGGGATCCGCTGAGGCATGAAGTCCTGCTGGCTCTGGGACACCAGCACCTGGTTGTCTTCCAGTCGGCGAACAACGAGCTCCAGCGCAGCCTGCCTCGTCGATATCCGCTGTAGGTCGAGGCTGGAGATGCCCAGAAGTTCGTTGAGGCGTTCGGCAGACCTTCGTGGATCACCGCCACGGCGGCCCGCCAAGCATCCGACCAAGGTGTTCTCGACCAAGGACCGATCCAGTTCTTTCAGGGTCGCCTGCTTGCGCAGCAGGTCTTTCACGACGAGTTCGACGTCCCGTAGCTGCACCTGATTACGGGAGTTCATTGAGAAGGCATCCTTCGTCATGCCCGCGAGCAGCTTCTCCGTCTTGTCTTGAAGCTGCCTCTGCACCACTTCCGGTGGGGCGAAAAATAGGACGTAGGGAATCTGTGCCTTGCGAGCCAGCCGAACCAGATCGTCTAGGTGAATCTGCCCAGTTTTGACAGCCGTCCGATAGGCGGCATACTGGCTGACCCAAGAGTTGTCAAAAAGTGCAGTGAATACCGCTTTGCGGATGCTGACGCTCTCCGTGCCGACCTTCACTGCCACGCCAGACGTCGCATCATGGCTCTCGTCCGTCCCGTCGGGTGTAGCAGTCATGATCTGTGTATAGCAGCCTGCGACGACCGGGTAGGCAAAGTTGCCCATAGTCTTGAGAGGTCTGCGCCATCCAGCGGTGTCTTCGAGGGTCGCCCGGGCGTCGGCCTCGGGGGTGATCAATACAGCCCCTTGGGTAGGTTCGCCGATGCACGGTCTGTGCCCAGGGAGATGACGAGGAGACTAAGTGACGGACACTGCAAGGTCTGTGGCCGCTCATGCACGTCTGCGGCGGAGCTTGGCTCCAGGGGCGTCGTCGAGGGCCGCGGTCGAAGCGCACATCACCGACCTACCGGAGCACGAGCAAGATAAGTTCCGGCCCAAGCTCGACAAGCTCGTGGAGGAACTAGCGGAGCCCGACGAGCAGGTTCTTGGGCTCACAACCGTCCCCCAGTACGGCACCTCCAGCAGTAGCGTCCACAGCCTGGGTCCGCGGGTCTTGGCCAACCCAGCCCTGCTTGTCGCGACCACACGGGCTTGGCTGGTGTGGGACCGGCACGGCAGGTACAGGGCCAAGGTAAGGGAGCAGCAATGGGTTAGTGATCACTCGCTCTTCCCCTACAGATCGCTCTCCGATGGCTACGATCCGGCTGCGACTCTGAACATTCTCGATGCGCAGCGTCTCGCGCAGCAGGCTCCCGCGGCTGCGCCATGCGTACAGGCGAAGGAGCGAGCGACGGGCCGTCGACCGCCTTCACGCGCGATTCATGGTGCCGCCGATGCAGAGGTCTGTGCCCTAGAGTGGATGCACTTCATGGGGCACGCCGATGCAGAACTCCGGCACGCTCGGGGGAGGAGGTACGTGGAGTCCCGGCACGCGCTAGCACAGGCAGTTGCGGACAGGCTGCCGGTGGCCACGCCTGCGCTGAAGCAACTGTTCGAGGACGCTGAGGCCATCGGAAAGGTTCCCCACTTCTTCTCCATGTGCCAGTTCACCTCCGAGGCACTGAAGTGGGGCGACGCCGTTGGAATGTTCTTGTTCACCTTCAACCCTGGCGGCCACGTAGTTGGTCTGAACCGCCGAGCGGTCGCCGTGCTAAAGCGGCTCAGCTAGACACTTAGAGCACCGGCGACAGCACGGCACATTCGGCCGGGCAATGGGTGGTGACGCCACTGGAGGCCGCGGTGGCGGTCTACTTTCTCTGTGCTGCAGCCACGGTGCAGGCGCGTCTCCACGCGCCCACTGCGAGACAAGCGGCCAGAGCGCGGAGACGACGGGGAGGCTGGTCGCTCCAGGTAGTGACGTCGAGGGCGCTGTCAGGACAGTAGGTCCAGCGAGCAGTCAGGTCACCCACCCTCGTTACGGGTGCCATCTGCACTCCGCCCGCGCCGATGCGAGGCGGTCTCGAACGCGCTGGGAGGCTAGCCCTCACGGAGCTTGCGCGCCTACGCGGCTCCAGCGACGACGTCCCCGGGCGTTCTCTGGCCATCCTGTACCCATGGCCTGTTCGGCTGTGACCACGTGGGCTAGCCTCCTGAGAACTGCCACCCCAGGCCAACGCGACAAGGAGTACGCCGTGTCTCTCAAAATCGATTCACTCGACCCGAATACTACGGCTCTGCTGCTCATCGACCTGCAGAACGACTTCGTGGAGCCCGGTGCTCCGTTGGAGACGCCGATGGCGTACCAGAACCTGCCTCGGCTGAAAGAGCTCGTCTCCTTCTGCCGCGATCGCGGCATTCAGCTCATCTATACCCGGCATGCGCACGACGCAGACGGCTCGGACATGGGCTTGTTCGCACAGATCTATCCGGGCTTGGGGGAGGGGGCCGCGCTCATCGAGGGTCAGCGTGGGGCGCAGATCTTCGACGAGCTCGCTCCCCAAGAAGGTGACCTCATGGTCCGGAAGCAGCGTTACAGCGGCTTCTTCCAGACAAACCTGGATCTGACCCTGCGGAGCAACGGCATCAGGGACGTCGCCATAGCGGGTGCCACCTCCGAGGACTGCTGCCTGGCCACCGCGCGAGACGCGATGTACCGCGGCTACCGCGTCGCGTTCCTCTCCGACGCCACGGGCACCTACGACTACCCGGACATCGGGTACGGACCGGTGAAGGCTGAGGATCTGCACCGCACGATCCTGACGGTTGTCGGTGTCACCACGGGCCACGTCATGACCGTCGAGGAGTTCCAGGCGCTCGTCTCTGGTGACAGCCAGCCCTGAAAGCAGCGCGGGCACCTGCAGGATCAGCTTTTTTCCGTGTCGCCTGAAAGGACCCAATCGGGCCGGTAGCAGCACACGACGTGATGTGGTCCGCTGGACACCAAGTCGAAGCGTGTAAACAGGAGCATCTGCAGGCTGTCCGGTACCCGCCAAGACAAGATCTGTACGGCGTTGCGCAGGCGAAGTCGCACGGGGCTCACCGCGGATGTGGGAATGGGCTCTCTCCGCCTTGCAGCCCCCATGCGGTACGTTCAGGGCGCTCATCCCGACACGCAAGGAGAACTACCGGTGGCACAGAGGGTCCAGACCATTCTCGTGGACGACATCGAAGGCACGGACATCACTGATGGTGGCCAGACGGTGCAATTCGCGATCGACGGTGTTTCGTACGAGATCGACCTGAGCGACGAGAACGGGGCCAAGATGCGCGAGACGTTCAAGCTCTACACCGACCATGCCCGCCGGGTTGCACGCCGACGTCAGTCGGCTCCTGCTCGCGGCACCACCACCGCACGCACGGACAAGGCCCAACTGGATGCCATCCGTCGCTGGGCGCGGGACAACGGCCACCAGGTCAGCGATCGCGGTCGTATCAGAAAAGAGATCGTCGATGCGTTCGAAGCGGCCCACTGAATCTATCTCGCCTGACTGAACCACAATCACGGAGGTCACGAACGTATGCCGCTCTCAGAGAAGTTCGACGAAGCCTTGGTCTACGCCCACGAACTGCACCGGGATCAGTCTCGTAAAGGTGGTGAACGCCCCTACATCTCGCATCTGCTCGCCGTCTCCTCACTCGTGCTCGAGGGCGGGGGCGACGAGGAACAGGCCATCGCCGGCCTCTTGCACGATGCCCTGGAGGATCAGGGCGACAAGACCTCCTATGCGGAGCTGGAGGATCGCTTCGGGTCACGTGTGGCAGGTATCGTCCGCGCGTGCAGCGACACCGAGGTCCTACCGAAGCCCCCGTGGCGCGAACGTAAGCAGGCCTACCTGGACAGCCTCCAGCACGAAGGGGCCGACGTGCTCCTCGTGTCTGCCGCGGACAAGTTGCACAACGCCAGGGCGACCTTGACCGACACCCTCTACTCGGAGACCGATGTCTGGTCCCGGTTCAAGGCCGGACGGACCGAGCAGGAGTGGTACTACCGGGCTCTGGTGGAGGTCTTCGAGGAACGTCTTCCGCACAACCCCGTCGTGCGCGAACTGAGCCGCACCGTCGACGCCCTCTTCAGCGAGCCGCGCTAACGCCCTCTACCTGGGCGTGCCTGGGTAGGCGAATGCTTGCATGACAGGCCTTGGATCGGATGTCATCTCCGATCCTGGCCCGCTGACCAGCACCGATGGGAGCTTCTCTCACCGTAGACCGGCTGGATCTCACCGCACGAGTGCTGGCCTGGTTCGCGACCCAGTGAGAGGTCGGGGCCGAGGCGCACAGCTCTATCGGTGCGACTACGTCTGCCTGCCACGTTGCCGTCATGATAGGTACGACCTGTGGGGCAACGCCGCCGAAAGGACCGCCTTCGACGAGCTGGGCACACCAGTTCCTGCTCCGGTAGCAGATTCCACCGAGAAGGACGTGCCAGAGCCGGTGCCGTGAAAGACCTGATGAAGGGGCTAGGGAGCTCGAACATTAGGATCGCCTGCATGCGCAGGGTCGGTGTCGTGGGAGCAGTGATCGGGTTCGTCATGTTGAGCGGCTGCTCAGGAACGGACGATGCGGCCGTGCAGGCGGTGACGGAGACTGTCACCGAGACGGTGACTGCCACCGCAACGGTGACTGCCACCGCAGATCCAGTCGAGGTTACAGTCACCGTTGAGGCCGCTGCCACGTCACCGGCTGCAGAGGCGACTTCCACTGGGCCAGTGCCCACGACGTCGACCGAAACAGCGGTGGACTCGGTGACCGGGCAAGACATGGGTGACGGAATTCGGTTGCTGGACACCGGCCTAAGTTTCGAGAGTAGCAGTAACTTTTCCTATTGGGGCGCGACCCTGATCAATACGGGTGGCACGCGACATGGGTGGGTTGTGAGCGCCAAACTCTACGATCGAGAAGGTGCTCTATTGGACGACGGGCAGCATGGGATCACTACGTTGAGAGAAGGGCAAACCTTCCATGTGGGGGGCATTTTCCTTGACGGTGGCCTTCACGCTGACTATGTCGAGATCGACGTGAGGTGGGAGGACAACTTCCGGTCTCTCGACGTAGTGCGGGGGGATCTAGAGATGGCCGGTGAGATTCTGTTGAAGGATGGTGACATCGACGGACTACGACTTCACCTGAAGAACAACACCTTAAGCACGGTGTCGGACGCGGGTGAGGTTTGCTTTGTACTGCGAGATGGCTCGCAACAGAACATGGGTGGGGGTTGTCAGTACGTGTCGGATCCCGTACCTGCTGGGGCGACGTCTCAGGCGCTAATCGATGCTCCTCGGGTGCCCGCCGACGAGACATGGACGGTGGACTTCGCCATCGCTTACGACGAGTTCAACTTTGAACGGTGACATACTAGCCAGTTGATTCCTACGGTTCGGCCTGGAGCCGCACGGGTGCGTGTCACCCGTGTTATCGGGTCTGTTCTCCGATCTAGAGGTCGGCGAACAGGGCGGCGCGTCTTCTCTCTAACTGACATCTCACGAGGGGCCGGCAAATAACCGCGTGGCGCACGAGGTGCCGGACGTGGGCAGGCCGAGGGAGTGGGCACCACCCCCCATACCGGCGGAACTGCCCGGCCTGCAGGGGCAGGAGGCCTGGCACCACGTCATCGGAGCGCTCGCGACACGTCTGATGATTGGCGCCCAGTCCTGAAAGCACTGGGTCGCGGACGTGGCCGGCACCTAGCGGTTGCCTGCCTCGGGCCCGGCGACACTTTCGCGCACGCTATCGCCCCACCGCATAAATGCCCTTGCTCGTGCCCAGCACTGCCTCGACCCGGTCGTCCCTGACGGCGCGGCCCACGATCTGGGCATACGCCCGCAACTGCGGCGCGTAGAACCGCGCCCGCGCATCCCACGCCTCCTGTGGCACGTCGTCCGTCTTGTAGTCCACCACCACCAGGCGCCCATCGTCCTCGCGGTACAGCAGGTCGACGAACCCCTCCAGCACCGTGCCGTCGTTCTGCACCGTGCCCACGTACGACTCGCGCCAATACTCCCGCTGTGCCGCCCGACGGACCACGTCCGACTCCTGCAGCGATTGCGCCAGGTGCCGCACGACGTCCGAGTGGTCCATCACCCCCTCTGCCCAGCACTGCGCCGCCACGGCGTCGTCTAGACCGGCGCCGGTGGCAAGGTCGACCGTCTGCATCACCCCGTGCACGGCGCGACCGATCGCCGAGCCGTACCTGCCCTTGACCCAGGCCGGCCGCTCCACGTCGCGCCCGCCTTTAGCCTTGGATCTCGCCACCTCCTCATCGTCCGCCGTCTGAGCGTCCTGGCCTTGCGCATAGTCGGGCGTTGCTCCGACAGGCAGCCCCGACAGTTCGACTTCCGGGTCTGAGCCTTCCAGCCCGGATGCGCTGCGCGAACTGGCTCGGCGGGACGCGGTGACCGACTCGTCCAAGGCCTCCCGCCAGTCGGCCCACTCCGGCGGCGGCACTGGGGCTGTCCGCGGACGGCCCACCTGCACGGACGGGTCAGGCAGGGCATCCGGCGTCGGCCCGACGGCGCCTCCGGCGTCGGCGGCCCCGGCGCCGGCCAGCAAGTGGGCCAGGGTGCTCTGTGTCCGGTGCGTCGACCGGTGCAGGGAGACGACGAGGTGGTCCTTGGCGCGGGTGGTGGCGACGTAGAGCAGGCGCCGTCGCTCCAGGTCGCCCATCTGCTCGTCCATGGGCTGGGCGTCGGCGAAATCGCCGGTGGTCAGGTCCTTGCCCAGCGAGATCGCGAAGCCGTCGTCGGTCCACAGCAGCTGCACGCCTCGACGGTTGTTGGGCTGCGAGGACAGGCCGGAGACCACCACCATGGGGAACTGCAGCCCCTTGGCGGCGTGCACCGTCATGATCCGCACCGAGTCGACGTCCGACTCCGGCAGCACCGACTCTCCGGCCCGCGAGGTCTCCGACGCCTGCGCCTGCGCCCACGCCAGGTAGGCCCGCAGGCCGCCGTGCTCGGTCTCCGACCACGCCCGGGCCTGGTCCACGACATACCGAAGCCGCCGCCAGGTGTCCCGCGCCCGGGGACCGGCTGCCGCCACCTCGAGCATGCGCCGGTCCGTGACCAGCCGGGTCAGCACCTCGCTCGGGGTCAGCCAGCGCGCCTCGTCGTGCAGGCCGCGCAGGTATCCCGTAGCTCGCCCGACCGGGTGGTCGGCCAGGGTCTCCGGCACCGGCGCGAGGAGGTGGAAGGTGCCGCCGTCGCGGCGGAAGGTGAACAGGTCGTCGTCGCCGCAGCCGAACAGGCTCGAACGCAGGGCGGTGACGAGGGAGAAGCCGTCGGAGGTGTCCGCGATCGCCCGCAGGGCGGCGAAGAGGTCCCGCACCTCCTGTGCCTGGTAGAGGATCGAGCTGGAGTCGGTGCGGTAGTCCACCCCGGCCGCGTCCAGCGCCTCCTCCAGGTAGGGCACCGAGGTCCGGGCGGGCACCAGGATCGCGATGTCGTCCTCCCGCAGCGGCCGCCAGGCTCGGCGCCGTCTCCCGTGCTCGTCGCGCTCGTCGGTTTCCGCCTCGGTCGTCCACCCCTCGTCGAGCGCCCGCCGGATGCTCGCCGCCGCGTCCGCGGCCTCCCGGCGGCGCACCTCGTCGGCGGAGGGCTTGTCCTCGTGCGCGTCGGCACCCAGGACCGCCACGGCCGGACCCACGGTCGCGCCGCTACGGTGGGCGGCCAGCGCCTCGTAGGCCGGTTGACGGTCCGGCTCCTCGGTGATGAGCTGCGCGAAGACTGCGTTGACCCAGTCCAGGACGGGCTCGCCGCTGCGGAAGTTGGTGGTCAGTGACACCCGGCCACCGAGCGTCTCGCGTGCCTGCAGATACATCCGGATGTCGGCCCGGCGGAAGCGGTAGATCGACTGCTTGGGGTCGCCGACGACGAAGAGCGAACCCGGCGGCACCTCGACATCCCTCCAGTCGGGCTGGTCGGCACCGGCCCCGCCGGCAATGCGCACCGCGATCTCGATCTGGATCGGGTCGGTGTCCTGGAACTCGTCGAGCAGCAGCCGGCGGTAGCGCCGGTGCAGCGTGTCGCGCACGTCGGCGTTGCGCAGGAGCAGGTCGCGGGCGAGGACGAGCAGGTCGTGGAACACCAGCTGTCCGTCGCGCCGTCGGGCGTGCGCCGACTCCAGCACCCGCTGGCCGCACCAGTGCACGATGACCCGCAGGCACCGGTCCTTGAGCTCGGCGAGCACCTGCTTGATCTCGTCCTGCCAGTCCTTGCAGTGCTGTTTGAGCTCGGTATGCCGCCCGCGCCAGTTCTGCGCTGTCCCGTGGCGAAACTTGAGGTCGCCTGTGGAGGTGAGGGAGGCCGCGATGTCCGCGGGGTCGGCGCCCAGGGCCTCGTGTCGGTCGGCCCACTTCGTCAGCTCGGCCAGATCCGGCAGGAGCTTGTCGGCGGGGTCCAGGCAGGTCTCGGCCTCTCCCGCCAGCTCCAGCGCCCGCTCCACCAGGTGCCCGATGTCGGGCAGGCTCGGCGGTTCCGGTGCCTGCGCACCGACGACGTGCGACTCGACCAGGTCCCAGTCGGCGTTGAGCTTGGCCACGACCGCCCGCACCTGGTCCACCTTCACGCCGGTGGCCAGCGCGAGCTCGAGCGTCGTGGCGAGGTCGTCGTCATCGAGCAGCTGCCCCCGCAGCTCGGCCCACCGGGCCTCGAAGGCCACCGACGAGCCGACCTCGTCGAGCACCTCGACCAGGGGCGGGACGCCGGCCTCGATCGGGTGCTCCCCGAGGATCCGCTGGGCGAAGGAGTGCAGCGTGCCGATCGCGGCAAGGTCGAGGCCGTCCAGCGCCGCCTCGGCCCTTCCCCGCTCGGCCTCGTCCCCGGACCGGACCGCGTGCTCGAACGCGGCCCGCAGCCGGTCGCGCAGCTCGGCCGCGGCCCGCTCGGTGAAGGTCACCGCCGCCACCGCCTCGATGGGTATGCCGTCGCGCAGCACGAGCGTGGCCACCCGCTCGACCAGGGAGCGGGTCTTGCCCGACCCGGCCCCGGCCTCGACGAAGAGGGTCTGGTCGGTGCGTTGCCGGATCCGCTCGCGGGCGGCGTCGTCGGTCAGCTGCGTCATCGCTCGTCCTCCTCGCTCGCGTCGGCGGGCTCGACCAGGGCGTCCGGCTCGACCAGGGCGGTGTAGTCCCGCAGCTCCGGCGTGGCGCGGAGCATCTCCCACCGCTCGCGGATCGTGGCGTGGCCCCGGCCGTCAGGGTTGCAGGCGGAGCACTGCACCCAGTTGAAGTCGGCCGCCTTCGGCGCACGCTGGGGGAAAGAACCCCGTGCGATGCCGTCGACGAGCAGGCCGAGCGTCTCGGCATACCGCTCCATGACCGACGTGGTGAGCGGCAGCTGCACCCGGCCGGTGTCCCTGCCGGTGAACCAGTAGAGCGCCTCGACGGGGGTGTGCGCCTCGCCGTGGGCTGCCCGGACGGCCACGGCGTAGGCCGGCAACTGCAGCTTGCTGCCCCCGAGGACGGGGTCGTCCTCGTCAATGTCCTTGAACGAGTTCTTCCGACCGGTCTTGATGTCGGTGACCAGCAGCGTGCCGTCGCGGCGCCGGTCGACCTTGTCCGCTGACCCGCGCAGGTGCACTGTGCGCCCGTCGGCCAGGGTCACCTCCACCGGCGGCGCGCCACGGAGCCCGAACGTGAGCTCGCTGGCCACCACGGCGGCCTTGTGCTCGGCCCGCCAGGCGTCGTCGTCGGTCAGCATCCGGTCCAGGACCGTGCGGAGCCACTGCCGGTGTCGGGCCCACAGGCGGGGGTGGCCGGTGCGGCCCTCGGCCTCGTAGCGGGCGCCTACCTCATCGCCGAACTCGAGGAGCCGGGCGCGCTGAGCCGCGCTCCAGGGCTGGCCATATCCCGGGAGCTTCCCGCGCTCAGCCGCCTCCCGCACCAGCCCGTCCATCGCCTCGTGGACGAGCGAACCGAGGTCGCTGGCGCTGATCGTGATGATCTCCTCGGGGGTCTCCACCGGCTCCACCCGCAGCAGCCGCTGGACGAAGTAGGCGTGCGGGCAGGAGGCGTAGCTCTCCAGCGCGGTGGGGGACACGGCGCTGGTGCCTGCCCCGTGGTCGGGCAGGCCGGCGACGCCGGCGAGGTTGCCGTCGAACCGGCTGAAGGTGTCGCCGCGGCGGGCCTGCAGCAGCTCGGTCGTCGCCGTGACGACCGGATCGGCCGGGGCGACACCGGACAGGTGGGCGCGGACACGCCACTCCTGCTCGGTGGCGGGGTGCATCGTGGCGCTCAGGGTGCCGGCGAAGGAGGGGGAGCCCTGGATCGCCTCCCCGGCGGGTGCGGCGCCGCGTTCCCACTCCGTGGCCGGGAGGTCAGGCTGCCCGCTGAGCACGCGCAGGGAGGGCAGCAACCACCGTGAAGGCAGGCGGTGGGAGTGCCGCCGCAGGTCGCCGCGGGGGAAGCTGGCCGTCACCTGGGCCGCCGAGTGGAAGGCGGCCAGCAGGGCGCGGTGGGTGGTCTCGGGGCGGCGCCGGGTGCTGCGGAGGGCCCAGCCGGTGGCCTCGCGGGCGCGCTCGGGCAGCAGGGAGTCCTCCCGCAGCGTGCCGGGGCACAGGTCCTCGGCCAGGCCGAGCACGTGAACCACGTCCAGGTCGAGCCCGACCGCCTGCTCGACCGGAGCGACGAGCACGCCGCGGCCGAAGGTGCCGACCCGGGGGAGGGCCCCGTCGAGTTCGAGGCCCAGGATCTCCTCCACCCCGGTGAGCGAGGGGGTGGTCGGGGTGCCGTCGAGGGCGTGCAGCTGGGACAGCGCGCTCCTGACGGTGACCAGGGCGTGCTGCTCGGCCGGCGGCAGGCGCCGGTGGGTGGCGGGAGGCAGGACCGCGTCGACGATGCCGCGCAGGGTCTCCGCGGCCTCGGTCCAGGTCGCGGCGCGGTCCAGGCCGTCCAGCCGCTCGCGCAGGGTCGTCATGAAGGTCTGCATGGCCGCGGCTGCGTCACGGTGGCGGGTGAGCCGGTCGCGGGTGCTGTCGTAGACCTCGTCTTGGAGCCGGTGCTCCAGCGACTGCTGGTGGAAGGAGAGCCGGTCCTGCCAGTCATCCCCGGCCACGACGCCGGCCTCGCGGGTCAGGCGCTCCCAGAGGGGGAGCGGGACCGGGTCGGCCGAGCCGTCGGAAGCCGGGCTGAAGGTGACGACCGGCAGCTCGCCAATGGTGCGCAGGACGTCGGCCCGCCGGTAGCCGGTGCGGGCGATCTCCAGCAGGCCCAGGACCAGCCGCGCGACCGCGCGTTCGGCGACGGGGCGGACCCCTGGACCGTTGACCTCGATCCCCGCCGCGGCCAGGTGCTCGTGGAGCAGCCGCGCGTAGGGGTCGCGGGCGGCATACAGCACCGCGACCCGGTGGGCAGGCGTGGTGCGCAGGGCGCGGACTACCTCCCGGACGGCGCAGCGGACCTCGTCGTCGGAGTCCGAGGCGTGCGCGATGCGGTCCACCGTCCGCGGGGTGCGCGCCGGCGGCGGGGGAGCCCCGGGCACGACGGCATGTACCGTCTCGAGCACCGCGGAGTCGGCCCGAGGGTCGCCGGTGTGCCCCGCGACGACGTGGGTGTCGGTGAGCTGGGCCAGGACGGCGGCCAGACCGGCCTGGGCGTGCGTGAACTCCTGGGGGAGGTAGATGACGATGCTGCCCAGCTCGGCGGCTCGCCCGACGGTGAGCGTGGCGGCCGCGGTGTGAAGCAGGTCAGTCTCGTCGTAATGACCACCGGCCATGCGCTCCCGCGCCGCACGATGGACGCGGACGACGTCGGCGCACAGGTTGCTGGTGCCAGCGACCCCCTCGCAGGCCATGTCGTCCACGTCGCGCAGGTCGTGGTGGGCGCGGGCCAGGGCCCGGGCGGTGGACGGGTGGTCGGCGACCTCACGGAAGATGCCGGGCCGCTCCTGCAGCACCCCGCGGACCGTCGCGGCCACGAAGGCCCGGGTCGCGGGGCGGCGGCCGGCGCCGGTGAGCCGCGGAGCGGCGAGCTGCTCCGCCAGCCGGGGGAGGGTGGTGACCCACAACCCTGCGACCGCGGGCCGGTCGGGGTGGAAGCCATGGGCGAGGTGCCGCCGAGCGACGATGCCGGCGACGTTGCTCGGGACGACGAGGGTGACGGGATGGAGCGGGTCGTCCTGCTTGAGGTTAGCGACGACGGTTCTGAGCGCGTCCAGCGCGCGGCGGCCATAGGACGTCCATGTCACGTGTGCCGGCACTGGCCCTCCTTCAGCGTGGTGATGACACCGTACACAGGCGCTTTCCTCGTCTCACCCGGGCACCGTCCTTCGTTGCGGTAAGACACCATTCGCGTGACGCAAGACACTTGTGTGTTCGATCACAGGGAAGGAAAACAGGACGGTGCGCTGAGGTGCGGCTTCTATCATTGACGTGTCGCGACCGCATCTTCTGGCGCGCGCCATAGACAGGTGAGAAAGCACGTGAATGACGCAGGGGAGTGGCCGGCTAGCGGTCCAGGAAGCACCAAGCCGGGTTCGGGCCTCCGCACCTTCGGCTTGATCGTCATCGGGGCACTCATCGCGGTGCTCGTCGGCGGGGTGGGTCTCTTTCTCGGCCTGCGGCTGGGCAAGGACGATCCGGAACCGGTCGAGGACCTCGCTGCATCGACGATTCCGGTGGCGGCGACTGTCGAGCCGGCTGCTGTGACAGAGGAGCCACGGGACGAGGTACTCGGGAACGCTGAGCTGGCCGAGCGCTACGGCCGCTCCGTCTTCAAGGTGGAGACCGACGGCTGCGGGATGGAGGGCTGGGGGACTGCCTGGGTGCTGGACGACAAGCACCTCGTAACCAACTGGCATGTGGTCAGCAACGACCCGACGCCGGACCTGGTCAGCCGGGACGGGGTCATACGCTTCTCCGGCGAGGTGATCGGCGGGCAGACCGATCCCGACGTCGCGGTAATCCGGGTTGACGAGACGCTCCCCAACGCATTGCCCTGGGCGGACACGGATGATCTCCGGGAGGGGCAGGAAATCGTCTCGCTCGGGTTTCCTGCACCCGCCGGGGACTTCTCCGTGACCCCGTCCACGATCATCAGCTTCCAGCGGTCCGGTTCCACGCGGGAGGCCATCCGTGGTGACGGTGCTCTCGATCGCGGCAACTCCGGTGGCCCTGCCCTCACCCGAGACGGTGCCGTCGCGGGCGTCGCCACCGTGATGGTCCAGGAGAGGAACCAGCTGCAGATGGTGCCGTTGCTCTTCACCGCGAACGCCCTGCAGCGCTCGGTGGACGACATCGTTGCCAACCCCCAGCAGGTCGAAGCGGAGTGCGACCCGCAGTACGCCGTACTCCCGGACGGATGGGAGTCAGATTTCGACGACTGGTTCACTCATGGCCCGCAGGCCTACGGGGACGACGCGACCCTCGACCGGTTGTGGGACTCCTGCTCGGCCGGAGATCTCGGCGCGTGCGACGACCTCTACTGGGCGTCTGCCTTCGGCTCCGAGTACGAAGCCTTCGCGATCTCCTGCGGTGGCACCTCCGACGGTGCCTTTGGCTCCTGCGAGGCCTCGGCGGAGTGGGACGCCCAGGTGGCCGAGTGGGAGGCGGAGGAGCAACGGCAGGAGGAGGAGCGGCAGCAAGAGGAGCGACGTCAGGAGGAGGAGCGGCAGCAAGAGGAGCGAGCTCAGGCGCAACTTCTTACGGCCCTGCTCACTTCGTGCCAGAACGGCGACATGCAGGCGTGCGACGACCTGCAAGGGGAGGCCGGCTGGGGTACCACGGAGTATGAGGTCGCCTGGTCCTGCGGCGGTCACTACCCCGACGGCTACGGCGCTTGCGTCGACCGCGAGGCCGAGGCTGCTGAGTTGACCGTGCTCGTGGGTCAGTGCCAAGCGGGGGACATGCAGGCCTGCGACGACCTGTTCTGGGCCTCTGGTTACGAAACGCCGGAGGAGGCTGTTGCTGAGGACTGCGGCGGTTTCTACCCAGGACGGGGCGGCATGTGCGTCTACACCGAGGAGAATGGCTGATCGTCCCGTGGGCCGTTTGACGGTTCGAGCCCAGGGTTTGTGGCGTCAGCCTCAGCCTTCAGCCGGGTATGTCGCCGACGGAGACTACGATCGCGACATGGCAGATGCAGGGGAGACAGTCGCGGTCTACGAGGCTGAGGATGGGGTGCTTCTGTTCGGGAGCGAAACGGCTCTCGAACTTCTCGACAACGAGCTCGGTGCGGTGTCCAGGCCACTGTCGACCAAGCACCTGGCACGGGCTGTCGGATACACCGGTAGCGCCGGCGGGAAACTGATCGCGGAGAGCGGGCGGTGGGTCAAGATCACCGAAGAGACCGCCGCTATTGCCAAGGCGGCCGTGGGTGGAACTGAGAAGCTCAAGTCGGGCGTGGTGCGAAAGAATAATGGGCAGATCTTCAAGCACGTAAAGTTTGAGAACGTCTCGAAGGTCGGCGCGCTGACGCCAGCGTTGCCTGCCGTGCTCGGTGCCATGGCGACGCAGTACGCCATCGAATCGGCGCTGGACGACATCACCGCCTACCTCGAGGAGATCGACCGCAAGCTGGACCAGCTGCTCAAGCAGCACAAGACCAAGACGCTGGGGCAGATCGGTGGGGTCTCCCTCGCGATCGACGAGGCGGCCTCCATCTACGCCTCGACCGGGACGGTCTCGAGCACGACGTGGTCCAAGGTGCAAGGCACGTCGCTGGCCCTGCAGACGATGCAGGCCGAGTCGATCGAGCAGCTGCACGTCCTCAGCGAGGACGTCTCGGCAGCGGCCGGCGACGCGGACAAGGCTGCCAAGGTGCTCACCCGGGTCAGGGACGACGTCCAGTTCTGGTTGGGCGTGCTGGCCCGCACGATCGCTCTCCAGGACAGGCAGTACGTCCTCGAGCTGGCCCGGGTCGCCGACGAGGACGAGCTGCAGCTGCAGGCCCACCGCGAAGGGATCACGGTGGCCCGGGCAGAACGGGTCCGACGGATCGTGGCCGGCCTGGAGGTGATCGTGGAGTCGGTGACCGCATCGTCCACGCTGTCCAACGCCGCGAAGGTCGCCAACCCCATCTCCGCACCAAGGGTTACCCGCCAAGCCAATGCCATCACCGAGAGCATCTCGACCTTCGCTCAGCACGCCAACCTCGAGCTCGACGGCTCGGGACCGGTCGACCTGACCCCCTGGGCCAGGGCCGCCCGCGGGCTCCTGGACGAGGCGTCCACGGCCGTGACCACCGCCGGCTCCGGTGTGGCGGGGCGTGCCCGGTTGCTCGGACAGACGGTCGAGCAGCGCCGGGACGAGCGGATCCTGCGCAGAGCGAAGACGATCCAGGAGAAGCGTTCGCGCAACGACTAAGTGGAGCCCGACAGTCTGAGGGCCGGGCGGCGCCGATGCTCACATGCGAAACGACGGCAACACGCCTTGGCGCGCCCGTCATCATGAGTGGAGATCGATGAGCTTCAAGCCGGTGACGGTGCGCCGGGCTGCCGCAGCCCGTGGCACCGCATCACCGTGGCGACCAGGACGTCGTCGAGTCAATGTTGGAGCGCGCCACACACCAGCGCTACACCTCGGTCAGGAGCATCATTGCTCCCGAGGTCACCGGTCCTGTCGTATGCGTTCCAGTTGAAGCCCAAGGCACTCACAGCCACACGATGCGCGTTGCTAGCTCCTTGAGCGACTCCACCGCAACCGCGTTGTCATGGTCCGGCCCGAGTGCCCGCTCGTGTGCCCGTGCCGGGTCCTCGCCGTGCCGGACATGCCGCTCGACCAGACGCGCCTCACGCACCCGCGGGTCGAGGTCGAGGAACCACACCTCGTCCAGAGCGGCGCGCGCCTGGGGCCAGGCGCCGGTCCTGGCGAGCAGGTAGTTGCCCTCGGTGACTACGAGCGGCACCGCTGGCGAGATGGGCAGGGCCGAGCCGATCGAGGTCTCGAGGTCGCGGTCGTAGCGGGGGGCGTAGACGATCTCGTCCGGCGGCTGGAAGCGCAGCCGGGCGAGGAGAGCGGCATACCCGGCATCGTCGAAGGTGTCGATGGCGCCCTTGCGGCCGCGGGCCCCGCGCGCGTGCAGGATCGCGCCGTCGAGGTGGAAGCCGTCCATCGGCGCGAGGGCGACCAGCTCAGACCCGAGCGCGTCCGCCAGGGCGGCCGCGAGCGTCGACTTGCCGGCGCCGGGCGCCCCGGTGAGCCCGAGGATGGTGCGTCCCGGGCGTCCTGCCAGACGGCGGGCGTCCTCGACCAGGGCAGCGAGCGTGTCCGGTAGCGGCTCGGACGTCACGCCAACCCCGGTCGCCCCTGAGGAAACGACGTCACTGCCGCACCCCGTGCATGGTGGCGAGCAGCTCGGCATACCGTCCCTTGACCTCCTCGACCAACGGGTCGACGACCGGCTCCGCGCCGACGACGAGCTCCACGGCGGCCCACTCCGGGCAGGTGTCCTCGCCGGAGAGCACCCAGGCGGCCTGGCGCGCGGCGCCGCGGGCGACGTACTCGCCCGGAGCAGGCACGACGAGCGGGACGCCGATGAAGGTGGCGGCGATCTCCCGCACGGCCGCCGACCCGGTGGCGCCGCCGATGAGGAGGACCCGCTCGACGTCCACCCCCTCACGGCGGAGGGCGTCGACGCCGGCGGCCACGTTGAGCAGCATGCCCTCGACGAAGGCCCGTGCCACGTTGGCCGGGGTGAGGTTGTTGCGGGTCATGCCCGACAGGGTGCCGGTCGCCGTCGGCAGGTTCGGGGTCCGCTCGCCGTCGAGGTAGGGGAGCAGGGTCAGCCCGCCCGCGCCGGGCTCCGCCTCCAGCGCCAGGCGCTCCAGACCGGCTAGGTCGGTGCCGAGCGCCGCGGCCCCGGCCCCGAGCACGCGGGCGGCGTTGAGCGTGCACATGAGCGGCAGGTGGCCACCCGCGGCGTCCGCGAAACCCGCCACCTCGCCCGTGGGGTCCTGGGTGGGACGGGGATGCGAGGCGAAGGCGGTGCCGCTCGTGCCGAGCGAGACCGCCACATCTCCGCCCCTCAGGCCGAGCCCCAGCGCAGCGGCTGCGTTGTCGCCGGCGCCGGGGCCGACCATCCGGCCCGCGGGGCTGCGGCCGGCCGCCGTGGCAGGGCCGAGCACCTCGGGCAGCTCGAGGTCGCCGCGGCCGGTCGCCAGCCGCAAGAGGTCGTCGCGGTAGGTATCCGTCGTGGCGGAGAAGTAGCCGGTGCCGGACGCGTCGGACCGGTCGGTGACCCACCTCTGCACCGGTCCGTCACCGGCGAGCAGCCGGCTGGTCAGCCAGTCGTGCGGCAGCACGACGGTGCGGGTGCGGGCCAGGTGGTCCGGTTCGTTGCGGGCCAGCCAGCGCAGCTTGGTGACGGTGATCGCGGCCACCGGCACGACCCCGATCGCCTCGGCCCACGCCTGCGCTCCGCCGAGCTCGTCGATGAGGTCGAGCGCGTCCGGGGCCGACCGGGTGTCGTTCCACAGCAGCGCCGGGCGGACCACGCGCTGGTCCTCGTCAAGGCACACCATGCCGTGCTGCTGGCCGGCGACGGAGATCGCCGACACCCCCTCCAGCAGCCCACCGGAGGTCGCCTCCTGCAGCGCGGTCCACCAGTGATCCGGGTGCACCTCGGTGCCGTCGGGGTGGGCCGCGCGGCCGGTGCGCACCACCTCACCGGTCCGGGCGTCGCAGACCATCACCTTGCACGCCTGCGTGGAGCTGTCGATCCCGGCGACGAGGGTGGGTGCGTTCATCAGTTCTCAGTCCTCCAGTAGGCGTCGGTCTGTCAAATACTGTCAGTCCCTCCAGGAGACGTGGGTTGCGTCAATTGTGCGGGTGGATCATCGACTTGATGGCCCGCGGGTCGTCCATGGCGGCGGTGAGCGCCTCGGCGGTCTGGTCGAGTCGGAAGTGCCCGGTGACCAGGTCGTCGAGCCGCACCTGCCCGTTGGCGACCAGGGCGATCGCCGTCGGCCAGGTGTTGGCGTAGCGGAAGACCCCGGTGACCAGCAGCTCCCGCTCCTGGACCAGCGAGAGCGGAAGGTCGAGGGTGTCGCCGCCCATCCCGACCAGCACGGCCCGTCCGGCTGGGGCCAGTGACTGCAGGCCGGCCAGCGTCGAGCCGGGATGACCGCTGCACTCCAGCAGCACGTGGGGGGCGGGGCGTCCGCCGTGCCACTCATCCAGTGACACCTCGCGAGCGTCGACGGTGTCCGTAGCCCCGTGCGCGGCTGCCACCGCGAGCCGGTGCGGGTTGACGTCGACGACCACGACCTCGGCCGCCCCCGCCACGCGGGCCACCTGGGCACAGAGCAGCCCGACCGGCCCGGCCCCGGTGACGAGCACGCGGTCGCCGGGGCCCACGGCTGCCTTGCGGCAGGCCCACAGCGCCACCGAGAGCGGCTCGACCATCGCCGCGGCATCGTCACCCACCTCGTCCGGCACGGCATGGGCGAAGGCGTGGTGGTGCACGATGACCTCGCTGAGCGAGCCGTCGACCGGTGGAGTGGCGTGGAAGACCATGTCCGGGCACAGGTTGTAGCGACCGGACAGGCACTGCTCGCACTGGCGGCAGGGCACGCCGGGCTCGATCGAGACCCGCTGCCCGGCGCGGGCGGGGTCCACACCCTCGCCGACGCCGACGATGACCCCGGCCGACTCATGACCGAGGACGAGTGGCGCCGTGACGGCATACGAGCCGATCCGTCCGTGCGTGTAGTAGTGCGTGTCGGACCCGCACACGCCGACCGAGGTGACCTGGATGAGCACCTCGTCGGGTCCGGGCTGCGGACGCGGCCGCTCCTGCACCTGGATCGTGCCGGGCTGAAGGAGGACGGCTGTCCTCGTCGTCTCCGGACCGTCAGCCGTTGACATGGTCCTCCAGGGTCGCGCGGGCACCCTTGTCGTGCAACGACCTGAGGAACCCGAGGTAGGCGGTGGTGAACCGTTCATCGTGCCGCAGGTCGCCGAAGAAGGACTCGTCCTGGAGGAAGGCGAGCGGCTCCTCGCGCTGACGTGCGGCCGCCGCCATGACCGTGTCCTTGAACCGGTCGACCACCTCGATCGGCTGGCCCTGCTCGTCCACGCCCTCGGCATACCGTGCCCAGGAGGCGACGACGAGCGCGGAGGAGTCGATCCGCCCGCCGTGCTCGAGGTTGTGGCGGATGACCGGCACCAACCACTTCGGTATGCGGTCGCTGGACTCCGCGCACAGGCGCGCCAGGGTGTCGCGCACCTCGGGGTTGGCGAAGCGGTCGATCAGCTCGCGGCGGTAGGCGTCGAGGTCGACGCCCGGGACCTCGGGCAGGGTGGGCGCGCCCTCGTGCTCCATGTAACCGAGGAGGAAGTCGACGAACAGCGGGTCCTGGCAGACCTCGTGGACGTATCGGTAGCCGGAGAGGTAGCCGAGGTAGCACAGGGCCTGGTGGCTGGCGTTGAGGAGGCGCAGCTTCATCAGCTCGTAGGGGACGACGTCTTCGACGACCTGGGCCCCGGCCTCCTCGAAGGCGGGCCGGCCGGTGGGGAAGTGGTCCTCCAGCACCCATTGGGTGAACGGCTCGCAGACCACCGGCCAGGCGTCCTCGACCCCGAACTGCTCGGCCAGGGCGGTGATGTCCTCCTGGCTGGTCACGGGGGTGATGCGGTCGACCATCGAGTTGGGGAAGGCGACGTGCTCGGCCAGCCAGGGGGCGAGCGGCTCCCCTCCGGGCGACCGGTCGTCCTGCAGGGCCGCGAAGGCGCCGATCATGTCCCGCGCGACGTCGCCGTTGCCGGGCAGGTTGTCGCAGGACATCACGGTGAACGGCTCCGCCCCGGCTGCGCGGCGACGGCGCAGCGCCTCGGTGACGAAGCCGAAGGCGCTGCGCGGGGTGCCGGGGGAGTCGAGGTCGGCCTGCAGGGCCGTGTCGCCGGGGTCGAACCGCCCGGTCACCTGGTTCACGTGGTAGCCGCCCTCGGTGATGGTCAGGGAGACGACCCGCACCCGGGGGTCGACCATGGCCGCCAGCACCGCCTCGGGGTCGTCGGGGGCGAACAGGTAGTCGACCAGGCAACCGATGACCCGGGGCTCCAGCGTCCCGTCCGGGTGCTTGATCACCAGGGTGTAGAGGCAGTCCTGCCCCTTCAGGGCGTCGCGCATGCGGACGTCGCCGGGCATCGTGCCGACCCCGACGACGGCCCAGTCGTGGTCGCGCCCGTCCTCCATCAGCCGGTCGAGGTACATCGCCTCGTGCGCCCGGTGGAAGCCACCCACGCCGAGATGGACGATGCCGGGTGTCAGGGTCGAACGGTCGTAGCTGGGCCGGGCCACCGTGTCGGGCAGCTGGTCGAGGGTCTCGTCGCCGAGCCGGGGCCTCGTCGTCACTTCACCGCTCCCATCGACAGGCCCTGGACGAGCTTGTCCTGGGCCGCGAAGCCGGCCGCCAGCACCGGGACCGACACGACCAGGCTGGCCGCGCAGACCTGCGCCAGGAACAGCCCCTGGCTGGTGACGAAACCGGTGAGGTAGACCGGTGCCGTCTGCGCGACGGTGCTGGTCAGGACCCGGGCCAGGAGCAGCTCGTTCCAGCTGAAGATGAAACAGATGAGCGCCGCCGCGGCGATGCCGGGCATCACGACCGGGGCGATCACCTGGCGCAGGGTGGTGATCAGGTTCGCCCCGTCGATCTGCGCCGCCTCGATCATCTCCACGGGCACCTCTGCGAGGAAGGAGCGCAGCATCCAGATGGCGATCGGCAGGTTCATCGATGTGTAGAAGATGGTGAGCAGAAAGATGTTGTCCAGCAGCCCGGAGAACTGGGCGAAGAGGTAGATCGGCAGGATCGCGGCGACGATCGGCAGCATCTTGGTGGAGAGCAGGAAGAAGAGCACGTCCTGCCACTTGTTCACCGGCCGGATCGACAGTGCGTAGGCGGCCGGGAAGGCCAGGAGGATGACCAGCGCCGTGGACAGCACGCTGGCCGTCGCCGAGTTCAGGAGCGGGCCCCACGGGTCGGCCCCGAAGAAGTTGCGGTAACCCTCGATGCTGAAGGGGGAGAGCAGCTGCGGCGGGTTGGTCGCGGCGTCGGTCTCGCTGCGGAAGGACACCAGCACCATCCACAGGAACGGGATGAAGAAGAGCAGGCCGATGGCCCAGGCCAGGATCGTCAGCCCGAGGCCCTGACGACCGGCCTTGTCGCGGAACGGTGTGCGGCGTTGGCTCGGGGGCTTGAGTGCGATGGTCATCGTGACTCCTGCTGGAAGACGGTGAAGACGGTCCGCAGGGCGAGCATCGACACGATGAGGGTGCCCGCCACCGTGACGACCCCGGCGGCGGAGGCGCGGCCGTAGTCCTGTGCGGTGTAGAAGGTCTGGTAGACGAAGTAGGGCAGGTTGGCGCTGCCCGTGGCACCAGCGGTGATGGTGAAGACGTGGTCGAAGTTCTGCACCACGTAGATGGTGCCGAGCAGCACGCTGAGCTCGATGTACGGGCGCAGGTGCGGCAGCGTCATGTGGATGAAGATCTGCCAGCTGCTGGCGCCGTCGATGCGTGCCGCCTCGACCACGTCCATCGGACGGCTCTGCAGCCCGGCGAGCAGGATGAGCATCATGAACGGCGTCCACTGCCAGGAGATCGCCGCGATCAGGGCCGGCAGCGGCATGCTGCCCACCCAGTCGGGCTGGGGCGCGTTGTCGCCGAGGAAGAGCGTGAGCAGGCCGTTGAACAGGCCGTACTCGGGGTTGTAGAGCGCGTGCTTCCACAGCAGCGCCGCCGCGATCGGCACGAGGAGGAACGGCGTGATCATCATCGTGCGCACGACGCCCCGACCCGGGAACTTCCGGTCGAGCAGGAGCGCGATGAGCAGACCCAGGACGAGGCAGATGAGCACCACGCTCACGGTCAGCACGACGGTGACGACCACCGCCGAGCGGGCGTTGACGTCGGTGAAGACCCGGACGTAGTTGCTGAACCCGGTGAACCCCCGGTCCTCGGGGTAGTAAGAGTTCCAGTTCATGAACGAGACGATCAGCGTGCCGAGGAAGGGCAGCTGGGTCAGCACGATCACGAAGATGAGGGCGGGCAGCAGCGGCAGCCTGCGGCGCCACGCCTCTGACATCCCGCTCTGTCGCCGCTCGGCGGGCGGGGGTGCCCCCGTCCGGGCGGCGTCCGCGGCTACTTCGGTGCTCATCGGTCGCTCTCCTCTCGTGCCTCGTAGCGCTCGGCGATGTCCTCGGCCAGCCGCTGGCCCTGGTCGAGGGCGTCCTCGACGCTCATCCGTCCCGCGATCGCGGCGCTGATGTCCTGGCTGACCTGGGTGCCCAGCTCGGGGAACTCGGGCAGGCCGATGAACTGGATGCCCATCGCGGGCCGGGGCTGGAGCCCGGGGTTCTCCGGGTCGGCAGCCTCGATCGCCCGCCTGGTCGGCTCGGCGAAGGCTCCTGCGACCTCGAGGTAGTCGGGGTTCTCGTAGGTGGAGGCGCGCTTGCCCGAGGGCACCTGGGCCCACCCGACCTCCTCGCCGACGAGCTCCTCATACTCCTTGCTCGAGGCCCAGGAGATGAACTCCCAGGCGTCGTCCTTGTTCTCCGAGGCCTCCTGGACGGCGAACGACCAGGCGTAGAGCCAGCCCGAGCTCTCCGTCTCGACCACCGGTGCCGGCGCGTAGCCGAGCAGGCCCTGGACGGGCGAGCCGTCCGCCTCGAGCGAGCCGGCGGCCGAGGTGGCGTCGTACCACATCGCCGAGTTGCCCTGGGTCAGGTTGTTGAGGCACTCCACGAAGCCGGCGTTGGGTGCTCCGCGCTGACCGTGCTCGCGGACCAGCTCGACGTAGAAGGTCACCGCCTCGGTGAACTCGGGTGAGTTCACCATCGGGCGCATCCCACTGGTGGAGTTCTGCTCGTCGGACTCGAACCAGGTGCCGCCGAAGGTGTTGACCACGGTGGTCAGCGGGGCGAAGATCTGGCCCCAGCCGGGTTGCCCGCGCAGGCAGATCCCGGACATGCCGGGCTCGGCGCCGTCCACCTGGGCGGCAATGTCGGCGACGTCCTGCCAGGTGGGTTGCTCAGGCATCGTGATGCCCTCCCGGTCGAGGATGTCCTGGCGGTACATCAGGAACGAGGACTCGCCGTAGAACGGCTGTCCGTAGACACTGCCGTCGACCGTCAGCGAGGTCGTCATCGGCGTGAGGATGTCGTCCTGGTCGAAGTCGGGGTCGGAGGCGATGTAGTCGTCGAGGTTGGCGACCCACCCGGCCCGCGCATAGATCGGGACCTCGAAGTTGGAGAGGGTGGCGACGTCATACTGCCCCGACTGGCTGGTGAACTCCTGGCTCACCAGGTCGCGCAGGTCGTTCTCCGGCAGGATCGTGTAGTTGACCGAGATGCCGGTCTCCGCGGTGAAGTGCTCCTCGGTGAGTCGCTGGAGATCGACCATCTGGGGGTTGTTCACCATGATCACGTTCAGCGACCCCTCCGCCCCCGCGTTTCCCCCCGCCCAGCCTGCGGTGCAGGCGCTGAGCGAGAGGGCCGCGGTGAGGGACAGTCCCAGAGCTGTCGTCGTCCTGGTGCGTGGCCGTCTGCGTCGTTGCACTGTCTCCACCCTTCATGAAACTCAAATGAGCAACTCATTTGCACACTTGAGCGCAAGGCCAGAGTCAACTATCCTTCCGCGCAGGTGTCAAGGTCTGCGGCAAGGTCGCCGGGGCTCGGTAGGGAGAGGCGGCGCGCGATGGGACAGGGAGACATCCTGGGCTCGGACGAGCGTCGTGTTGCGGCTGCGGTGGCTCGCCGCTACTACCTGGAGGGCGAGTCCAAGGTGGACATCGCCGCCGATCTGGGCCTGAGCCGCTTCAAGGTGGCGCGGCTGCTGGACCTGGCCAGGGAGACCGGGATCGTGCGGATCGAGGTCGTCGAGCCGGTCGAGGGGCAGGTGCTGGAGCTCGCGGCGCGGGTCAGGAGCAGATGGGGTCTGCGCGAGTGCTGCGTCGTGCCGGATTCGGGCGCGCCCCAGCGCGACGTCGGTCGCGCCGCCGCGGACCTGCTGGGTCAGTTGCTCGGCCCGCAGGACGTGCTGGGTATGCCGTGGAGCCGGTCGGTGCACGCCATGGTGGACTGCCTGACCACGCTGCCGAGGGTGCCGGTCGTGCAGCTCAGCGGCGCGATGGCCACCAACCCCGTCGACAGCAGCACGATCGACATCGTGCGCCGCGCCGCACGGATCGCCGGCGGCGGCCGCCAGGTCTTCTTCGCCCCGTTGGTCATGCCCGACGCGGAGGCCGCCGAGGCGGTGCGCCGTGATCCTGCGGTGCGCGACACCCTGGCCTCCGCGGACACAGTGACGGTGGCGATGGTGGGTGTGGGGGCCTGGGCACCGGGGGAGTCGACCATCTACGACGCCGTCGACGAAGAGGCCCGTGGGGGGGTGGTCGCCGCCGGTGCCGTCGGCGAGATCGCGGCCGTCTTTTTCGACGAGCAGGGGGCTCTGGTCGAGACACCCCTCTCCGGGCGGGTGATCGCCCTGAGCGGGCAGCAGCTCGTCCGGATCCCCACCGTGGTGGCCAGCTGTCACCAGCTGTCCCGGGTGCCGGCGTTGGTCCCTGCGCTGCGAGGCGGGCTGGTCAACGCGCTGGTCCTCACGGCGGAGGTCGCCGAGGAGCTGCTGGTCGTCCCCTGACACCCAGCCGCTTCACGGCCCACTGTAGGCACGTGCCTTCTCAGTCGCTGCGCGGCCGACTGCTCACCCGGATTGCCGTCTCCGGTGTTCTAATGGGGCCGTGCCCCGACGACCTGAGCGCACCCGGGGGACGCACCGACGCGGCGGTCGGCGGCGTGGCCTGCGCTGGGGCGTCGCAGCCGTCGCTCTCCTGCTGGTGCTGGTCGTCGGCGGGCCCCAGCTGGCCCTGTGGTCCTCGGCTCCCGTCGCGGCGAAGGACTGCAAGGTGGGCCCAGCCCCGGACGCGCTGGTCCGGGCTGCGTCCCAGTCATCCGGCAAGCCGAGGCCCGCGGCATACCCAGGCGGTCTGGAGCAGACCGGTGGCACGGTCACCGACGCCAGCTGCCTGACGCGCACCCTGGTGCACGGCGTGGCGCGCCCGCGTGACGAGGAAGAGGTGCGGGCCGCCCTGGCGTATGCCGAGGAGCGCGGGCTGGCGGTCTCCGTGGGCGGCACCCAGCACGCCATGGGCGGCCAGGCGTCATATCCGGGTGGCCTGGTTGTGGACATGCGCGGCATGGACACGATCACCGTCGACGAGGAGACCAGGACCGCCGTCGTGCAGGCCGGGGCGACCTGGCACCAGGTGCTGGAGGCGGTGCACCCCGCCGGGCTTGCGGTCGCGACCATGCCGAGCATCGACGTGCTCAGCGTCGGCGGCACGGTCTCGGTGAACGCGCACGGACTGGACTTCCGGGCGGGCAGCCTGTCGTCGACGATCCTCTCGGTGCGGGTCATGCTCCCGGACGGCAGCGTGCACCGGGCGAGCCGGGACGAGCAGCCTGAGCTCTTCGCGGCCGTGGTCGGGGGCTACGGGCTGGTCGGCGTGATCCTCGACGTCGAGCTCGACCTCGTCGACAGCGAGATGTACCGGCTGCGCACCACCGTCGTGGACTACCAGGACTTCCCGGCCTACTTCGCCACCGACGTAGCCGGCGACGACGCGGTCCGGATGACGTACACGCACCTGTCGACAGCACCGGGCAGCCTGCTCCGGGAAGCGATCGTCTACGCCTACGAGCGGGTGGAGGAGCCGGAGCCGGTGCCACCGTTGCGGGAACGGGCCTCGGACCGCGCGAGCCGCCTGATCTTCAACCTGGCCCGGACCGGGGACCTGGGGCAGCGGGTCCGGTGGACGGCTCAGCGAGAGCTGCTGCCGCGCGTGCGCGGATGCCTGCGCTCGCGCAACGAGTCGCTGCGCGAGGCCGAGGCGTGCATGGTGGGGCGCAACCAGGCGATGTACGAGAGCCTGGGGTTCCTGCAAAACCGGCTGCCGCAGTACACCGACGTGCTGCACGAGTACTTCCTGCCCCACGACCAGATCGTGCCCTTCCTGGACGAGCTGCGGACCCAGCTCGGGGAGCACGACGCCCAGCTGCTCAGCGCCTCGATCCGGTCCGTGCACGAGGAGGACGTCGTCCTCGACTACGCGCAAGGAGAGCGCTTCTCGGTGGTGCTCTACGTGAGTCAGGAGGTGAGCGACGCCGGCAGCGAGGACATGGCGTCGCTCACGCGGGCCCTGGTCGCGGCCTCGCTGGAGCACGGCGGGACGTTCTACCTGCCCTACCAGCAGCACTACACCCGGGAGCAGGTCGCGCAGGCCTACCCGCGGCTCGAGGAGTTCTTCGAGACCAAGCGCCGCTACGACCCTGACCTGCGCTTCCGGAACAGCTTCTCCGAGCGCTTCATGTGAGCTGCGCGCTCGTGGGCCCCGCTGGGGAGGGAGGCCCAGATCCGCCCCTCGACAGCTCAGCGGGTGGCGGTGCGTACGTCTAGTGCCGCCTCGATCGCCTCGACGACCTGCGGGTCGGTCGGCTCGGTGCGGGAGCGGAACCGGGCGACCGGCGTGCCCGTGGCGTCGAGGACCCACTTCTCGAAGTTCCACCCGACGTCGCCGGCCTGACCGTCGGCGTCGGGCACCTGCGTCAGCTCGGTGAAGAGCGGGTGCCGGTCCTCGCCGTTGACGTCGACCTTGTCCATCATCGGGAAGCTCACGCCGTAGGTCGCGGAGCAGAACTGTGCGATCTCCTCGTTGGTGCCGGGCTCCTGGCCGCCGAACTGGTCGCAGGGAAAACCGATCACGGTCAGGCCGCGCTCGCCGTACTCCTTCTGCAGCTGCTCGAGGCCGGCGTACTGCGGGGTCAGCCCGCAGCGCGAGGCGACGTTGACGACGAGCAGGACTCGGCCGGCGTGCTCACCGAGCGTCGTGGAGCGGCCGTCCAGGGTGGTCAGGGGGATGTCGTGGAGCGTCACCCGGCTCACCCTAAGGGGAGCCTGCGCAGCGAACAGGGCAGCCGGACGCATCTGCATGAAAGAACGCGAGACCACCTGTCGATCTCGCAGCCCCTCGTCCGACATGCTGGTGAGGTCGCGATCGGCGCGGCCCGACGAAAGGAAACAACGATGAAGTATGTCGTGCTGCTGATGGCCGATGGTGCCGTCCCGGAGTGGTCCGGGATGACCCAGGAGGAGCAGGCGGCGGTGATGGGCCGCTTCGAGGCGTTCGACGACGCGTGCCGTGAGCGCGAGGGGGTACAGATCCTCGCCGGTGAGGCGCTCGGTGCCGGCGACACCGCCATCGTCGTCCGCACACGCGACGGGCAGCGCACCATCACCGACGGGCCCTTCGCCGAGGCGGTCGAGCAGCTGGGCGGCTTCTACCTGCTCGAGGCCCCGGACGTCGACGTCGTCCTGGAGCTGCTCGAGCAGCTGCCGCCCTACGACCTGCAGATCAGCCCGGTCGTCGACCCGATGTGAGAGCGGTGGATGCGGCGGAGGAGCTCGCGCGCGTGGTGCGCGAGGAGTGGGGGCGCCTGGTGTCCCTGCTCCTCGCGCGCCACGGCCGGCTCGACCTCGTCGAGGACGCCCTCGCGGACGCCGTCGAGGCTGCGGCCCGACAGTGGGAGCGGGACGGTATGCCGAGCAACCCGCCCGCCTGGTTGGTCACCGTCGCCCGGCGCCGCATCCTCGACCGGCTGCGGGCCGAGGCGATGGCGCGGCGCAAGGTGCCGCTGCTGGTCACCGACGTGCACCGCGAGGGCGCGGCGGCGATGGCCGACCCCGGCGACCTCGTCGAGGACGACCTGCTGCGGCTCGTGCTCATGTGCACCCACCCGGCCCTGGCGCCCGAGGCGGCCAGCGCGCTCGCGCTGCGGCTCGTGCTCGGCGTGAGCACGCACGACATCGCTCGGCTGTTCCTCGTGCCTGAGCCGACGATGGCGGCCCGGCTCACCCGGGCGAAGAAGAAGATCGTCGCCGCGGGCGTGCCCTTCGCCGTGCCGGGAGCCGACCGGCTGCCGGCACGGCTGGGGGTCGTCGCGCAGACGGCCTACCTGGCGTTCACCGCCGGCTATGCCCCGGGCAGCGGGCCGGACCCCGTGCGCGTCGACCTGGCCGGTGAGGCCGTGCGCCTCGTCCGGGTGGTGCGCGGCCTGCGGCCCGAGGAGCCGGTGCTCACCTCCCTGCTCGCGCTCGTCCTGCTGCAGCACTCGCGCCGGCACGCCCGCGTCGACACCGACGGGCGCCTAGTCCTGCTGCCGGACCAGGACCGCGCGCTCTGGCAGCACGAGGAGATCGCGGAGGCGGTCGCGCTCCTGGACGCCCCGGTCCTGGCCGGACCGCTGTCGGCCCAGGCCGCGTCATACCTGATCCAGGCGCGGGTCGCGGCCGAGCACGCGACGGCCCCCAGTGCCGGGGAGACCAGGTGGGACCGGGTGGTGGCGCACTACGACGTCCTGCTCGAGGTCGACCCCAGCCCGGGGGCCCGCCTCGCCCGGGCGGTCGCCGTGGCCGAGAGCAGCGGTCCGGCCGCCGGCCTGTCGGCCCTGGAGGGCCTGGACCTGCCCGAGAGTCACCGGCTCGCCGCGGTGCGGGCCGAGCTGCTCGCCCGCACCGGGGACGTGGCGGCCGCGAGAGGGGCTTACAGCGCGGCGCTTGCCCTGTGCCGCAACGGCTCCGAGCGGGAGCACCTCGAGGTCCGGCGTGCGCAGCTCGACGACGCCCGCCCGGCTGGACGCACCTAGACCTGCTGCGGCACAGGGCCCGCAGACCCGGTGGCAATCGCGGACGCGAACCGTCCGCATTCGCCCCTACCGTCGTCACCATGGCTATCGCAAGCATGCCCAGCACGGTGATCGACTGTCCCGACCCCGCGATCATGGCGGAGTTCTACGGGACCATGCTCGACTGGAAGGTGGAGGTCGACGACGATTGGGCCGACATCCGCGGCCCCCACGGACAGTGCATCTCCTTCCAGCAGGTCGAGGACTACGCCGCGCCCGTCTGGCCGGAGCAGGACGTGCCCCAGCAGATGCACATCGACGTCATGGTCGAGGACCTCGACGAGGCGGAGGCCGAGGTGGTGCGGCTCGGCGCGACCAAGGCCGAGCGCCAGCCCGGCGAGACGTTCAGGGTGTTCCTGGACCCCGCCGGGCACCCGTTCTGCCTCTGCGTCGAGTAGGTCACGCCCCGTTGGCACCCGCCGGGGTAGTAGCTGCTGCCGAGCTGACCGCCAGGCAGCAGCGCGCAACGGCATGACCGGGGGTAGCGTCGGGCGACATGGACCGGATTCTTTTCCGTGGTGGTGTCGTGGTCGACGGCTCGGGTGCCGAGCCGTCGACGGGTGACGTCCTGGTGGTGGACGGCCGGGTCGCGGCGGTCGGCAGCGACGTTGTGGGGTTGGACGAGGGGACAGCAGGCGAGCGCACGCGGGTGGTGGACTGCACGGGCGCATTCGTCACCCCCGGGCTCTTCGACTGCCACGTGCACTTCCTCTTCGAGCAGCCCACGATGGTGCAGATCCTGCAGACGCCGTTCTCCCTGCCGTTCTACGAGGCCATCGACCGGATGCGGCGCACGGTCGCGACCGGCATCACCTACGTGCGCGACGCCGGCGGTGCGGACCTGGGGTTGGCGGAGGCGGTGCGGCGGGGGCACGTGCTCGGGCCGCGGATGCAGGTGGCGATCCAGATGATCAGCCAGACCGGCGGGCACGGTGATGACTGGCACGTGTGTGGCGCGCACGTCGGCCTGCTGGCGGAGCACCCCGGTATGCCGTCGGCGGTGGTGGACGGGCCGATCGAGATGCGGCGCAAGGTCCGCGAGCTGGTGCGGGCCGGCGCGGACGTCATCAAGGTGGCCACGAGCGGCGGCGTCCTCTCACCCCGGTCCAACCCCAGCCACGGCCACCTGCGTGACGACGAGGTCGCCGAGCTGGTGCGCGAGGCCACCGCCGCGGGGCTCAACGTGATGGCGCACGCGATCGCCACCGACGGGATCAAGACGGCGATCCGCAACGGGGTCCGCTCGATCGAGCACGGGATCTACCTCGACGACGAGGCCATCGAGCTCATGCTCGAGCACGGCACCTGGCTGGTGCCCACCCTCAGCGCTCCGCGGGCGGTGCTGGCCCAAGCCGATGCGGGCGCCCCGATGTCGGACGCCGTCGTCGCCAAGGCCCGCCGAGTCGCCGCTGTGCACGACGCGTCGGTGCGCCGGGCGATCGAGGCCGGCGTGAAGGTCGCGATGGGCACCGACTGCGGGGTGGGCGTGCACGGCACCAACCTCGAAGAGCTCGGGCATCTGGCCGCCCTCGGGATGCCAGCCGCCAAGGTCTGGGCGGCCGCGTCCGGTGTCGCCGCGGAGCTGCTGGGGGTCGAGGCCCAGCACGGGACGCTGGAGGCGGGCAAGGTCGCCGACGTCGTGGTCATCGACGGTGCGTATGACGAGTGGACCGGGCTGGGGGAGCGGGTCCGGGAGGTCTGGATGGCCGGGGAGCGCGTCAGCTCCCGCGGGTAGCGGTCAGGCCCTGCTCACCCGACTGTGTGCGGGCAAGGCCCGGGTTTGCTCACATCCGCCCCAAGGCTTCCTGACGCTGCCATCGCCCGCCCCACCCGGGCAGCGATCTCCTCCAGGGCGACGACCAGCTCCGGCGGGTCAAGCACCTCGAACTCCGCCTCGAAGAGCAGCAGCCACGCCGCCAGCGACGGCCAGGACCACGAGCCGATCTCCAGCTCGCAGGAGGACTCGTCGCGCGGGGTGACCGTGCCCTGGTCCGGGCGGACCCAGCGCGACACGTCTGCCGCTGACGCGTGGAGGACCACCCTCCCCTTGGCCGGCCATGACGTCTCGCCCGGCGGGCGGACCAGGTCGGCGACCATCTCGTCCGTCAGCTCGCGCGGGGCGAAGCGGGGGCCGATCGGCGTGCGAGGCCGCACCCGGTCGACGCGGAACGTGCGCCAGGCCGCGCGGTCGAGATCCCAGGCCACGGCATACCAACGACCGCGGCGGCTGACCAGCCGGTGTGGCTCGACCCGGCGCAGAGACTGCGCACCTTCGGTGTCGACGTAGTCGAAGCGCAGGACGTGATGGTCGCGGCAACAGGCCCCGACCTGCAGCAGCACCTCGGGGTCGACCGTGGCAGCGGGCGAAGAGGTGGGCGGCACGGTGAGCACCTGCAGCGCGTCGACCCGGTGTCGCAGCCGCGAGGGCATGACCTGGCGGATCGTCGCGAGCGCGCGGACCGCGGCCTCCTGGACGCCGGTCACTCCCAGCGTCGCCGTCTGCAGCGCCACGGCCACCGCCACCGCCTGCTCGTCGTCGAAGAGCAGCGGCGGCAAGTCGCTGCCGGGCGCCAGCCGGTAGCCACCGGCCGGGCCCTTGGTCGTCTGCACCGGGTAGCCCAGCTCCCGCAGCCGGTCCACGTCGCGTCGCACCGTGCGCCGGCTCACACCCAGCCGGTCGGCCAGCGTCTCGCCCGGCCAGTCGCGCCGGGCCTGCAGCAGCGACAGCAGGGTGAGCAGCCGTCCGGACGGAGTTGTCATCTCCTCAGTATGCGATGCAGAAGCGGCCAGGATCTGGCCGCTACTCCTCCTAGCGTGGCTGCGGCAGGACCGAGCGAGAGGAAGAAGACTGACCATGATCGAGACAAGGGGTCTGACGAAGGACTTCGTCGGACGCAAAGACACGGTGCACGCGGTGCGCGGCGTGGACCTGCACGTGGAGCGCGGCGAGACCGTCGCCGTGCTGGGCCCTAACGGCGCCGGCAAGACCACCACCATGCGGATGCTCACCACTCTCACCCGACCGACCGCCGGCACCGCCCGGGTGGCTGGGTATGACGTGGTCCAGCACCCCGCCCAGGTGCGCCAACGGCTGGGGTATGTCGGGCAGGGCAACGGCGCCGGCCACGGCCAGCGCGCCCTCGACGAGCTCGTCGTGCAGGGCGTGACCTTCGGGATGAACCGGCGGGCCGCGCGGGCGCGGGCGCAGGACCTCATGACGGGGCTGGACCTGGCCGGCAAGGAGCGGACCAAGGTCTCCGACCTGTCCGGGGGCCAGCGGCGTCGCCTCGACGTGGCGATGGGGCTCATGCACGCCCCGGAGCTGCTGGTCCTGGACGAGCCCTCGACTGGCCTGGACCCGCACAACCGGGCCAACCTGTGGGAGCACATCACCGCGCTGCGCGAGGAGCACGACATCACGCTCCTGCTGACCACGCACTACCTCGACGAGGCCGACACCATGGCCGCGCGGGTCGTCATCGTCGACGATGGGCAGATCATCGCCGACGACACCCCCGAGTCGCTCAAGAGCAAGCACGCCGGCGACCGGCTCACCGTCACTACAGCGAACGCGGAGCAGACTGCCCGCCTGGCCGCCCGGCTAGAAGAGTGGGAGGCGACCAGCGAGGTGCGCCTCGACGGTGCCACCCTCACCGCGGGCATCACAGCGGGTTCCACCCGGGTGCCCGAGCTGGTGCGCACGGCGGACGCGGACGGCATACCCATCACCGATCTGCAGGTGCGGCGCCCCACCCTGGACGACGTCTTCCTTACCCTCACCGGCCGCAGCCTGCGCGAGGCGCACGCCGCGACCGAGCCCACCCCGGAGGCCGCAGCATGAGCACCACGACCCTGACCCACCCCGGCGCACCCGTCGGCGCACCCCCCGCGGCGTCGCGCCGCAGCGTCGTGCGCGACAGCCTCATCGTGCTGGCCCGCGAGCTGCGCCCCACCCTGCACGACCCGTTCTCGGTGGTCTTCTCGCTGATCCAGCCGATCTTCTTCCTTGCGCTCTTCGGCCCACTGCTGGCCGGCAACCTCGGGGGCGGGCTGCCCGGGGGAGAGGTCTGGCAGTGGTTCGTCCCCGCGATCCTGGTGATGATCTCGCTCTTCGGCTCCAGCACGGTGGGCGCCAACCTGCTCTTCGAGATGCAGACCGGTGCCCACGAGCGGATGCTCGTCACCCCGCTGGCGCGCTCCTCGCTGCTGGTCGGCCGGGCGCTGAAGGAGATCGTCACCCTGGTCGCCCAGGCGGTCGTCATCGTGCTGGTGATGCTGCCCTTCGGCTTCCGCCCGCACCCCCTCGGCGCGCTGCTCGGGCTGGTCCTGCTGGCGGTGCTGGGTGTCGGCATCAGCGCGCTGAGCTATGCGCTGGCGCTCGCCGTGCGCAAGCAGGACTGGATGTTCTGGGTGGTGCAGCAGACGGTGCTCTTCCCGCTGATGATCCTCTCCGGGATGCTCCTGCCGCTCGACGGCGGGCCGGGATGGATGCAGGCCCTCGCCCGGGTCAACCCTCTGTCGTATGTCGTGGAGGCCGAGCGGGCACTCTTCGCGGGCCAGCTGGCGGCCGGGCCGGTGCTGTGGGGTTTCGTCGCAGCCTTGGTGACAGCGGTGGTCGGGCTGGTCGTCGGGGTTCGGTCGATGCGGCGTAGCGACTGAGGCCGCGGTGTCACGCATCCGCCAGCGGCGCTGACGGGTCGCGTCATGGCGCTCAGCTGCATCATGGGACCTCCGGTTAACCAGGCTTCGACCACTCATGTCTCGACCCTTTTCTCCTTGAATTGTGGCTGGGCGGTAGAATCGGAACCAGACAGCAAGATTAGATCTGTCCACACCCCATATAGGAGCCCCGAGCAATGAGTTTTTATGTCTATCTTTCCGGCGAGATCCACACCGATTGGCGTGATCAGATCCAGCGCGGCGCCGAGGCCGCCGGGCTGGACGTGGTTTTCACCGCGCCGGTGACCGACCACCCCGCGAGCGACGCCGCCGGCGACCACCTGGGTGAAACCGCGAGCCAGTTCTGGCGTGATCACCAGTCCGCCAAGGTCAATGCCATTCGCACCCGTACCCTCATCAGGAAGAGCGACCTGGTCGTCGTGCGTTTCGGGGACAAGTACAAGCAGTGGAACGCCGCCTTCGATGCGGGCTACTGCGCCGCCCTGGGCAAGCCGTACGTGACCCTCCACGAGGCCGATACCGTCCATCCCCTCAAGGAGGTCGACGCCGAGGCTCAGGCCTGGTGCACGACCACCGACCAGGTGGTGGAGATCCTGCGTTACGTGCTCAAGGCTTGAGCCTGATTGCCTGGCCGGGCACCGGCCGGGGGTTTGGACTCACGAGCTGTGGACCCGTTCGGACAGATGTGGTGAGAAGTCTCTGACGGCGGGCCCAGGTTCTTAGGCAGCGTCGACTCCAAGCGTAGTGAGAGGCGCGCTGGGGAAGACCTGCGCGGTGAGGGTGAGCGCCCCGTCGAGGGCGTAGACCTCCACGACCGAGGCGTCCACGACGACAAGCACGTCCACCGCGCCGTCGCGGTCCGGCAGCGGCGCCTCGACCACCGTCGGGAAGTCCGGGGAGAAGGTTACGTCGCCGCAGCGGGAACGGTCCAGGGTGATGCGGTCGGCGCCAGCGTCGACGGTGAGGACCAACGGGTCCCTGCCCTCGTCGGTCGTCAGGGTCAGCGTCGACCTGACGCCGGCGGGCACGGCGAGGCGGTGCTGGAGCAGGTCGTCCGGCAGGACGGGGTCCTGGTGCAGCACCGGTCGACCGCCCGGTGAGCGGCGCAAGGACACCTCGCGGGCCAGCGACATGGAGGAGCGCCAGGTCGGTGTCGGCGTGCGGCGGGCGTAGGCCCAGTTGCTCGCCCAGCCGATCATGATGCGCCGGTCGCCGGTGTTGTCGAAGGACACGGCCGCGTAGTGGTCGGGGCCGACATCGAGCCACCGTCCGGTGTCTCCCGGCAGGGGCGTGAAGGTGCGGTCGTCGAAGTCACCGACGAAGTACTGCGTGCCCGAGCCGCCTGCGGGTCCGCCCGCGCCGAGGCTGACGACCAGCACCCACGCGGTCTGCGGCCCTCCGTCGACCGGCAGCTCGAAGAGGTCCGGGCACTCCCACACCCCCTCGGTCGAGCCGAGCGGCCCGAAGGTCGACAGGTGCTCCCAGGCCAAAAGGTCGTCCGAGCGGTAGAGGACCACCTGGCGGTGGTTGGCCTCGACCGCGACCATCACCCACCCGGTGGGGTGCCCGAAGACCTTCGGGTCGCGGAAGTCGGCGCTCTGGCGGCACAGGACCGGGTTGCCCGGGTAGCGGCGCCACGTCATACCCCCGTCGGTGCTCCAGGCGAGCGACTGCGCTTGCGTGCCTGCGCGCGGCGATCCGACCTCGTAGTGGCTGGTGTAGAGCGCGACCAGCGGGGGAGCGTCGCCGTCGCCGAGCCCGGAGGTGTTGCCGTGGTCGACCACGACGCTGCCGGAGAAGACCGCCTCCTGCTCGGAGAATCGCAGCGCGACGTCGTGCTCGGTCCAGGTCAGCAGGTCGGGCGAGGTGGCGTGGCCCCACGACATGTTGCCCCACTCGACGCCCTCGGGGTTGGTCTGGAAGAACAGGTGGTAGACCCCGTCGACGAAGACGAGGCCGTTGGGGTCGTTCATCCACGTCGAGCGCGGGGTGAAGTGTCGGGTGGGGCGAAGGTGGGACGTCACCGGCCCAGTATCCGCCGAGGAACCACACCGGTCTGGACACAGGGCGTGCGGACGCTGCCGACGCGCTCCAGGTCCCTACGGCCTACTCATCCTCTGGCGGCCGCGAGCCGGTCGCGCACCAGCGGCACGCCATCGCCGTCGAGCTGGTCGAGGTATGCCGTGCGCCCGGACATCGTCATCGCCAGCGCCTCGGCGGTGCCCTCGACGAGGGGACCGGCACCCCATACCCGGTCCTGGTCCGTGGCTCGCCACGCGAGCCCGTCCAGGAAGCCCTTGGAGGCGAGGAACGACGCCTGACCGCGGGGCGAGACGATGATGTCGATGACCGTCTCCCAGCGATCGGGTTGGACCGTGACGCCCAGGCCCTGGGGGAGGGTGAGGTCTCGCAGGTGGATGCAGCTGTCGGCGTAGGGGCCGGCGGCGCCGATGTACCAGGGCTCGGCAGGCGTGCCGGCGCGCCGCCGCAGCTCACCGCTCACCTCCGCAAGCGGCCGGTCGGAGAGACGGGCCGCGATGACGTCGCAAGCCCGCGCCATCGAGCGCACGCGCGCGGCGGTGAGCATGAAGCGCCAGGAGGGGACCATGATGGGTTGCAGCATGTGGCCGGTGAGGGTCCGCACGTCCCAGCCTTCGCAGAGCGTCGGGTCGCCCGCGTGCTCCTCGCCCAGGGCGTCGACGGCGTCGGCGAAGAGCAGGCGGTGCTCGGTCGTCCAGGTCTGCAGGTCGCGTGTGTCCACGTGGCCACCTTGGCATGAGGCGCGGTCGAGGCGGTGCGTCAATCGAAGGCGCCTCGCGGTGACGAAATGCTGCCACAGGTTCGTGACATCGCGACTCCGCTCCGTCGATGTGCGCGCACTTATCTGGGATGTGCCGGTGAGCAGCACCGCACCGTGACAGACCGGAGCCGCCGTTGCCCGCGCACCTCTCAGCCGTAGGCGCCGTACCGGTACTACGGTTCTGGGGTGACCGAGGATGTCGAGCAGACGCTGGCTAGCGAGGGTGTCACCCACGTGGTCCGGGTTGGGCAGACCGTGCGCCGTCCGGTGCGGCCGTTCACGGCCACCATCCAGGCGTATCTTGCGCACGTGCGCAGTCGGGGATTCACCGAGTGTCCCGAGCCGCTGGGGTATGACGCACAAGGACGGGAGATCCTCTCCTACGTGGCTGGTGACGTGCCGGTCGAGCCGTTACCTGCCTACGCGACGACGGTAGAGGCACTAGGAGCACTGGGGGCGCTCATTCGTCGGCTGCACGAAGCGGCAGACGGTTGGCTCCCGCCAACTGGTGCGACCTGGGGCGGAACTCCTGGAAGACGGCCTGCCGGGGTGGTCCCCCTGATCGACAAGGCGGAGCTCGTGTCGCACATGGACTACTGCCCCGGCAACGTTGTGTTCGCCGACTCACGCCCGAAGGCGTTGATCGACTTCGACCTCGCCCGGCCGACCACGCGTGTCGCCGACCTCGCCAACGCGCTCTACTGGTGGGCACCCCTTGTCGATCCTGAGGACCGGGCTCCCTCGCTGGTCAAGGCACACATTCCCACCCGGGTGCGCGCCTTCGCCGACGCCTACGGAATGACGGCGGGCCAGCGGGCCCAAGTGATTCCGTCTACCCCTTATGCCGCCATGGGTGACCTCTGCCTGCCACGGCCATGCCGCGTCCTGCGCGCTGGCCCACTTTTCAAGGAATCGGTGACCACGTCGGGAGCACCGCCGCGTGGGAGGCTAGGCCGTGAGCGATCGATGGTGCAAGCCTCGCTCCTCAGCGAGGTGGTCACCCACCTGCTGGTTCAGCCGCTTCGAGGAGCAACGAGCGCCCCGCTACCCATGACTACCAGCATCACGACGCCGGCGGTGACGGCTGCCGCAGCAGCGGCGGTGGCCCCGGTGCCCAGCCAGCCAACGACAAGGCCGATCAGCCCGATGCCGGCCAGCAGCCACCCCAGGGTGCGAAAAACGGGTGCCCGGAAGGCTGCGGCGAACGGCACGAAGTGCAAGCCAACGCCTAGGGCCACCAGGGCAGGCATGAGAGCCTCCCGGTCCGCCTGGGCCAGGGCGACCCCCCGAGGAAGAAGAACAGGAGCATGCCGGCCACCGACCCTAGGTAGACCAGACCAGCCCGGGGGTGCGGCGGCTGCCCGGCCGGTAGCGCCGAGGCGGGGCGGAGCCACACCGCCCAGACGTAGAACGCCACGGCGGCGACGTAGGTGATCAGGGCCACCGTCGGCCACGCTCCTGGGAGGGCTGCCCGGTTGACCAGGACGAAGACCGTGGCACCGATCAAGCCGATGATGCTGCCGAGGCGGTAGGGGTGGCTCACGGATGAAATCCTAAGTACCCGATGGGCCCGGATCAGAATCTGGCTCTTCGCAACTGTGCGCGATCATCGATCCCGTCTTCACGTGGGTCTGCTCACAAGCGCGACCACGCGGCTGCGGAGGGATCTGGGCCACGTTGGCCTGCGGGACGAGTTCGACGCCGTCATGAACACACATCCATGCACCACCTCGCCACTCCTGGCCGACTCCGCTCTTGACTTGCGACCTTGTCGGAGCCCGGAGCGACAGTGACCGACTAGGCACCGTCACCTCCGGCGAACGGGGTTTGTCGGTGCCGCATCGTACAGTTGTTCGCATGAAGCAGAGTTGGACCGGAGAGGTGCTCCGGACCACCGCGGGGGAGGTCCGGGAGGGTCGGCTGCCCGCAACCCGGCTGCCCGGGGAGCAGGTGGTGGGGTGCCTGCGCGAGGCGGGGCGGGAGGCGACATACGCTGACCTGGCCACTCAGGAGGTTGCCCGGCTGCAGGAGGCGGAGCTGCGGTCGGGGTTGGAGGCGGTCTCGACGGTCGCCTCCGCGCTGCAGCGGGCGCGGGTGCGGCTGGCCTGCGAAGCACGCCAGCGAGGGCTGCACACCGCTGAGGGGATGAGCCTGGCCGACTGGCTGGCTTTGCGTTGTCCGGACCTGGCCAAGCCGGTGCTGCACGCCCTGGTCCGTATGGCGCAGGCGGGCCAGGAGCAGGTCCATGCCCCGTTGGTCGACGGTGTGCTGACCGGAGGTATGTCGCTGGAGCGGGCGGCCACTCTGCACCGGGCCCTGACGCGGATCCGCCGGGCAGTGTCGCCCGAGGAGTACGGGCAGGCCGTGGACCTGATGGCGAAGTCCGGCTGCAAGCCGGACTTCGACGACCAAGACATCAGCGCGATCATCAGCAAGCTGCTGCAGGAGTGCCTGCCGGAGAAGGACCACGAGGAGCGACGGCGGGCCCAGCACGAGCTGCGCGATGTGCACGAGTCGTCGCTGGCCGACGGCTCGGTCAAACGGATCATCATGACCTTCGGCGACGACGCCGACTACGCGGCCGTCAAGGCGATCCTGACCTCCCCGCTGGCGGCACCGGCCTCCCGCGAGGAGGTCAAGGCGACCGGTGAGGAAGACCGGCGCACGCCCGGGCAGCGGCGCTACGACGCGTTGATGACCGTGGTCCGCCGCGGCGTCGCCGGCAGCAAAGGTCAACCGACCACCACGAAGGCGACCCTGATCGTCACCCTCGATCTGGAGACCCTGCGGCGCAGCCTGGCCGAGACTGACGGGCAGCTGCCCGGATGCGGCGCCACCGCCGCCGGGGCCACCGTCAGCGCGGAGTCGATCCGGCGGCTGGCCTGCGAGGCCGACATCATCCCGATGGTGCTCGGCGGACCGTCGGAGGTCGTGGACCAGGGCCGACGCCACCGTCTCGTCACCCCCGGGCAGCGGGTCCGCCTGGCCGTGCGTGACAAGGGTTGCACCGTCCCGGGCTGCACCGTGCCCGCGACCTGGTGCGACGCCCACCACGTCATCCCCTGGGCCCGGGGCGGCAGGTCAGACCTGTCCAACTACGCCCTTCTCTGTCCCCGGCACCACACCTGGGTGCACGAACGAGGGCTCAGCGCGACCGTCGACGACCACGGCGTCACCTGGCACCTGCGATGACCCCGCCCCGCGCCCGGCTCCGAGCGAGCCGGGCCGCAGGCATGCCTCGGACTGCGCCAGGTCGTGGACCCGATCGTGCGAGGGCTGTCATGATCCGGGTATGGAGCACCGCACCGTCGAGGAGCACGTCACCGGGCTGCGCACGGCGGTAGACGCCTTCGCACGCTTCGCCGCCCGGTCGGGGGTGGACGCAGTGGTGCCGACCTGTCCGACCTGGACCGTGCGCAAGCTCCTGGCGCACCAGGGGATGGTCCACCGCTGGGCGCGGGCGAACCTGCTCGGGCAGGACTGCCACCCGCCGAGCTGGAACGCTGAGGGCCAGCAGGCCGCCGACCCGGTCGCCTGGCTCCTCGAGGGCGCCGACGCCGTGATCGGCACCCTGCGGGAGGTGCCGGATGACGTCCGGGCCGACGTCTTCCTCAAGGACGCGCCCGCGCCGCGGGTGTTCTGGGCGCGCAGGCAGTGTCACGAGACGACCATCCATGCGGTCGACGCGCTCGCCGCGAGCCTGGGCCGGCTCCCCACGCCGCAGGACGCCGACTTTATCGACCCCCAGGTCGCCCTGGACGGTGTCGACGAGATGCTGACCGGTTTCGTCACCCGGGGCAGGTCGCGCTTCCAGGGCGCGGGGCCGCTGTGTTTCGGCGTGAGGCCGGCTGCGGGGGACCGGGCCTGGGCGGTGGAGGTGCAGGCTGACGGCGCGGTCGTCACCACCCGGCTGGAGGGTGAGGGTGGTGAGATCGGCCCAGGAACCGCCCCCGACAGCCCGGTGGCTGCCGACCCCGATTCCGAAACCGTGACGATCCGTGGGTCAGCGCCTGCGCTCTACCTCGCCCTGTGGAACCGAACCTCGCCAGACGCCGTGGACGACCCCGTAGGGATCCTGGACCGGGTCTGGCGGCAACGGGCCAGGGTGCGCTGGAGCTGACGGGCGGCTACTAGGCGGCGGGAGAGGCCGCACGAGCGCTGGCCGAGGCCGTAGGGTGCGAGCGTCGGGGCACCTGCCGCCACGTGCCGGCACGGCCAGCTCCGGACATCGCATACCTGCTCAAGGAGGAGACAGAGATGACCCTGGAGAACCCGTTCTACACCCCCGAGGTGCAGGGGCCCTACGAGCTGCACGGGCTCGGCCGGTTCGAGCTGGAGGAGGGCGGCGTCGTCCCGGACCTGCAGCTCGCGGTCGCCACCTACGGCGAGCTCAACGAGGCCAGGGACAACGCCATCCTCATCCCCACCTGGTTCTCCGGCACCCACCAGGCGTGGGAGCTGACCTACATCGGGGAGGGTCGGGCGCTGGACCCGTCGAGCTACTTCATCGTCGTGGTCAACCAGATCGGCAACGGCCTGTCGACCTCCCCGCACAACACCGCCGGCGAGATCGCGATGGCCGCCTTCCCCCACGTGCGGATCGGGGACGACGTGCGCGCCCAGGAGCAGCTGCTGCGCGAGGTCTTGGGCATCGAGCGGCTGGCCCTCGTGGTCGGCGGGTCGATGGGGGCCCAGCAGACCTGGGAGTGGGCGGTGCGCTTCCCCGAGAAGGTGCAGCGGGCGGCGATGATCGCCGGCACCGCGCAGAACACCCCGCACGACTTCCTCTTCACCCAGACCCTGATGGACGCCATCACCTCCGACCCGGGCTGGAACGGCGGCGACTACTCATCCCCGGCCGACGTCGCGGACGGGCTGCGGCGGCACGCCGACATCTGGGCGGTGATGGGGCTGTCGACTGAGTTCTGGCGCTCGGAGTTCTGGCGCAACGTGCAGCTGCCGGACGTCACCTGGGACACCTTCGAGGAGTTCCGCGACCGGTTCCTGCGGCCCACGTTCGCGGCGATGGACCCCAACGCGCTGCTGGCGATGGCCTGGAAGTGGCAGCGCGGCGACGTGGCCCGCCACACCGGCGGCGACCTGTCGGCGGCCCTCGGCCGGGTCACCGCGCGGACCTTCGTGATGCCGATCGACGAGGACATGTTCTTCCCGCCGCGGGACTGCGAGCGGGAGCAGGCGCTGGTGCCCGGCAGCGAGCTGCGGGTGCTGCACTCGGTGGCCGGCCACTTCGGGCTCTTCGGTTTCGAGGAGTCCTACCTCGCCGAGCTCGACGAGCACCTCAAGGAGCTGCTCGACACCGAGGTATGACCTCTGGCCGGCTCAGGGGACGAGCCGACCCTTGAGCAACGCCCGGAAGTAGATCACCGGCTCCAGGTAGCGGTCGAAGACCCACAGCGCCCGCCGGGGCACGGTGACGTCGACCAGCCTGGTCGACTGCTGCTGGGCGCCGGAGCGGTCGAACTCGGCCAGGAGCAGCCGCCTTCGGTCGGTCGTGACCGGGATGATCGTGTAGCCGTCGTAGCGCCCCAGCGGCTCGCCGAGCCGCTGGGCGCGGATGTTGTCGGCGAGCACCTCGACCTGCCGCCGCAGGGCCCCGCCCGAGGGGCGGGTCTGCAGGCGGGCGACGTCGCCGAGGCTCCACACCCGCGGCGCGCTGCGGTGGGCCATCGTCCCGGGATCGACGTCGACCTGGCCGACGCCATCCGGGGCGGCGAGCGGGGTCAGCCAGGACGGGCCGCGGTAGTGCGGGACGACGAAGGCGTGGTCGACGTCCTCCAGCCGCAGTCCGCGCCCAGCGCCGTCGAGGGTCAGGCTGCGCGCCTCGTGGTCGACCGCACCGACGGTCGAGCTGTGGTGCACGTTGACCCTGGCCTCGGCCAGCAGCGGCTCGAGCCGGTGGTCGACGAAGGGCAGGTCGAGCACGGAGGCAAAGGGCGTGACCAGATGCACGTCGATGGCGTCCAGCACCCCCTGCTCACGCCAGTGGTCGACGGCGAGGAAGAGCGGCTTGAGCGCCGTCCCGCCGCACGGGGAGGGCTCGGGCGGCACGGTGAAGGCGACCCGGCCACGCGTCATCGACCTGATCGTCGGCCACATGCCCTCAGCCTGGCTCTCCAGGTGGGCGGTGCGTGCCCAGCCGGCGTCCATGGCTTCCGCCAGGCCCGGTATGGCATCCCTGTCCTCCTCGAGCCCGGTCGCCAGCACCAGGTCGCCGTAGCCGACCCGCCGCCCGTCCTCCAGCTCCAGCTCCCGCTGCTCCGGGTGCACCGCGACCGCCGTGGTGGGCAGCCAGGTGACACCCTTCGGCACGACGGAGGCGGCCGTGCGGGTGAGCTCGCTCATCGCGGCCTGGCCGGCGGCGACGTAGTTGAGCATCGGCCGGTAGCGGTGCGGGCGGTCCGGCGTCACGATCGCCACGTCGTGGGCGCCGAGGCGCCGCAGCCGGGCGGCGAGGGAGATGCCGGCGTTGCCGCCACCGACGATGAGGACGTCGTGCCAGGCCATGGGTGCTCCGTCCTTGGGTCGGCCAACGGTCTTGATCGACAGTAGCCGCGGGTCGCCGGGCGCGCCGGTCGAGCGAGGCCCGCTGTCGGGTCGAGCGAGGCCCGCTGCCCCGTCCGACGGCGGGCGCGCCCAACCCCGCGGGGTGGGCAAAGCCCTCCTGGCCCCGCGGGGTGGGTGCACCCAACCACTTAGTGGTGACCGACCTCCTTCAGCACGGCCCCCAGGTCCTGTAGCTGGGGGCTGCCGACCCGGTCGATCAGCTCCAGCGCCGCCTGCAGGACCAGACCCTCGTATGGCGTGCCGAGCTCGGGCAGCAGCCTGTCCTGCTCGGACCACGGCGGCGGGTCGGGCCACGGCCAGGGCCGCGGCGGCCACGGGGGCCGCGGAGGCCAGGGCCACGGGCGCGGCCAGGGCCACGGCGGGCAGATCTCGATGAACTCGGCCACGGCCAGGAGCGTCTCGGCGCGGGCGGTGCGGCTGACCTCCTCACGCGGCTGCGACCCCGACCGCATGGCCGTGGCGGCCGCGTCGGCGACCTTGACGGTGAGCTCAGCGGAGGCGACGTGCGCAAGCTGGTTGACGATGGTGCTGGCCACGAACGCGTCGATCTCACGCACGAACTTGGCCCGGATGAGCAGCTGCCACGGCACCTTGTCGGCGCCGGGAAAGTCCTCAGACGTCCACATCGGAACTCGTCCCTTCTCCCTGCCCCGGCCGGGCGCCGGGGTCTGTGGGAGAAGAGCGGGGACGGCTCCGGGTGATACCTCCGCCACCGGCCCGGGTGGTCAGCCGGGCCAGCGGAGCGCGCCCTCAGTCCACGTCGGCGACGTGCCCGGTGACGTTGGCGTAGAGGGAGTCGTCGCTGTCCGACTGCTTGTCCGTGGGGTCGGTGAGCACGACCTTCACGTCGTGTGGCTGGATCTCGCCGCTGGCGATCTCCTCGGCCCAGTGGCAGGCCACCCGGTGGTGGGCCGGCACGCCGTCGATCTGCACGACCCTCAGCGGGGGGCGCTCGTCGTCGCAGCGCGTCTCCTGCCGCCAGGGGCAGCGGGTGTGGAACCGGCAGCCCGGGGGCGGGTTGGCGGGGGAGGGCAGGTCACCGACCAGCAGGATCTGCTCGCGGGAGTCCTCGACCTCCGGGTCGGGGACCGGCACGGCCGAGAGCAGGGCCCGGGTGTAGGGATGCAGGGGAGCGGCGTAGAGGTCGTCTGCCTCCGCCTCCTCGACGAGCCCGCCGAGGTACATCACCCCGATCCGGTCGCTGATGTGCCGGACCACGGCCAGGTCGTGGGCGATGACCAGGTAGGTCAGCCCGAACTCCTCCTGCAGGTCCACCAGCAGGTTGATCACCTGGGCCTGCACCGAGACGTCCAGCGCGCTCACCGGCTCGTCGGCGACGATCAGCTGCGGGTCCACGGACAGGGCCCGGGCGATGCCGATGCGCTGCCGTTGCCCGCCGGAAAACTCGTGGGGGTACTTCGTCAGCGCGGTCCGCGGCAGCCCGACCGCCTTGAGCAGCTCGACCAGCCGGTCCTTGGCCTTGCCGCCCTTGACCATGCCGTGCGCCTGCATCCCCTCCAGCAGCAGCTGCTCCACGGTCTGGCGGGGGTCCAGGCTGCCCAGGGGGTCCTGGAAGACCATCTGCATGTGCCGGCGCTGGGTGCGCAGCTTCTCGCCCTTGAGCGAGGCCAGGTCCACCCCGTCGAAGTAGACCTCACCCTCGGTGAGGTCCTCCAGGCGCAGCAGCGCCCGGCCGAAGGTGGACTTGCCGCAGCCGGACTCCCCGACCAGGCCGTAGGTCTCCCCGCGGCGGATCTGCAGGTCCATCCCGTCCACGGCATAGACGTGACCAACCGTGCGGTCGAGGATCACGCCCCGCTTGATCGGGAAGTGCACCTTGAGCCCGCGAACGTCGACGAGCAGGTCGTCCTGGGCACCGGGGTGCTGCTCGGCGCGGTCCGGGCGGGGCTGTGCAGGGTCCTCGGCACGGGGCTCGGGGCGCTCCGCTGGGGTGCTCACGGCCGGCCTCCCATCGGGTTGTGGCAGCGCAGCAGGTGCGCCTCCGGGGCATCGGGGTCGGCGCCGGGACGCTCGGTCTCCAGGGCCGGGGTCACGGACAGGCAGGTGTCGAGCGCGTTGACGCAGCGGGGCGCGAACGCGCAGGCGTGGTCCCAGGGCAGGTTGTCGGCGACCGACCCCGGCACCGGGGACAGCCGCTCGCGCCCGCCGTCGAGGCGGGGGATCGAGGCGAGCAGGCCGTGGGTGTAGGGGTGACGCGGGTTGGCGAACAGCTCGTGGCGCTGGGCCCGCTCCACGATCCGGCCGCCGTAGAGGACGTTCACCTCGTCGCAGAGCCCGGCGACCACGCCGAGGTCGTGGGTGATCATGATCAGCGCGGTGCCCGACTCGGTCACCAGCTCCCGCAGCAGCGCCAGGATCTGGGCCTGGATCGTCACGTCCAGCGCGGTGGTCGGCTCATCGGCGATGAGCAGGCGGGGCTCGCAGGCCAGCGCCATCGCGATGAGGGCGCGCTGCCGCATACCCCCGGAGAGCTGGTGCGGGTAGTCCTTCAGTCGCCGGGTCGGGTCGGGGATCCCCACCTTCTCCAGCATGTCCGCGGCCTCCTTGCGGGCCCGGTCACGCTTGGCGCGCTTGTGCCGCTCGATCACCTCGGCCACCTGCACGCCGAGCGCCACAACCGGGTTCAGTGAGGACAGCGGGTCCTGAAAGATCATCGCCATCTCCGCGCCGCGTCGGTCGCGCATCTGCGCATCGGAGAGGGTGAGCAGGTCCTCGTCGGCGAACCGGACGCTGCCGGTGACCTGGTTGCCGCGCTGGGGCAGCAGCCGCATGATCGCCAGCGAGGTCACCGACTTGCCGCAGCCGGACTCGCCCACCAGGCCCACCGTCTGGCCCGGGGCGACGTCGAAGGAGATCCCGTCGACGGCCTTGAAGGGTCGCTTGCCCTTCATGCCGAAGGTGACTGACAGGTCCTCGACGTGCAGCAGGGGCTCCCCGTGGCTGCCGGGGCGGGCCGGCCGGGGGGCCGGCTGGTTCGTGGTCGGGTTGGTCATGGACGCCACCTCACCGTCGGGACTTGGGGTCGAGCGCCTCGCGCAGGGACTCACCGACCAGGGTGAACCCCAGCGCGACGACGATGATGCACAGGGCCGGGTAGTAGGCCAGGTGCGGGAAGGTGTTGAAGTACTGCTGGCTCTGGCCCAGCATCTGCCCCCACTCCGGCATCCGGTCATCAGGGTTGCCCAGGCCGAGGAAGGACAGCGCCGCCGCGTCGATGATCGCGGTGGCCAGCACCAGCGTGGCCTGCACGATGACCGGGCCGATCGAGTTGGGCAGCATGTGCCGGAAGACGATGGGCGCCTTCTTCACCCCCAGGGCGGTAGCCGCGACGACGTGGTCGCTGCGGCGCTGGGCCAGCATGGATCCGCGCAGCAGCCGGGCGAAGATCGGGATCTGCACGATGGCGATCGCGGTGATCAGCGTCCACTGGGAAGGGCGGGCGAACATCGCGGCGATGGTGAAGGCCATCAGCAGCGAGGGGATGGAGAGCAGCACGTCCACCACGCGCATCACGGCCGCGTCCACCCAGCCGCCGAAGGCGCCGGCCAGCGTGCCCAGGGTGACCCCGCCCACCAAGCCGCCGAGGGTGGCCAGGACGCCCACCATGAGGGTCTGCCGGGAGCCGACGATGAGCCGGGAGAGCACGTCACGACCGCGGTCGTCCGCGCCCAGCGGGAAGCCGGGCTGCGGGAGAGGCACCGGGTTGGCCTGGCGGGAGACCTCGCCGATGAGCAGGCGGGCGCTGGGGTCGTGCGGGGCGATCCAGGGCGCGATGATCGACAGCACCAGGAAGGCCACCACGATGGCGGCGCCGATGAGGAAGATCACATTGCGCCGCAGGCGGTGCCAGGCGCTGCGCCACAGGCTGACACCCTCGTCCTCGCCGACGCTGCCGGCGTCGGAGACCTGCACGTCACGCACCGCGATGTCGGTGGCGGTGTCCGCGTCGGCGCGGGGGCCGCCCGCCGAAGACGCCAGCGAGTCGATGCGCTCCTTCTTGGCCTTGGGCGAGAGGGGGTTGGTCGGTCGGTTCATCGATGCCTCACTTCGCCCGGACGCGTGGGTCGATCACGGCGTAGGCGATGTCCACGAGCAGGTTGACGATGATGTAGATCAGGGCCGCCATCATGATGAGGACCTGGAGCACGGGATAGTCTCGCTGCTCGAACCCGCGGGCGAGCGCGTCGCCGATGCCGCGGATCGAGAAGACCCGCTCGGTCAGCACCGCCCCGGCGAGCAGCGCGCCGATCTGCAGACCGACCGTGGTGACGACGGGGATGAGCGCGTTGCGCAGGATGTGCCGCCCCCGGATCACCTGGGAGGTCAGGCCCTTGGCGCGGGCGGTGCGGACGTAGTCCTCGTCGAGGACGTCCAGCACCGAGGCGCGGGTGATGCGGAAGATCACCGCGAACGGGATGGAGGCCAGGGCCAGGGCCGGCAGGATGAGGTGCCTCAGCGCGTCCCAGGCGGCGTCCCACTCCCTGGTCAGCAGCCCGTCCAGGACGAACAGACCGGTGACGTCGGTGGAGTTGATGCCGACCGTGGACCGGCCCGAGGCCGGCAGCCAGCCGAGGTTCACGGCGAAGACGTCCCGCAGCACGAAGGCGAGGAAGAAGACCGGCACGGCGACACCCACCAGGGAGAACATCACCGCACCGGTGTCCAGGGGACGGCCCCTGCGACGGGCCGCGACGTAGCCGAGCGGGATGGCCAGGGTGACGGCGATGAGCAGGGCGAACAGGCTCAGCTCGATCGTTGCCGGGAGCCGGGCGAGGAAGACCTGCAGGGCGTCCTGGCCGGGAGCCACGAAGGTGGAGGTGCCGAAGTCGCCGCTCAGCGCCCGGGTCAGGAAGCGCCAGTACTGGACGAAGATCGGCTGGTCCAGGCCGAGCGCCCGCTCCAGGGCCTCGCGGTCCGCGGCCGTGCTGCGCTCACCGAGCAGCGCCGAGACCGGCCCACCGGGCAGCGAGCGCAGCCAGATGAACAGCAGGACGCTGAGCATGAACAGCGCGATGACGGCCTGGAACAGTCGTCGCACGATGTACTTGGTCACCCGGGAAACCTACCTTTCAACCTGCGCGGGAGGTGTTCACGACACCGCCGGGGCAGCTCTGGACGAGCTGCCCCGGCGGCGGTGAGGCTCACTGCTCAACGAGCAGGGACGCTCACTCGTCGATCGTGACGGTGGAGAAGTCCTCTGCCGCCAACGGGCTGGTGATCAGCCCCTGCACGGCCTCGGAAACCACGATGGCAGGCGGGGAGTGCGAGATCGGCAGGCCGGGGAGGAAGTCCTCGGCGATGCGAGCGTTGATCTCCTTGTACATCTCCTCGCGCGCGTCCGGGTCCGGCTCGGAGTCCGCCTCCACGAGCATGTCGGTCAGCTCGTCGGCGAAGTCGTAGTTGCCGGTGTCGAAGGCGTTGTCCTGCTGGGTGAAGAAGGTGCCGATGAAGTTGTCCGGGGAGCTGTAGTCACCGGTCCAGCCCAGCAGGTAGGCCGCGGCCTGGCCCTGCTCGGTGCCCTCCAGGTAGCCACCGGTCCACGGCATCGGCCGCGGGTTCACCGTGATTCCGACAGCCTCCCAGTCCGAGCGGATGGCGTCGAAGATGCTGGCCGGGTCCGGCATGTAGGGCCGGGTCACCTCGGTCGGCTGCCAGAACTCGATCTCCAGGTCGGCGTGACCGGCCTCCTCCAGCAGCTCGCGCGCCATGTCCGGGTCGTAGGCGTAGGGCTCCAGGTCCTCGTTGTAGCCCGGCAGCGTGTCCGGGAAGAACTGGCTGGCGGCCTCGGCGCCCTCCGGCAGCTGGGACTGGACCAGCTGGTCGCGGTTGATGGCGTGCGAGAGGGCCTTGCGGACGTTGACGTCCAGGAGCGCCTCGTTGGTGGTGGCGTTCAGACCCACGTAGAGGATGTTGAACGCCGGGCGGATCTCGATCGTGTTGCCGTCCTCCTCCAGGCTGTTCCAGTCCACCGGGTTGGGCAGGTCGTAGCCGTGGATCTGGCCGGCCTCGAGCTCCTGGCGACGGGTTGCCTCGTCAGGGATGGACCGGACGACCATCTCCGCGACGCCGGCCTTCTCGCCCCAGTAGTCCTCGAACCGCTCCAGGGTGACGGTGCCGTTGGCCTGGTCGTAGCCGGCGAACTGGAAGGCGCCGGTGCCGGTCGGGTGCTCGGTCGCGTAGGCCGGGTAGGTGAAGCCCTCACCGGCGGCCTCGACGTTGTTGGCGTCGTGCTCCTCCATCGCCGACGGGCTGTGGATCGCGTAGGCGCCGTGGGCCAGGATGTCGGGGAACTTGGAGGTGTAGCGGGTGATGGTGACCTGGGCGGTCATCTCGTCGGTGGCCTCGCAGGACTCATAGAGCGAGTCGCGGTCGGACTGGTCGGCGAACCCACCGAAGTTGTTGTTCCAGTAGTAGGTGACGGCCGAGTTCTGGGCAGCGCCCGTCTGGTTGTACCACCGGTCGAAGTTCGCGCAGACCGCCTCGGCGTCGAGGTCGGTGCCGTCGTGGAACTTCACACCTTCACGGATCTGGAAGTCCCAGGTCAAGCCGTCCTCGGAGCCCTCGTAGGACTCCGCCAGACCCGGGATCGTCTCGGCGGTGCCGGGCTCGAAGTCCAGCAGCTGCTCGTAGATCTGGCGGGTGATGCGGAAGGTCTCGCCGTCGCTGGCGTAGAACGGGTCGAACAGCTTGGGCTCGCCCGCCGCGCCGAAGATGAACGTGGCGTCGGACATTTCCCCGTCGCCGCTTCCGTCGCCGGCCGCGCCAGTAGCGGCGCCGTCGGTGTCGGTGTTCTCGCCATCGCTTTCGCGCTCGGACTCGGCGCAGGACGAGAGGACTAGGGCCAGTGCGGCGGCGCCGGCCACCGCGGCAGCCTTGCGATTGATCATGTGTCTCCTCCTCGAGATGTCGGCCGCGCCACTGAGGCGCCGGCCATGAGCCGGTGCACCGGCGATATCGAACCTCACCACAGGTCGGTCTCCGGCGGGAGATGTCCACGCGGATCTTTACGAGAACGTAACCTGCGCCTCGACGGTCACCGGCGTCCGTCACCGGCGTCGACGGGTGGGCTGCGACGATGGCGGTATGCCAGCGCGCCCGCACCAGCCCTGCGTCTTGGTCTCGGCCGTGGCCCTGGTCGACGACCTCTCCCGCCCCACCCGGGTCCTGGCCGCACGGCGGACCCGGCCCGCCTCGTTGGCGGGCGGTTGGGAGTTCCCCGGGGGCAAGGTGGAGCCCGGCGAGACCTCCGCGCACGCCGCGCGCCGGGAGGTGCAGGAGGAGCTCGGCCTGCGGGTGCGCCTGGGGGAGCGGGTCGGCCCGGGCGCCTGGACCCTGTCGACCACCGCCGTGATGGACCTGTGGTGGGCCACCGCGCTGCCTGGAGAGCCCTGGCCCAGGCCCCTGCAGGACCACGACCAGGTGCGGTGGCTGACCCTTAAGGACCTGTTCGAGGTGGCCTGGCTGACCGCCGACCTGCCCATCGTCGAGCACCTCGCCGGCCTGCTGCATACCCCTTGCTCCTGACCGACGTGGCAGGAGCAGGCCGTCGGACCTGAGAGACTGGAGACTATGCCTCTCGCTGACACCAGCTCCGGCGTGCGCGCCGCCACCCGTGACGACATCCGCAACGTGGCCATCGTGGCGCACGTCGACCACGGCAAGACCACCCTTGTCGACGCCATGCTCACCCAGGGCGGCGCCTTCGCCCAGCACCAGAAGGAGGGGACCGAGGTCGAACGGGTGATGGACTCAGGTGACCTGGAGCGGGAGAAGGGCATCACGATCCTGGCCAAGAACACGGCCATCCGCTACACCGGCACCTCCGCCCCCGAGGGCGGGATGACCATCAACATCATCGACACCCCCGGGCACGCCGACTTCGGCGGTGAGGTCGAGCGTGGGCTGTCCATGGTGGACGGCGTGGTCCTGCTGGTCGACGCCTCCGAGGGGCCGCTGCCGCAGACCCGCTTCGTGCTGCGCAAGGCGCTGGCTGCGCAGAAGCCGGTCGTGCTGTGCATCAACAAGGTGGACCGCCCGGACAGCCGGATCTCCGAGGTCGTGGACGACGTCTACGCCCTGTTCATGGACCTGCTCGATGATCACGACCCCGAGCGCGTGGAGGAGGCCCTTGACTTCCCCGTGGTCTACGCCTCGGCCAAGGCGGGCCGGGCCTCCCTGACCGCGCCCGCCGACGGCGGGCTGCCGGACGAGCTGGACCTCGAGCCGCTCTTCGCCACCATCCTCAACACCGTCCCGGCGCCGACCTATACCCCCGGTGCACCGCTGCAGGCGCACGTGACCAACCTGGACTCCAGCCCGTTCCTGGGTCGCTTGGCCCTGTGCCGCGTCTACGAGGGGGAGATCCGCAAGGGCCAGCAGGTCGCCTGGTGCCGCCGGGACGGTTCGGTCGTGCGGGTCAAGATCACCGAGCTGCTGCTCACCGACGGGTTGGAGCGCAAGCCGGCGCAGGCAGCCGGCCCCGGTGACATCATGGCCATCGCCGGCATCCCGGAGATCACCATTGGCGAGACGCTGGCGGACGCCGAGAGCCCCGTGCCGCTGCCCTTGATCACGGTGGACGAGCCGGCCATCTCCATGACGATCGGCACCAACACCTCGCCCATCGCAGGGCGGGTCAAGGGCTCCAAGGTCACCGCGCGTCTGGTCAAGGACCGGCTGGACAAGGAGCTGGTCGGCAACGTCTCGCTGCGGGTGCTGCCCACCGAGCGCCCGGACGCCTGGGAGGTCCAGGGCCGCGGCGAGCTGGCGCTGGCGATCCTGGTGGAACAGATGCGCCGTGAAGGCTTCGAGCTGACGGTCGGCAAGCCGCAGGTGGTCACCAAGGAGATCGACGGGAAGCTGCACGAGCCGGTGGAGCGGCTGACCGTCGACACCCCCGAGGAGCACTTGGGCACCATCACCCAGCTGATGGCGGCGCGCAAGGGCCGGATGGAGCAGATGACCAACCACGGCACCGGGTGGGTGCGGATGGAGTATGTCGTGCCCTCCCGCGGGCTGATCGGCTTCCGCACCGAGTTCCTCACCGAGACGCGGGGCACCGGCATCGCCCACCACGTCTTCGACGGTTACGCCCCCTGGTTCGGCGAGATCCGCACCCGGCAGTCCGGCTCCCTCGTGTCCGACCGGACCGGCGTGGCCACCACCTACGCGATGTTCAACCTGCAGGAGCGCGGCACCCTGTTCGTCGAGCCGACCACGGAGGTCTACGAGGGGATGATCGTGGGGGAGAACTCCCGGGCCGACGATATGGACGTCAACATCACCAAGGAGCGCAAGCTCACCAACGTCCGCTCCGCCGGCGCCGACGTCCTGGAGCGGCTCGTCCCGCCGCGGCTGCTGTCCCTGGAGCAGAGCCTGGAGTTCTGCCGCGAGGACGAGTGTGTGGAGGTCACGCCCGAGGCGGTGAGGGTGCGCAAGGTGATCCTGGACGCCAACCAGCGGGCCCGGGCGACGTCGCGGGCCAAGCACCAGGGGTGAGCCGTGCCCCAGCGACCCGAGGACCCCTTGCGCCGACCCGACCTGCGTGACGGAGCGCCCGACGGGGGTCCGCTGCGGCTGGTCGCGGTGCACGCCCACCCGGACGACGAGACGCTGGCCACCGGCCTGACCCTGGCCCACCACGTGCAGGCCGGGGACGAGGTCCACGTGGTGACCGCGACCCTGGGGGAGGAGGGGGAGGTGATCACCCCCGAGGTGGCCCGCCTGGAGGGCACCGAGGAGCTCGGCCCGTACCGGCGCGGGGAGCTCGCCCGCGCGATGGCCGCGTTGGGGGTGCGCCACCACTACCTGGGTGGCGACCCGCCTCGCTGGCGGGACAGCGGAATGGCCGGGTCGTCCGCCGCTGCTCATCCCCAGGCCTTCGCCGGGGCGGACGTCGAGGAGGCCGCAGGCGAGCTGGTCGATGTCCTGCAGCAGATCGACCCGGACGTGGTCCTCACCTATGACCCCTGGGGCGGCTACGCCCACCCCGACCACGTCCAGACCCACCGGGTCACCGTGGCTGCCGTGGAGCGGCTGTGGTCGCTCGCCCCCGACCCGGAGGCGGGCGCCGGGGCCGATCGGCGGCGCGGCCAGCGACCGGCTCTCTACGTCACCGTGCTCCCGCGCTCGTGGGCGCTGGAGGATCGGGCCTGGCTGGCGGCGCACGTGCCGTCCGGCATCCTCAGCCCGGCCGGGTGCGAGGCGAAGGTCCCGGCCCCGCACGACCCCTTCCCGCCGAGCGTGGTCCCCGACCACGTGGCGACGCACGCAGTCCAGGATGCTGCGGCCCTGCCGCTGCAGGTCGCCGCACTGCGCGAGCACCCCACCCAGGTCACCGTCTTCGACGGTTTCTACACACTGTCCAATAACGTCGCCGCCCGGCTGCCGGGCCGGGAGGCCTTCGCCCGCTGGCCCGACGCCCAGCAGGCGCTCGTGGACGCCCAGGGGGTGCTGGAGCCCTGAGCACCACCGACCACCTCGAGGACGGCCACGACAGCGACCACCACCGTGACCACCACAGCGACCACCACAGCGACGTCGTCAGCGAGCCGATCGACCCGGCGCGCTACCGGCAGGCCATGGGCCGGTTCGCCAGCGGCGTCGCCGTCGCCACCTCCGTGCTGCGCGGTCACGACGTCGCGCTGACCGTGGACACCCTCACGAGCGTCTCGCTGGACCCGGTGCTCCTCCTGGTCAGCCTGCACAACGAGGCCCGGGTGCTCGAGGGCGTGCTGGAGGGCAGCCCCCTGGGGGTCAGCGTGCTCGCCGCCCGGCAGCGTGGCCTCGCGGAGTGGCTCGGCGAGCCAGGCCGCCCGCTGCACGGCCAGCTCGCCCGGATCCCGCACGAGCGCGGCCAGGTCACCGGCGTGGCTCTGCTCACCGGGGTGCTGGCCAGCTTTGAGTGCCGCACCTACGCCCTGCACGAGGCGGGCGACCACACCATCGCGGTCGTCGAGGTCGTGGGGATGTTGGCGGGTCCTACCGACGAACCCGGTCTGGTCCACTACCGTGGGCGGCTCGGGGAATTACGCTGAGGCGGGGGCACCCCGGCGCGCCCCGCGCGGCTACCAGCCATCGGACCGCAGTATCGGACCGCGGTATCGGACCGCAGTATCGGACCGCAGGGCAGACCCCCGCACGAGAAGGGACGTAGGGCGATGAGCAAGGGCACGCAGAGCCCGAGCGGCCTCCGTGAGGAGCCCGCTGCCGGCCGCGGCTGGTGGTCGGTGTTGCTCGCCCTGGCCGTGGCGGTGGTGCTGCTGGGCGGCGCCTACGTCGCCGCGGCCTACTACTTCAAGGACCGTCAGCCCGCAGGGGTCAGCGTCGCCGGGGTCGACATCGGCAGCCTGACCCGGGAGCAGGCCCAGGACGTGCTCTCCCGCCAACTCGCCGAGCTGACCAGCTCGCCGATCACCGTGCGCACGCCCGTGCCGGGGGCGCAGGAGCCTGAGGAGCTCAGCCTGGTCCCTGAGGAGGCGGGGTTGCGCCTGGACGTGGACGCCACCTTGTCCGATGCGACCCGGCTGTCGTTCGACCCGCGCGAGCTGTGGTCGCACGTGGCCGGGACCGACCAGGAGTTGCCGCTCCGCACCGCGGTCGACCAGGAGGCGCTCGATGCCGCCGTGACCGGCCTGGCGGAGGACTACGACCGCGACCCCGAGGATGGTGAGGTCACGATCGGGCCGGACGGGGTGGAGGCCAAGGAGGCGGCCATGGGGCACAGCCTCGACGTCCCGGCGACCGCGGAGGAGATCCGGGAGGCCTGGCTGACGCCGGGCTGGCCCACGGGGGAGGACCGGGAGGTCGAGGGCCACTCGGCCGAGGTGGTCCCCGAGCTGACCCAGGCTGAGATCGACCGCTTCACCCGCGAGGAGCTGGACCCTGCGCTCGGTTCGCCCGTGCTGGTCACCGCCGCTCGCGGCGACGGTGACGACGAGCTGACCGCGACCGCCGAGCTCGTCGAGCGCGACCTGCGGGCGCTGCTGGCTGTGCGGCAGGAGGACGGGAGGCTATCTCTGGAGCTGGACAAGGAGGGGCTGCTGGACCGGGTCCGGCAGGACCTGGGGCAGCTGGAGGCCGGCCCCCTGGACGCCACCGTCCGGCTCGACGGCACGGAGGTGCAGGTGGTGCCCGCCCAGGTGGGTTACGCGCTGGAGGAGGACGGGGTCGCCGACGCCGTGCTGGCCGCCCTCGCGGAGGAGGGGGAGGGGCGCACCGTCGAGGCCGGGGTCTCGGTGGTCGAGCCGGCCATCCCCACCGAGGTGTCCGAGGGCTGGCGGTTCCGCCCGATGGGCAGCTTCGTTTCCGCCTTCCCGACCGGCCCGGCCAACGAGGCCCGGACGGCTAACCTGCGGGCCGGGGTGGCTCACGTCAATGGCACCGTGGTGATGCCGGGCGAGCAGTTCAGCCTCGGCGCGGCCCTCGGGGACATCTCCGAGGAGGCCGGGTATGTGGAGGCTCCGGTGATCATGGACGGCCGCCTAGTCATGGGTCTGGGCGGTGGGCTGTCGCAGATCTCGACGGTGGTGCTCAACGCGTCGTGGAACTCCGGCGTCCAGCTCGATGCCCACACCCCGCACTCCTTCTACATCTCCCGCTACCCGGCCGGTCGGGAGGCCACGCTGGCCTACCCGGTCATCGACAACCTCTGGACCAACGACACCGACACCCCGGTCGTGGTCCGCGCCTGGATCAGCGGCGATGAGATCCACATGACCTACCTGGGGCAGCGTCAGTACGACGTGCGGACCATCGACGGGGAGCGGCGCAACATCACCCAGGGCGGGGAGGAGGAGGACGACAGCGAGGACTGCGTCCCCCAGGCCAAGTCCGAGGGCTTCACCATCACCGTCGTCCGCGTCCTGTCCCGCGACGGCCAGGAGGCGCACCGTGACGAGTTCACGACGACCTATCAGGCTTCCGACCAGGTGACCTGCACCCACCCGGATGCCGGTCAGCCCTGACCACCTCCAGAGGGCGCCCCGGTGCGTCTGGCACCCCGCTTCACGGCATACTCTGTCCCTATGACCTACGTGATCGCCCAACCGTGCGTGGACCTGAAGGACAAGGCCTGCATCGAGGAGTGCCCGGTCGACTGCATCTACGAGGGCGAGCGTGCGCTCTATATCCACCCCGACGAGTGCGTCGACTGCGGTGCCTGCGAGCCGGTCTGCCCGGTAGAGGCGATCTACTACGAAGATGACGTGCCGGAGGAGTGGGCGGACTACTACAACGCCAATGTCGAGTTCTTCGACGACCTCGGCAGCCCCGGCGGAGCGGCCAAGATGGGGATCATCCCCAAGGACCACCCCCTGGTCGCCGCCCTGCCGCCCCAGTCGCACGACGAGTGACCGGGCGTTGCCCGTCGACCGACTGACCCCCGCCTGCCCCGCCCCCGACCAGGAGGACTTATGACCGACGACACGACCACCGCCCACGAGCCGGCCACCCTCACCCACGCCGGCCAGGACCTGTCGCTGCCGGTCGTGCCGGCGGTCGAGGGCAACAACGGGCTGGACATCAGCGCCCTGCTCAAGACGACCGGAGACGTCACGCTCGACGTCGGATTCGTCAACACCGCTGCCTGCAAGTCCGCGATCACCTATATCGACGGCGACGCCGGCATCCTGCGCTATCGCGGCTACCCCATCGAGCAGCTGGCCGAGAGCTCCAGCTTCCTGGAGACCAGCTACCTGCTGATCTACGGCGAGCTGCCCACCGCCGAGCAGTTGTCGGCCTTCGACAGCCGGCTGCGCCGCCACACCCTCCTCGTGGAGGACATGAAGAACTTCTTCGACGGCTTCCCCCGCGACGCGCACCCGATGTCGGTGCTGGCCTCCGGTGTGGCCGCCCTGGGCACCTTCTACCAGGACAGCCACGACCCGTACGACCCCGAGGCGGTGGAGACCCAGACCTTCCGGCTGATGGCCAAGCTGCCCACGATCGCCGCCTACGCCTTCCGCAAGAGCCAGGGTCGCTCCCTGCTCTACCCGAACAACGACTACAACCTGGTCGAGAACTTCCTGTGGATGACCTTTGGTCAGCCCACCGAGCCTTTCGACCTTGACCCCGACCTGGCCAAGGCCCTCGACCTGCTGTTCATCCTGCACGCGGACCACGAGCAGAACTGCTCGACCTCCACGGTGCGCCTCGTCGGCTCCTCGGAGGCTGACCTGTTCGCCTCGATCTCAGCCGGCATCCAGGCGCTCTCGGGGCCCCTGCACGGGGGCGCCAACTCCGCCGTGCTGTCGATGTTGAACAAGATCAAGAGCGAGGGTGGTGACGTCGCCGAGTTCGTCCGCAAGGTCAAGAACAAGGAGGACGGCGTCAAGCTCATGGGCTTCGGCCACCGGGTCTACAAGAACTACGACCCGCGAGCCACCATCGTCAAGAAGACCGCGCACGAGATGTTCGAGAAGAGGGCGGCGTCCAACCCGCTGCTCGAGCTGGCCATGGAGCTGGAGGCGACCGCCCTCGAGGACGACTACTTCGTCGAGCGCAAGCTCTACCCGAACGTCGACTTCTACACCGGTCTGATCTATGAGTCGATGGGCTTCCCCAGCGATATGTTCACCGTGCTGTTCGCGATTGGCCGGCTGCCCGGCTGGATCGCCCAGTACCGCGAGATGATCAACGACCCCGCCACCAAGATCGGTCGCCCGCGGCAGGTGTACACCGGCTCGGCGGAGCGCTCTTTCGTCCCCGTCGACGAGCGGGGCTGAGCCCGCGACGCGAGCGGACGCACGACACGCCTGAGCGGCGGGGCGGTGGGCAACCACCGGCCCGCCGTTCGCGTCGTCCGGTGCCCTCCCGTAAGGTCGGGTGCCGTGAGCCGACGAGAGCACCGCAAGGGGGCTGTGACCCTGCGGGGGGCGCAGGTCCCCAGGACCACGACCGACCAGCGCCTGCTCGACAGTCGCGGACGCGCCGACTGGGTCCACTCCGACCCCTGGCGGGTGATGCGCATCCAGGCCGAGTTCGTCGAGGGTTTCGGCAGCCTGGCTGAGGTGGGGCCGGCGATCTCCGTCTTCGGCTCCGCACGCACCGCGCCCGGGCACCCGACCTACGAGATCGGGGTGGCGGCGGGCCGGGCGCTGGTCGAGGCCGGGTATGCGGTGATCACCGGGGGTGGGCCGGGTGCCATGGAGGCCGCCAACCGGGGTGCGGCCGAGGCCGGCGGGGTCTCCGTGGGCCTGGGGATCGAGCTGCCCTTCGAGTCCGGCCTCAACGAGTTCGTCAACCTCGGCATCAACTTCCGCTACTTCTTCGTCCGCAAGACGATGTTCGTCAAGTACTCCGAGGGCTTCATCGTGCTGCCCGGCGGGGTGGGCACCCTCGACGAGCTCTTCGAGGCGGTCACCCTGATCCAGACCGGCAAGGTCACCCACTTCCCGATCGCCCTGGTCGGGACGCAGTTCTGGGGCCCGCTGCTGGACTGGGTGCGCTCCAGCCTGCTCGGCGGAGGGATGATCAGCGAGGAGGACATGGACCTGCTGCGGGTCACCGACGATGTGGACCAGGCCGTGACCTGGATGCTGGCGCACCGGGCCGCCCGGGCACAGCGCCAGCTCGGCTCCGATGTGCCGGGGGCGGACTATTCGGATCGTTCCTGACGTGCGAGGATCTGTGCCGTGGTGATCATCGGGGTCGTTCTGCTCGTGCTGATCCTGGGTGCCGTCATGGCCGTGCTGGTGTCACGGATCGACGTGCCCGGGGTGCCCGACGCGGTGACCACGACCGCCGCGGAGCCGCTTGGCTCCGGGCCCTTGAGCCCGGTCGACGTGCACGGTGTGCGCTTCGACATCGCCCTGCGCGGCTACCGCGCGGAGCAGGTCGACGGGGCGCTGGAGCGGCTGGCCGCAGAGCTGGGGGAGCGGGACGCGGAGATCGCCCGGCTGCGGGAGGAGCGGGACCGGCGGGACGTCGACGGCATACAGCGGACAGGAGGGATCGCATGAGCATCACCCCAGCGCACCCCGACCTGACCGTGGGCCCCGACGGGGTCGTCCGCTGCGCCTGGCCCGGTCTGGCCCACGCCGACTACCGCGACTACCACGACCGGGAGTGGGGCAAGCCCGTGCACGGCGAGGCCCCGCTGCTGGAGCGGCTGTGCCTGGAGGGCTTCCAGAGCGGGCTGTCCTGGCTGGTCATCCTGCGCAAGCGTCCGGCTTTCCGGCGGGCCTTCCACCACTTCGACGCCGACCGGATCGCGGGCTTCACCGAGGCTGACGTCGAGCGGCTGCTCGAGGACGAGCAGATCGTGCGCAACCGGCGCAAGATCGAGGCGACGATCCAGAACGCCCGGGCCACGCTGGCGCTGCGCGAGCAGGGCGGGCTGGAGGAGCTGCTCTGGACGCACGCGCCCGAGCCCACCCCTCGGCCGCGCACCTTCGCCGAGGTGCCCAGTCAGACCCTAGAGTCCGAACTGCTGGCCAAGCGGTTGCGCAAGGTGGGTTTCGCCCAGGTCGGCCCCACCACGGTCTACGCCGCCATGCAGGCCTGCGGGCTGGTGGACGATCACCTGGCGGGTTGTTTCCGTGCCGGGGCCTCCCGCTCCGGGTCCAGGGTGACAGGGCTGCACGCCACCTCATGACGGCCACCCTCGCCGCCCGCACCAGGCCCCAGGCCGTGCGGCACCTGCTCGACGTACGCTTCGTGGCCGCGGTGCTGCTGTTGTGGACCGCCCTGCGCCTGATCAGCATGGTCATCCTCTTCCAGGTCGCGCACCACTGGCAGGACCCCGTGGTCTACGACGACTCGGGCACGCCGCGCTACTTCCAGTTCGCCACCCTGTGGGACGGCGCCTGGTACGAGCGGATCGCCACCGAGGGCTACCCCGAGCAGCTGCCGGTCAATGACCGGGGCCAGGTCCGCCAGAACCCGTGGGCCTTCTACCCGATCTTCCCCCTGCTGGCCCGTGGGCTGATGGCCCTGACCGGGTGGTCGTTCGCGGTGAGCGGGGTCGTGGTCGCGACCGTGCTGGGGTATGCCGCGGCGGTGGTGGTCGCCGGGCTGCTGCGCGAGAAGGTCGGCACGGCGGCGGCCCTGGGCGGCGTGGCCCTGCTCGGCGCCTTCCCCAGCGCACCGACCTTCCAGGTCGCCTACACCGAGTCCCTGGCCCTGCTGCTGCTGGCCGGGGTCCTCTGGCTGCTGGTGCGGGAGAGGTGGTGGTGGGCGGGGGTGGTCGCGCTGCTCACCGGGCTGGCGCGGCCGATCGCGCTGCCGCTGGGCCTGGTCGCGCTGGTCTGCGTCGTGGTGCGCTGGCGGCGCCGGGACCAGGCACCGATCTCGCCGCGAGAAGGGGCGGGGATGCTCGCGGCGCTCGCCGGCTGCGGCCTGGCCGGTCTGGTCTGGCCCACCATCGCCGCCTGGCGCACCGGGGTCCCGGACGCCTACCCGGTGACCATGTCCTCCTGGCGGGGTGGGGAGCCGGTCAGGCCCTTCGTGCCCTCGATCGAACGGGCCCAGTGGCTGTGGGGTGACGTCCTGGGGCTGGTGGTGCTGGCCGCGGGGCTGGGGGTGCTGGTGCTCGCTGTGCTCGGTCCCTGGGCGACCCGGCTGGGGGTGGCCCTGCGCGTCTGGTGCCTGGGCTACGCCTTGTACCTGTTCGCGGCGCTGGACCCGTGGACCAGCCTCTACCGCTACCTGATGCTGCTCTTCCCGCTCTATGTGCTCATGGTCGGCGGCGGCTGGCCGCCCGGGGCCCGCCCCGGCGGTGAGCAGCCCCGGTGGCTGCTCGTGGTGCGCACCGTGGTGCTGGCCGCCCTGATGGTGGCCTGGCAGGTGTGGTGGACGTGGTACCTGTTCCGGTTCGTCCCACCCAGCGACTACCCGCCGTGATCAGCGCCCGCTGAACCGAGGGCGCTCCTTGGCCAGGAAGGCATCGACGGCGGCCCGGTGGTCCTCGCTGGTGCCGGTGCGGGTCATCAGCTCGTCCTCGATCTGCAGCGAGTCGGTCAGCCCGTGCCCGGCCGAGAAGGCCAGTGCCTGGCGGACGGCGCCGTAGGCCAGGGTGGGGCCGGCCGCCAGGGTGCGGGCCACCTCGTCGACCCGACCGGCCAGCTCCTCGTCCGGGACGACCTCGGTGGCTAGGCCCAGGTCCAGCGCCTCCTCCGGGCCGACGGTGCGGGGGAAGAACAGCAGCTCCTTGGCCTTCGCGGTGCCGACCAGGCGGGGCAGCGACCACGACGTCCCGGAGTCACAGGACAGCGCGATCCCGGTGAAGGCCAGGTTGAAGCCGGCCGAGCTGGCCACGTAGCGCAGGTCGGCGGCGAAGGCGAAGGCGGCCCCTGCGCCGGCGGCGACGCCGTTGACCGCCGCGACCACCGGCTTGTCCATCGTGGCCAGGAGCTCCACCACCGGGTTGTAGTGCTCGGCCACGGTGCGCCATAGCGCCTCGGCGTCCTGCGCCAGCAGGCCGACGTGCTCCTTGAGGTCCTGGCCCACGCAGAACGCCCGGCCCATGCCGGTCAGCACCACGCACCGGACGTCAGGGTCGGCGGCCACCTCCCGCAGCACGCTCAGCAGCGCCTCCTTGGTCGCCACGTCGAGGGAGTTCATCGCCTCGGGGCGGTTCAGGGTGAGGGTGGCCACGCCGTCGGCGCGATGAAGGAGGACCGGACTCTGCTCAGCGCTCATGAGCGGTCAATCTACCGGTGAGCGCCTGGTCGACGAACAGCCCGGCAGAGGGCGCCAGGTCCTGCGCCCGGGCAAGGAAGCCGGCGCGGGCCCGGCGCCCCACCCAGTCCGACGGCAGCACCTCTTGCGGCAGGCCGGGGTCCAGGAAGAGAAAGCGGCGCCAGGCGTGAACCAGGTGCGTGCGCAGCACGTAGGCCTCCCGGGGGCCTGGGCCGTCCGGCACGATGGGCAGCTCGTCCAGGAACTGCTCGTAGGCCGCCGCCAGGCCCTCTAGGTCCCAGACCGAGCCGGCGAACAGGGCAGGGTCGGCCGGTCCCTCCAGGTGCCCGTGCACCGACAGCCAACGCACGCCCAGCGCGTCGAGAGAGGCTGCCAGCTCAGGGCTGAACCACGGGCTGATCCAGCCGCCGCCCGGGCACCGGCCGTAGCCGAGGTAGCCGAGGGTGGAGGACACCTGGTCGCGGCGGCGGCGCTCGCCAGCCGTGTCGACCTGGACCAGGTGCCAGCGACCGTCCCACGGGGCCGGGCCGGGGGCGTAGATCCGGGCATGTGCGTGCCGCCACCGCGCCTGCGCCCGGGCGGTCGCGGCATACCCTCGCACCCCGTCGCGCAGTTGCGGCCGCAACCAGCCCTGGGCCACCAACCGGCTGATCGCGGTGCGGGTCGCCGGGGCCTGCACCGAGACGCTCTCGGCCAGCCCGATGACCGCTGACACCGGCGCCCACCAGCCGCGACGGCTCAGATGGTCGCCGTAGAGGTCCACGACCGCGGAACGTGCATGCACGTCCGCAAGTGTGCCTGACGCTTCCGCACCCGATTAGGCAGCACCCGCGCAGGTGGGGGATAATGGGGGTCGTTCGACGTCCGCGGCAGAACGTTGCGGTCCGCGGTCTTTCGCCGCGCCACACGAAAGGGTATCCCCCACATGGCAGCAATGAAGCCTCGCACCGGAGACGGTCCCCTGGAGGTCACCAAGGAAGGGCGCGGCATCGTGCTGCGCATGCCCCTCGAAGGCGGTGGACGTCTCGTCGTGGAGATGAACGCCGAGGAGGCCGGCGCGCTGGGTGACGCCATCAAGGAGTGCCTGGGCTGAGACCCACCCGCTGAGGCTGCCCCTGGACCGATCCGGTCCGGGGGCTTCTCCGTCCCTGGTGTCCTGCTCCTCGGGCGCCTAGCCAACGGAGGTGGTGCCTGCGGTGCGGAGGGTCAGCGACGGACAGCGACGAAGAGCCCGTCCCCGACCGGCAGCAGCGCCGGGAGCAACCGGTCGTCCTCGCGCAGCTCTTTGCCCAGGTCCCGCAGCAGGGTCACGGTCTCGTCCCGGGCAGCCGGATCGGCCACCTTGTCGTGCCAGAGCATGTTGTCCACCGCCAGCACCCCGCCGATGCGCAGCAGCCGGATGGCCTCGGTGACGTAGACCCGGTAAGAGGCCTTGTCCGCGTCGACCAGGACCATGTCGTAGGCCCCGTCAGTGAGCCGGCCCAGCACGGCGGCTGCGTCGCCGCGGATCACGCGGGTGCGCTGCGCCGGGATGCCGGCCGCGGCGTACGCCTCCTTCGCCGCCCGCTGGTTCTCGACCTCGCTGTCGATCGAGGTCAGGATGCCGTCGCGCGGCATACCCTGCAGCATCCACAGCCCCGAGCTCCCGGCTCCGGTCCCCACCTCGACGACGTGACGGGCCTGCACGGCGGCCGCCAGTAGGCGCAGCGTCACCCCGACGCCCGTCCCGACGGGGGAAGCGCCGAGCTCCTCGCCCCGGCGCTGGGCCTGCTCGATGACCGGATGCGGGGTAATGAACTCCTCGGCGTAGGACAGCGAGGCGGCCTTGGGTGCGGACATGACCCCAGCCTATATCCGAGCTTTCAGCGGGCTCGGGCTCAGCCCGTTCACAGGTCGAACTGGCACCCTGTGCGGCATGACGACGCCTGACTGGGTGCCGCCCACGTGGGAAGAAATCGTGCGCGATCACTCCGCGCGTGTCTACCGCCTGGCCTACCGGCTCACCGGTGACCCGCACGAGGCCGAGGACCTGACCCAGGACGTCTTCGTGCGCGTCTTCCGCTCCCTGCACACCTTCCGGCCCGGGACCTTCGAGGGCTGGCTGCACCGGATCACCACCAACCTCTTCCTGGACAAGGTCCGGCGCAAGCAGCGGATCAGGTTCGACGCCCTCACCGAGGAGCTGTCCGCGCGACTGCCGCTGCGGGCGGCCGGCACCGACCCCGAGCAGGTCTACGCGATGACGCACCTGGACGTCGACATCCAGCGGGCGCTGCTAGCGCTGCCACCGCAGTTCCGGGCCGCCGTGGTGCTTGCGGACATCGAGGGCTACTCCTACGAGGAGGTCGCCCAGACTCTGGGGATCAAGATGGGCACCGTGCGCTCCCGCATCCACCGCGGCCGGGCGCTGCTGCGCCAGTCGCTGGAGCACCGGCGTCCCACGCCGGCCTCCCGACCAGCGACGGGGCTGACGCGCCCGGCGACCGCCCTCGGGTGAGCGCCCTGGCTGTGGGACCGCGCCCGCCCCTGAGACACTCTGAGCCATGACCGACCCGACCAAGGGCCTGCCCGTGGACAGAACCGTCCCCCTGCAGGGACCCGACCCCTCCACGTCTGCTGCGGACCCCGGTCTGATCCAGCCGTCCGAGGCGTCTGGGGAGTCGGTGCCTTCGTCCACGCCTGCGCCCACGCCTTCGCCCACGCCTTCGTCCACCCGACGCGAGCGCCGGCGGGGTCGCGGCCCGGCCCGGCTGGGCCCGGTGGTGGTCGCTGCGGCTGTCGCCGGGCTCGTGGGGGGCCTGGCCGGCGGGGTTCTCGCCGATCAGCTGATCCGGCCGCCTGAGCAGCCGCCGGCGGTGATCGAGGCTCAGCCGGCCAGCCAGCAGGCTGCCCCGCCGCCCGCAGCCGCGGACGGCTCGATCCCCGGTCTCTCGCGCGCCGCCCTGCCCAGCGTCGCGCTGATCTCGGTGGGGGGCGACGGTCTGGGCTCAGGTTTCGTCATCCGTGAGGACGGTTACCTGCTGACCAATGCCCATGTCATCGCCGACGCCGGCCCCCGGACCCAGATCACCGTGCAGCTGCCAGGTAGCGAACCGGTGCCGGCCGAGGTGGTCGGGGCGGACACTGCCTACGACATCGCCGTGCTGAAGATCGACCGCAGCGGCCTGCCCGTCCTGCCGTTCGCGGACTCGGCGGCGGTCGAGGTTGGGCAGACGGTGGTGGCGGTGGGGGCACCGCTCGGCCTCGACAGCACGGTGACCAGCGGCATCGTCTCGGCCCTGGACCGTCCCGTGGTGGCCGGCGAGGCCTCGAGCGTCAGCTACATCAACGCCATCCAGACCGACGCGGCGATCAACCCCGGCAACTCCGGCGGCCCGTTGCTGGACCTGGGTGGCCGCGTGGTAGGCGTCAACTCGGCCCTGGCCCAGCTGCCTACCAGCGACTTCGGCCGTTCGATCGGCAGCATCGGGCTGGGTTTCGCGATCCCTGCCGACCAGGCCGACCGCACCGCGACTCAGCTCATCGAGACCGGCCGTAGCGAGCACCCCGTGATGGGCGTGCACATCGACATGCAGTACACCGGCGACGGAGCCCGGGTGCTGCCGGCCGACCGGGAGGGTAGCCCACCGGTGATCCCGGGTGGGCCGGCTGAGGCCGCGGGTGTGCTTCCCGGCGATGTCATCGTCTCTGTCGATGACACCCGGATCCGCGACTCGCGGCACCTGCTGGTGGTGCTGCGCTCCTACCGGGTGGGCGACACCGTCGAGATGACGCTGCGCGCCGACGACGGGGCCGAGCGGACCGTGAGCATCACCCTGGCCGGTTCCGAGGGCTAGGTAGGCTGGGCTCCGCGCGGCCCGCACGGGCCGCCTGGGCTGACGAGGGAGCAGGATGATCGGGACGCTGCACGGGGGAGAGATCGTGCTGCTCATCCTGGCCGCCCTCATCCTGCTCGGCCCGTCCCGGCTGCCCGGGTATGCCGCCAAGCTGGGGCAGGGGGTGCGCTACCTGCGCGACCTGGCCGAGGGGGCCAAGGGGCAGATCGAGGAGGAGCTGGGACCGACCTTCCAGGACATCGACTGGCGGCAACTCGACCCGCGCCAGTACGACCCCCGCCGGATCGTCCGGGACGCTCTGGCCGCGCCGCCGTCGCGACCGGCCAAGGAGGCTGCCTCCGGGAGGACGGACCAGGCCGCACCGGACCCGCGTCCGACCCTGCGCGCCTCGGCGCTGCACGACCCGTCGTTGCCGACGCCCTTCGACGTCGACGCGACCTAACGCCACCGGACGACGGGTGCACGCGTAGCGGGGAAGCGGCTCGATCGGCGTGGGCCGAGGCACGATGGGTGCACGTGCGGGGGGCCAGCGCCCCTGTGCGAGGTCAGCGCGATGGGTCAGCGCTGCAGGGTCGGGGTGATGCCCAGCTTGCGGCCGGCCAAGCCGCGTCCGCGGCGGGCCAGCTGGCGGGCCACACCGCGCAGGGCTGCCGCGGCGGGGGAGTCCGGCTGCGTCATCACCACGGGCGACCCGGTGTCGCCACCCTCGCGCAGGGCCACGTCGAGCGGCACCTGCCCCAGCAACGGCACCTGGGCGCCGATCGCCCGGGACAGCGAGTCCGCCACGGACTGGCCGCCACCGCTGCCGAAGAGCTCCTGGCGGGTGCCGTCGGGCAGCTCCAGCCAGGACATGTTCTCCACGACGCCGGCGATGCGCTGGTGGGTCTGCAGAGCGATCGACCCGGCCCGCTCGGCCACCTCGGCGGCGGCCTGCTGCGGCGTGGTGACGATGATCAGCTCGCTGCTGGGCAGCAGCTGGGCGACGGAGATCGCGATGTCGCCGGTGCCCGGCGGCAGGTCGAGCAGCAGGATGTCCAGGTCGCCCCAGTAGACGTCGGCGAGGAACTGCTGCACGGCCCGGTGCAGCATCGGCCCCCGCCAGACCACCGGTTGGTTGCCCGGGACGAACATGCCGATCGAGATCACCTTGACCCCGGACGGCTCGGCCACAGGGGGCAGGATCATGTCGTCGACCTGCGTGGGCTGCTGGGTCACGCCGAGCATGCGCGGCACGGAGAAGCCGTAGATGTCGGCGTCGACGACCCCCACCCGCAGGCCCTCCTCGGCCAGCGCCGCGGCGAGGTTGACAGTGACCGAGGACTTGCCCACGCCGCCCTTGCCGGAGGCAACGGCATACACGGTCGTCAGCGAGTCGGGCCGGGCGAAGGGGACCTCCTTCTCGGCCTGCCCGCCCCGCAGCTGGTTCTTCAGGGCGCCCCGCTGCTCGTCGCTCATCACCCCAAGGCGGACGTCCACCCCGGTGACCCCCTCGACCCCGCCCACGGCCGCGGTGACCTCACGGGTGATGGTGTCCTTCATCGGGCAGCCGGCGACCGTGAGCAGCACAGTGACCTGCACGTGGCCGTCCTCGGTGGTGTCGACGGCGTCGACCATGCCGAGCTCGGTGATCGGCTTCTTGATCTCCGGGTCGTTGACCGTGGCCAGGGCGGCGTGCAGGGCGTCAGTGCTGGGGGCGGGCATGGGGTCCATGGTAGGACGGTTGCCTGGGCGCTCCTGCGGGCGGTGGCGCGGGGTCAACGCTCCGGGGAGCCGCCGGGGTCGGCGTCGTCCAGCTCGGCGAGCGCGGCGCGGCGCCCCCGCTCCTCTGCGCGTGCCTCCACCTCTTCGATCAGGTCGCGCAGCTCAGAGCGCAGGAAGTCACGGGTGGCGACCTCCCGCAGCGACAGCCGCAGGGCGGCCACCTCCCGGGTGAGGAACTCGGTGTCGGCCAGGGTGCGCTCGTCGCGCGCCCGGTCCTGCTCCATCGCCACCTTGTCGCGGTCGTCCTGCCGGTTCTGGGCCAGCAGGATCAGCGGCGCCGCGTAGGAGGCCTGGAGGCTGAGCATGAGGGTGAGAAAGATGAAGGCGTAGGGGTCGAACCGCACCTCTTCCGGCATCACCGTGTTCCACAGCAGCCAGATCACCACGAAAGCCGTCATGTAGACCAGGAAGCGCGCGGTGCCCATGAACCGGGCGAAGCGTTCGGCAAAGGCGCCGAAACTCTCCGGGTCCATGTTCTGGGGGCGCAGGCTCAGCCGGGCGCGCTGGACCAGGGGCTGGTCCAGCGACCCCCGTCCCGGGTCGCCGGTGCGCCACCGGCGGCGGTCCTGGGTCGGCTCAGGCATCGTGCACCTCGCTCAGGTCGTGTCGGTCCTCGCGCCAGTCGTCGGGCAGGAGGTGGTCGAGCACGTCGTCGACGGTGACGGCACCGAGCAGGCGGCCCTCCGGGTCGGTGACGGGCAGGGCGACCAGGTTGTCCGCCGCCAGCGCGCGGGTGATCTGCCCCAGGGTGGCGCCGGGCGGCACCGGATCGATGCCGGTGTCGAGGACCGTCGCGACCGGCTGGTGGGGTGGCTCGCGCAGCAGTCGCTGGATGTGGACGCTACCGAGGAGCCGGCCGGTGGGCGTCTCGTGCGGCGGCCGGGTCACGTAGACGAGGGATGCGGTCGCGGGGTGCAGCTCCTCCTTGCGCACCATGGCCAGCGCCTCGGCGATGCTGGCGTCCGGGCCGAGGATGACCGGCTCGGTGGTCATCAGACCGCCCGCGGTGTTCTCCTCGTAGGTCAGCAGCCGGCGGATGTCGGCCGCCTCGTCCGGCTGCATGAGCTGCAGCAGCTCTTCCTGCGTCTCCTCGGGCAGGTCCGCCAGCAGGTCCGTCGCGTCGTCGGGCTGCATGACCTCCAGGATGTCCGCGGCCCGGTCGGTCGGCAGGTGGGTCAGGATCTCCAGCCGGTCATCGTCGGGCAGCTCCTCCATGACGTCGGCCAAGGTCTCGTCGTCCAGGGCGTCGGCCACCTCGGCCCGACGCTTGGGAGTCAGGTCGTGGATGGCCTCGGCAAGGTCCTGCGGCTTGAGGTCCTCGTAGGCTTCCAGCAGGGCGGTGGCCGCCTGGGCCGGGCCGGCGTCCTGCAGCCCGTGCACGTGCTCGGCGTCGACCAGCACCGTCTCGCCACGGCGCCGGCGCAGCAGGCCCCCGCCACGGGGCGGTCGGCCGTCGACGCCTTTGCGCACGAAGACCTTGGTCAGTCGCCAGTCGCCGCTGCGCTGCCGTTCCATCGCGACGTCCTCGACCACGGCCGGGAACCGGTCCGCATCGTCAACGACCATCACCTGCCGATCCAGCAGCTCACCCACCACCAACGTCTCGCCGGTCCGCTGCTCGAAGCGCCGCATGTTGACCAGCCCGGTGGTGATGACCTGGCCACTGTCCACCGAGGTCACCCGGGTGATCGGCACGAACACCCGGCGCCGGCCCGGCACCTCGACCACCAGCCCGATGACGCGCGGCTCCTCGGTGGCCGCCCGCCCGGTCAGGGTGATGACGACGTCCCGGACCCGACCGACCTCGTCCCCCATGGGGTCGAAGACGCTCAGCCCGTTGAGCCGGGCGACGAAGACGCGGGAAAGGCTCACCCGGGAAGGATATCGACGGTGGCGACGGGCCCCGGGGCGGGCATGGGAATATCCGCGGCCAGTAGCGCGTAGACTGGTATGTGAAGGATCATGTAGTTGACCTTCATGGCATGTTGCCCGCCACGACCAACGAATCATCGAGAGGATGAGCACCACCCATATGGGCCCGCTGATCAGTTACCGCCCGTCCGCCGAGCGCGCCTACCGGCATACGCCGTCTGAGGACGTCGCCAAGCGCGTCGTCCGACCCCGCCGTCGCTTCTTCCGTCGCTGAGGCGACCTGCACACGAGACCCCCGAGGCCCACGGGCCTGGGGGTCTTTCGCATCTCCGGGGGCTGCGCTCGACTGCCGACGTGGCTAGCCGACCCGGCGCGCTAGGGGCACAATGAGCCTGTGACCACCCCCGCCCGACGTCCTGTGCCCGGCCCCGGCCCCGTGCTCGCCCTCGACTACCCGATGAGCCTCGGGGTCTACGACCGCTACGAGGACGCCCAGGCCGCCGTGGACCACCTCTCCGACCACGAGTTCCCCGTCGAGCAGTGCATGATCGTCGGCACCGACCTCAAGCAGGTCGAACGGGTCACCGGCCGGCTGACGACTGGACGGGTGGCCTTGGGCGGCGCCCTGTCCGGGGTGTGGCTCGGCCTGTTCGTCGGTCTGATCTTCGCCCTCTTCGCCGGCCCGCGCGACGCCCTGATGACCATCTTGGGCTGCGTGCTCTTCGGCGCGTTCTTCGGTCTGGTCTGGGCCCTCATCGGGTATGCCATGACGCGAGGCCGCCGGGACTTCACCTCGGTCAGCCAGGTGGTGGCTACCCGCTATGAGGTGCTCACCGAGCACAAGCTGGCGCAGCAGGCGCGCGACCTGCTGGACCGGATGCCCAGCGGCCAGGGGCGCGCAGGAAGCGCCTAACCTGCCGCACGCCTAGCCTGCCTCACCGGGCGCTGCGCACGCCCCCGGCCTGCACCCACGCCTCGACCTCCTCGGCCGTACGTGGCAGCATCGCGGACAGATTGCGGTGGCCGTCGGCGGTGATGACGATGTCGTCCTCGATCCGCACGCCGATGCCGCGCATCTCCTCGGGCACCAGCAGATCGTCGGACTTGAAGTACAGGCCTGGCTCCACGGTGAGGATCATGCCCTCGCGCAGCTCGCCCTCCACGTAGTCCTCGCGCAGGGCCAGCGCACAATCATGCACGTCGATCCCCAGGTGGTGGCTGGTGCCGTGCACCATCCACCGGCGGTGGAACTGGCCCTCCTCGGCGTCCAGGGTCTGCTCCAGGGTGACGCCCTCGGGCAGCAGGTCCCACTCGAGCAGGTGGCGGGCGATGACCTCGATGGCCGCGGCGTGCACGTCCTTGAACCGGTTGCCGGGGCGGGCAGCGGCCAGACCGGCCTCCTGGGCCTCCAGGACCGCCTCGTAGACCCGGCGCTGGGCGGAGGTGAACGTCCCAGACACCGGGACCGTGCGGGTGACGTCCGCGGTGTAGAGCGAGTCTGTCTCCACACCCGCGTCCAGCAGCAACAGCTGACCCTCCTGGACCTCACCGGTGTTGCGGGTCCAATGCAGGGTGGTGGCGTGCTCGCCGGCGGCGCAGATGGAGTCGTAGCCCACGCCGTTGCCGGTGTGGCGTGCGTGGAGGCCAAAGACCCCCTCGATCCAGCGCTCGCCCCGGCCCCGGCGGACGGCCTCGGGCAGCTGAGCGACGACGGCGTCGAAGGCGGTGGCGGTCGCCTCGACCGCCTCCTCCATCTGGCGGACCTCCCAGTCGTCCTTGACCAGCCGTTGGGTCGACAGCGAGCGGGCCAGCTGCGTGTCCGCCTCCGCGACCGTCTCGAGCTGGTCCTCCTGCACCAGGCCGGCCTGCTGTCGGACCGTGTCGACCAGGACCGCCACCTCGCGGTCGGCATCGCGCACCACGCGCACCGACACCCCACCGGGCCCGGTGTCCTTGGCGATGGCGTCGGGGAGCTCGCTCAGATGGCGGGTGGGCAGGCCCAGCTCGGCCGAGGCGGACTCCAGCGTGGGGCGGGAGCCGACCCAGAACTCCCCGACCCGGGAGTCGGCGAAGAACTCCTCGCTGTCCCGGTCGGCAAGGGGCAGGAAGTAGAGCACCGCCTCATGCCCGGGGGCGCCGTCCTCGCCGGTCACCGGGTCCAGGACCAGCACCGCGTCCGGCTCGCGGTCCGCGCCGAGCCCGGTCAGGTGCGCGAAGGCGCTGTGCGGACGGAAGACATAGTCCGTGTCGTTGCTGCGGACCTTCAGGCCACCGGCTGGGATGACCAGACGCTCGCCCGGGAAGGCGGCGGACACTGTCTCCCGACGCGACGCGGCATACCGGGCCGCCTCGGTGAGCGGCGGGAGATCACCGTCCCGGGGGGCCCAGTCCTGGCGCATGAAGGCCATGAACGCCTCGCCGGTGGGACGGTTACGGTGCTCGGGCTTGTGCTGCTTCTCGCTCACGCCGACCATCGTAGGCGCCTATCCCCGCGCGCCCTCCTCGCCCCGCCCCGACCGACCTGCGGCCGTGCTCGGGAGGGACACCGGGGGTGCGGACCCCACTAGGCTGTCCAGCGATGAGCGAGTCACCCCCGACGGGCCTCCGCACCGAGGTCACCGGTCCCCAGCAGATCCCGCCGCGCCAGCTGATGCCCGCCTCCCGCCTGGGACGGCACCTGCGTGATGCCGCGGTGCACGTGGTGCGCACCAGCGCCCCGCCCACGATGACGCTGGGGCAGCGCACCGGGGGCGACGAGGTGAGCCAGCAGCAGGCTCGCGAGGTGATCGACCTGGCTCTGCGGGTGGGTGAGGCCATGCTCGCCACGGGTGCCTCGGCGGCGGACACGGTCGCCACCGTGCTGCGCCTGGGTCAGGCCTACGGTGTCGGCTCGGTGCACGTCGACATCACCTACACCTCCATCACCGTCTCGATCCACCGCGGGCTGGAGGAGGACCCGCTCAGCGTGATGCGGGTGGTCTCGGGCCGCTCCCCGGACTACACCCGGCTGGAAGCGGTGCAGAAGCACATCGAGCGCATCATCGCCTCGGCCGGCCCGGGCGGGCCGACCATGGACGTGACCGCGGCCCGCACGAAACTGCAGAAGCTGCTCGCCTCCCCCCACCCCTATCGCCGGTGGGTGGTCACGCTCGGGTCCTCGATCATGTCGGTCGGGGTGGTCATGCTGTTCGGGGTCGGGCCCGTCATGTGGGCGGTGGCGGCCGTCTCGACGGCGCTGGTGGACCGCGTCCAGCGGGCGCTGTACCGCGCCGGCGTCGCGGCCTTCTTCACCCAGGCGGTCAGCGCGGCGGTCCCGGCGTTGTTCGCGCTGGTGATGTTCAGCTTTGGCGACGTCATCTTTCCGGATACCAACTTCGCCCCGTCGGTGGTCGTCATCTCCGGCATCGTCGTCCTACTCGCCGGCCTCGGCGTGCTGGGGGCAGCCCAGGACGCCGTGGACGGTTACTACGTCACGGCGGCCGCCCGCGGGCTGGAGGTGATGATGATGACCCTGGGGATCGCCGTGGGGGTGGCACTCGTCATCGGCTTCGGGCGCAGCCTCGGGGTGTCCATGGAGGCCTCCGCCGTCGTCTCCCTCGCGGGCTCACCCCTGCTGAGCACGGTGGGGGCGATGCTCATCGCGCTCGGCTTCTGCCTCAACACCTACGCAGGGCTGCGGACCATCATCATCAGCGTGCTGATCTCCGCCCTGGCCTGGATGATCTTCGCCAGCCTGGTGGCTCTGGGCCTGGCCGCCGCGATGGCCACGGCCGTGGCCGCGACCCTGGTGGGTGCCCTCGCCTACATCGCCTACCGCCGCCTGCACGTGGCCGAGGCCGCGGTGGCCACCGCCGCGATCGTGGCGCTGCTCCCCGGCCTGTCGGTCTACCGCTCGCTCTACCTGCTGATGCAGAACTCCGCCGCGACCATGCCGCAGGCGATGGTGTGGCTAGTCGTGGCGATGTCGACCGGCGTCGCCCTCGCCGCGGGGCTGGCGATGGGTGGTTACCTGGCCCGTCGCCGCCTCGGGCTGGACCGGGCCGCGCTGCGGGCGCGCCGGCGTTCGCGCGGCAGCCACGTCACCACCTGAACGATCCCAGGCCTGGAGCGCTCAGTCCTGCCAGCTCCAGCTGGTGAGGATCCCCTCGAGCGCCTCGTCGGCCTCCTCGGCCTGGCTCTCGATGACCGAGAAGGTGACGACGTAGAGGGTGCCGTCGTGAGAGATCCACCGCTGGGTCTGGTGGATGGTCGACCCCTGCACGTCGCGGACCAGGGTGTAACCGGGGGCGCGGTTGCCGTCCACGGGGGCCGGCTCCAGCAGCTCGTACTCACCGTCCTCCCCAGCGAGCTCCTGGGCCGCATCCTCGACGGCGGAGGTCAGGTTGCTGACGTACTCCTCCTGCGTCACCACGACGTTGGTGAAGAACTCGTCCTTGCGCTCGATCTCCTTGGCCGCGAGCAGCACGCCCTCCTGCTCGGCCAGCTCGTAGGCGTCCTCCCAGCCGTCGGGCAGCTCGATGGTGAACCGGCCATCGGTGGCGCTCAGCTCCGACCCTGCGCCCGGCTCGGCGGTCTGGGTCGCCGCCTCGCCGTCCGCCGGCGCGGTGGTGATGTCCACGTCGTCGGCGGGTGCCGTCGTGGCCGACTCGTCCTCGACGGGCGCCTGGGTGGCGGGCTCCTGGGTCGTGGGCGCCGGGGTGGAGGGCTGGGGGAGGGGTTCCTCCTCGCTGCAGCCAGCCAGCACAAGCACCGACAGCAAAGCTGCAGCGCCTGCGGTGCGAAGGGTGGCCGGGGTGGGGATCATGCTGCTCCTACGGATGGGGGGCGGTGTCGGGGACGGCACGGGTCCGGGCATCCAGTATGCCGCCTCCCGCGCGGTGCGGCCCATCTCAACGCCTACGGTGGGGGTATGCCGCCGCGCCGCCCCGTGATCGACCTGCATACCCACTCCTGGTGCAGCGACGGGACCGAACCACCCGCCGAGCTGGTCCGCCAGGCCGCCCGGGCGGGGGTAGGCACCGTGGCGCTCACCGACCACGACGTCACGACCGGCTGGGACGAGGCGGGCGCGGCCGGCCGGGAGCACGGGGTCGTGGTCGTGCCAGGCATCGAGATCTCCTGCAGCTGGCGTGGCATCTCGGTCCACCTGCTGGCCTACCTGCCCGACCCGGACGACCCGGACCTGGGGGCCGAGCTGGCCCGTAGCCGCCACAGCCGGGACACCCGGATCCAGGTGATGGCCGAGCGGCTGGCCGCCGACGGCTACCCCGTCAGCTATGAGGAGGTGCGGGCCGCCAGCCCGGGGGAGGCGTCCCTGGGCCGTCCGCACCTGGCTGACGTGCTGGTGGCCAACGGGCGCTACCTCGACCGCGAGGCGGCCTTCGCCGAGGTGCTCGCCTCCTCCAGCCCCTACTACGTCTCCCACTACGCCCCCGGCCCCGTCGAGGCTGTCGAGCTGGTGGTCGCGGCCGGCGGTGCCGCGGTGATGGCCCACCCGTTCGCCAGCAAGCGAGGGCGGGTGGTCGCCGACCATGCCATCGAGGACATGGTGGAGGCCGGAATGGCCGGCCTGGAGGTCGACCACCGCGACCACGACCGGGCCGATCGCGAGCGTGCGGCTGCCCTGGTCGAACGGCTCGGGCTGGTCCGGACCGGCTCCAGCGACTACCACGGGGCGGGCAAGCCCAACCTGCTCGGGGAGAACACCACCGCCCCGGAGGAGTTCGAGCGGCTGCTCGCCGGCACCTCCGGTCAGCGGCTGCTGGGCGCGTAGTCCGACGACCTCGCGGTTACCCCTGCGCGGCGCGGTTAGTCCTGCGGCGGCGGCGCCGGCCCCCGCCGTCGCCACGCTGCTCGGTGGCGGCGCGGCCCTCGCTGCCCGGGCGACCTTCGCTGCCCGAGCGACCTTCGTTGCTCGAGCGGCCTTCGTTGCCCGAGTGACCCGGGCGGCCCTGGTTGGAGCGTTCCCGGTCCGGGCGGCCACCGGCACCACGACCTCCGCTGCGGCGCTGCTCAGGCCCGCCCAGGTCCTCCAGCACCTCTCCGGACAGGCCCTCCCGGGTGCGGGCCGACCGGGGCAGCCTCCCGCGGGTGCCTTCCGGGATGTTCAGCTGCTCGAACAGGTGCGGGCTGGAGGAGTAGGTCTCCTCCGGCTCGGGGTAGCCCAGTTCCAGCGCCTTGTTGATCAGGGCCCAGCGGTGCAGGTCGTCCCAGTCCACGAAGGTGACGGCCACACCGGCCGCCCCGGCCCGGGCGGTGCGGCCGATCCGGTGCAGGTAGGTCTTCTCGTCCTCGGGGCACTGATAGTTGATGACGTGGGTGACGGCCTCGACGTCGATTCCGCGGGCGGCGACGTCGGTGGCCACCAGCACGTCAACCTTGCCGGACCGGAAGGCGCGAAGAGCCTGCTCTCGCGCACCCTGGCCCAGGTCGCCGTGGATGGCGGCGGCCGCGAAACCACGCTCGGCGAGCTCATCGGAGACCTTGGCCGCGGTCCGCTTGGTGCGGGTGAAGACGATCGTCAGCCCGCGGCCCTCGGCCTGCAGGATCCGGGCCAGCATCTCCACCTTGTCCATGGCGTGCGCCCGGTAGGCGAACTGCTCGACCGCGGCCACCGTCCGACGGTCGTCACCGTCGTCGCTCATCGCGCGGATGTGGGTCGGCTGGGTCATGTACAGACGGGCCAGGGCGACGACGGCCCCCGGCATCGTCGCGGAGAAGAGCATCGTGTGCCGGCCGGCCGGCGTGAGCGCCAGCATCTTCTCCACGTCGGGCAGGAACCCCAGGTCGAGCATCTCGTCGGCCTCGTCCAGCACGACGGTACGTGCGTGAGCCAGCGTCAGGTGGCCCTTGGAGGCCAGGTCCAGCAGCCGGCCGGGAGTGCCGACGACCACCTCGACGCCCTTCTCCAGCGCCTCGATCTGCGGCTCGTAGGCCCGGCCGCCGTAGACGGTGAGGACCCGGATGCCGCGCCGCGACCCCGCCTTGGTGAGGTCGCCGGCGACCTGCACGGCGAGCTCGCGCGTGGGAGCCACGACGAGGGCCTGGGGGGCGCCCGGCCGCTCCATCGCCGCATACCCCTCGTCGCCGGGGGCGACGACATTGTGCAGAAGCGGCAGCCCGAAACCGAGGGTCTTGCCGGTGCCGGTCTTGGCCTGGCCGATGATGTCGTGCCGGCTCATCGCCACCGGCAGCGTCATCGCCTGGATGGGGAAGGGAGCGGTGATCCCGGTGTCGGCCAATGCCGCCACGATGTCGGGGTGCAGACCGAAGTCGGCAAAGGTGCGGGTCTCCTGCATGGTGACTCTTCCTGATCGGTGGGACGGCGCGGCGTGTGTGCTGCGTCGGTCCGGGCCGATCGGAGGACTTCTGGAAGGTATGCCGTAGGGCGAGGAAGCCCCACCAGCAGCAACCGCCGCACGGCGCGGACGGCCGACCGGTCACCGGTGAACGGGAATCAGCCTACCCGAGGGTGTCAGCGCTGGAAGACGTAGAGAACAACAACGGCGCGCCCTTCCGAAAAGGAAGAACGCGCCGAGGCGGACGGGGTGAGGTCAGCGAGTGACCCGACGGTCGGTGCCCTTGTTGCCGGTGATGGCGCCGTAGGCCAAGACGACAATGATCGCGCCGACGACGCCGAGGATGATGCCCCAGAAGTTCAGGGGCCCTCCGTCGTAGTCCAAGAACAGCCGGCCGAGGAAGACGCCGAGCAGGGCGCCGACGGCTCCCAGCAGGACGGTCATGGGGATGGACAGGTTCTGGCGGCCCGGCAGGATGAGGCGCGCCAGTGGCCCGACGATCAGCCCGGCGACCAGGGCGGCGATGATGGTACCGATCATGGTGATGGTTCCCTTTCTGCGATGGTCAGCAAGGTTTGCCCTGCCAAATAGCGGAAGCATGCGCTTCCGCTTGGAACGACGTTTACAGTACTCATCTCCTGTCCCATCCGCCACCTGAGCGGGGAGGGGCAGCCCTTCACGGACCGCCCCCTCCCGCGACGGAGCCGGGCGGGGGGCGGTCGTCGGACGGGGGTCAGTGCGCCCCGAAGCCCACCCGGCCCTTGTCGTGGGCGCCGAGCTCGACATACCCCAGGGCAGTGACGGGGACGAGCACCACGCCGCCCTTCTCGTCGGCCAGCTCCAGCATCCCGGTGCCGGCGGAGACGGCCTCGGCGACGGCGGCGCGGACCTGGTCAGGTGTCTGAGCGGACTCGAAGGCCACCTCTCGGGCGACATCGCGGATGCCGATTCGAACCTCCACGGACATACCTCCTAGAGATCGTGGTCGAGGCCCTGGGCGGGCTCCGACGCAAGTCGCCAGCCTAACGCGCGTCTTGGTGTGCGCCGGTGGCACCCTCGACGGGCAGACCGTCCAGTCCACGCCAGGCCAGGGCCACGACCACGTCCGTGGCCCGCTCCTTAGAGAGGTCGCCTGGGGACCGGTACCAGTGCATCGCCGCGGTCTGCGCCACCCCGGCCAGGGCCATGCCGACGAGCACGGCCTCCTCCCGCGGCACGTCAGTCGCCTCGGCGACCTCGGCCGCCAGCGCCTCGCCGCACGCCCGCCGCGTCTCCTCGAGCAGCGCGGCAACGGCCGGCTCCTGGCCCATGTCGGAGGCGAAGAGTAGGGGGAAGCCCGACCCCGGGCGGTCGACGAAGTCGAAGAAGGTGGCCACGCACGCCCTGATCCGCTCCGGGTTGTTGTCCGAGGAGGCCAGGGCAGCGGTGAGGGTGGTCAGCACCTCATCGGCGACCCCGCGGGCGATCCCGAGGTAAAGGTCGAGCTTGCTGTCGAAATGTTGGTAGAGCACCGGCTTGCTCACCCCGGCCCGATCGGCGATGTCGTCCATGAGCGTCTGGTGGTAGCCGCCCTGGGAGAAGGCCTCCAGGGCAGCGTCGAGCAACTGGACGCGGCGCTGGTCCCGACGCAGGCGCGGACGGTTCTCGGGGCTGGTGCTCACGGGTGGCTCCTCGGGTGCGGTCCGCTCATCCTAGGGGCGGTCATCAGCCGGATGGCGCGGGGTCCAGCGCTGGCGCCACCGGGGTGTGTCAGGGCGCGATGATGTGATGAGCCCATGTCTCTCTCCCCGCGCCCGCGTCTCGACGCCGGCCAAGCCACCGTCGTGGGCCACCGCGACGGCGTGCTGCTCGTGCTCGGTGCGCCCGGCACCGGGCGCACCACGGCCTTGGTCGAGCACGTGCGGCACCGGGTGGGTGCGGGCACCTCCCCGGACCGGTGCCTGGTGCTGGCGCCGACGCGCCCGGCCGCGGCCCGGCTCCGGACCCAGATCGGCTCCGGGCTGGGGCGGACCCATACCGAGCCGATGGCTCGCACCGCCGCATCCCTCGCGTTCGCCGTGCTCCGCCTGGCTGCTGCCCGGTCCGGGGAGCCCGGTCCGCGACTGATCTCCGGTGCCGAGCAGGACGTCGTCCTGCGGGAGCTGCTCATCGGCCACCAGGAGCTGGGCACCGGCCCACGGTGGCCGGAGCGCCTGGTCCCGGCGCTGCCGACCACGGGCTTTCGGGCCCAGCTTCGGGACCTGCTGATGCGGGCCGTCGAGCACGGGTTGGCGCCGGCCGACCTGGAAGAGCTGGCCCAGCGACAGGACCGGCCCGAGTGGGCGTGCGCCGCGCAGGTGCTCGCCGAGTACGACCAGGTCACGGCATTGTCCGACCCGGGCAGCTATGACCCGGCCTGGATCTGCACGGCGGCCGCGGATGCCCTCGAGGACGACGAGGAGCTGCGATGGGTGGTCCAGGAGCAGGTGGAGGTCGTCGTCGTCGACGACGCCCAGGAGCTCACCGCGTCCGCGGTGCGACTGCTGGACGTCCTCAGGCCCGCGTCAGCGGATGCGGTCCTGGCTGGCGACCCGGATGCCGCAGCCCAGGGGTTCCGGGGCGCGCTGCCGGGCGCCTTCGTCGACCTGGCCAGCCGTTGGCACGAGCGGTCCCCGCGCACCGGTTCGGGGGAGCCGGCCCAGACCGTCCCCACCGTTCTCCTGCGGCACCGCCACGGTTCTGCGGGCGAGGTCGCGCGGGTGGCCGACCGGGTCGCCGAACGCGTCGGCGTGACGAGCAGCCGGGCGCACCGTCGGCCGGAGCCCGGGTCCGGCCCCGGCGACGTCTCGGTGGCCCTGGCGCGCAGCGCGGCCCAGGAGGCGGCGCACGTGGCTCGCTGGTTGCGTCGGGCGCACCTGGTCGACGGCGTCCCGTGGGAGGAGCTGGTGGTCCTGGCCAGGTCGGGCCGGCAGCAAGAGACGGTCCGACGCGCGTTGGCGACCGGCGGGGTGCCCGTGCACCTGGACCGCTCCGGCGTCCCGCTCGGTCAGGACCCCGCCGTGCTCCCCTTCCTGCTGGCCTTTGACATCGTCACCCGCGGGCCCCGAGAGCAGGATGCCGGCCGGGCCTGGTGGGTGACTCCCGAGGAGGCGGTGGAGCTGCTCGGCAGCCCGCTCGGAGGTTTGGACCCGCTGGCCCTGCGTCGGCTGCGCCGCCGGGTGCGGGCGGCCGAGCTTGCCGCCGGTGGGACCCGACGAGCGGACGAGCTGCTCGCCGAGCTGGTCAGCGACCCTCAGTTGTGGCGTGCCCCCGATTCCGACGTGGACCCCGGTCTGGACGGGCTGGCACGGGTCGGGCGGGTGCTCGAGGCCGGTGCCGCCGCCCACCACGGGTCGTCCGAGGGTCCGCAGGGCACCGCGGAGGAGGTGCTGTGGGCGCTCTGGCGGGCCAGCGCGGTAGCCCGGCTGTGGGCCTCCCAGGCGCTGTCCGGGGGCGCCCTGGGTGCCCGCGCCGACCGGGACCTGGACGCCATGCTCGTCCTCTTCGGAGCCGCCGAGAGCTTCGTGGAGCGGCTGCCCGGCAGCCGCGCCCGCAGCTTCTTGACCTTGGTGCGTTCCGCCGAGGTCGCCTCCGACACCCTGGTGGTGGGTGCCCGACGCCAGCGCGCGGTGGAGGTGCTCACCCCGCAGGCGGCGGCGGGCCGCAGGTGGCGCCGGGCGGCGATCGTGGGTGTCCAGGAGGGCGTGTGGCCGGACCTGCGCCTGCGGGACACCCTGCTGGGTGCGGAGGCGCTGGTCGCCGCGCTCCAGGGGCGGGCCGTCGAAGGCGCCGGAGCCTGGCGCGCCGCCCAGGCGCAGGTGCGGGCCGACGAGCTGCGGCAGTTCCACGTCGCGGTCACCCGGGCCCGGGAGGCGCTGCTGGTGACTGCGACCAGCAGCACCGAGGAGCAGCCGTCCGTCCTGCTCGACCTGGTGGACCCGGACTACCGCGACCACCCCCCGGTCGAGGTGCCCGCGCCGATGACCCTGCGCGGGCTGGTGGGTGAGATGCGGCGCACGGCTGTGCGCTGCCAACGCGAGGGGGATCTGGCCGGCCGCGACCGCGCGGTCGACCTGCTGGCGCGGCTGGACGCCGAGGGGGTCGCCGGCGCCGGCCCCGGGTCCTGGTGGCAGGCCAGGGACGTCTCGGTGGACCGGTCGGTCCGTCCCGACGGCCCGGTGCGCGTGTCCCCGTCCAAGGTGCAGACCTTCCAGGATTGCCAGCTGCGGTGGTTCCTCACCGCGCGCGGCGCCGAGACGGGGGAGGCGAGGGCAGCCGAGATCGGCACGCTTGTGCACGCCGTCATCGCCGATGCGCCGTCCGCGACGGTGGACGAGCTGTGCGAGGACCTCCTGCGCCGTTGGCCCGACCTCGAGCTGCCCACCGGCTGGGTGGCGGACCGGGCGTTGGGTCAGGCCCAGGAGATGCTGGGTCGTTACGCGACCTATGTGCGCGAGGCGGCCGCGGCGGGGCGCGAGCTGCTCGGGACCGAGCTGGAGCTGGCGGTGACAGTTCCCGACGGTGACGCCGACCTCACCGCGGCGCAGCACGGCGCGCCCGACGGCGTGGGCGGTGCCCAGCCCGACGGTCGAGCCGAGAGCTTTGCTGCCGAGGCCGATCGCGCCGTCCGGCTCGTCGGGGCGGTGGACCGGTTGGAACGGGACGGACAGGGACGCCTGGTCGTGGTCGACCTCAAGACGGGGCGGACCAAGCCGACCCAGGCCGAGGTCGAGGAGCATGCCCAGCTCATGGCCTACCAGGTCGCGGTCGAGGCCGGCGCCTTCGACGCGGGGACCACCAGTGGCGGCGCCCGCCTCGTCCAGCTGGGTGCCGCCGGGCCGGTGGCCCAGGAGCAGCCACCCCTCGGGGACCGCCCGGACCCCGACGCCGCCCGTCGCCTGGTCCTGGAGGTCGGGACGGGCATGCGGGGGGCGCGGTTCACCGCGCACGACCTGGAGCGCAGGTGCCGGTCCTGCCCCGCGCGGTTCGCCTGCCCCCTGCAGCCCGAAGGAGCCCAACGATGACCGCGACGACGGCGGAGCAGGGGCTGCGCTTCTCGGCGCTGGACCTGGCTGCGGCGCTGGGCACTCCACCGCCCACCCCGGAGCAGCAGGCCGTGATCGAGGGGCCGTTGCGGCCCACCGTCGTGGTGGCCGGGGCCGGGTCGGGCAAGACCGAGACGATGGCCGCCCGGGTCGTCTGGCTGGTCGCCAACGGGCTCGTCGCGCCCCAGGACGTGCTCGGGCTGACCTTCACCCGCAAGGCCGCGCTCGAGCTAGGTGCGCGGCTCAGCAGCAAGCTGCGCCGGCTGCGGGAGGTCGGGTTCTGGGTGGACACCGACCAGGCCGAGGACGACGCCTCCGCGGACGGCATCGGTTTCGACCTGCCCACCATCTCCACCTACCACGCCTACGCCGGCCGGCTCGTCGACGAGCACGGGCTGCGGCTGGGCGTGGAGCCGGACTCGGTGCTGCTGTCCGAGGCCGCCTGCTGGCAGCTCGCCCACGACCTGGTGCACCGGCACGAGGGGGACCTGCCGGGTCTCACCTCGGCCCCCGCCACGGTGGTGCGGGCGGTCCTCGCCCTGGCCGGTGAGCTGGGCGAGCACCTGGTCGAGCCGGAGGAGGCCGCCCGCTTTCTCACCCGGGTGGCCGACCGGCTCGTCGACCTCGGGCACGAGGGCCAGCCGCTCAAGGTCGGGGAGAAGACGGCGGAGACGCTGCGGGTCCAGGCGCTGCTCTACCCCCTCGTCGAGGACTACCGACGGGCCAAGGCCGCCCGTGGTGCCCTGGATTTCGGTGACCAGATGGCGCTGGCGGCCCGCCTGGCCCGGGACGTCCCCGACGTGGGGGAGGCCGAGAGGACACGGTTTCGGGCCGTGCTCCTCGACGAGTTCCAGGACACCTCCGAGGCCCAGATGGTCCTGCTCACCTCGCTGTTCGCCGGCCACGACCTGAGCGTCACCGCGGTCGGTGACCCGCACCAGTCCATCTACGGCTGGCGCGGCGCGAGCGCCACCACGCTGACGCGGTTCCCGACCGAGTTCGCCCTCGACGGCACCCCGGCCGCGGTGCTGCAGCTCACCACCTCCTGGCGCAACGACCGGCTGATCCTGGATGCGGCCAACGCGGTCGCAGCCCCGCTGCGTGAGGCGACGGAGGTGCCGGTGGCCACGCTGCGCCCCGGCCCGGGGGCGGAGGAGGGCATGGTCGAGGTGGCGCGGGTGCTGGACCACATCGGCGAGGCCGAGCTGGTCGCCGACTGGGTGCAGGAGCGGTGGGCCGAGCCGACAACAGCCACGGCGGCGGTGCTCTGCCGGGCCCGTGCCCAGTTCCCGGCGGTGGTCGACGCGCTGCGCCGACGTGGGCTGCCGGTCGAGGTGGTGGGTCTGGGCGGCCTGCTCGACACCCCCGAGGTGCTCGACCTGGTGGCCCTGCTCTGGCTGGCCCAGGAACCGACCAGGGGCGACCAGGCGATGCGCCTGCTCGCCGGCCCGGTGTGCCGGCTGGGGGCAGCGGACATCGATGCGCTGTGGGCCTGGGCCCGCGTCGATGCCCGGCAGGGTGGCGCCGAGGCGGCCGGCGAGCGCGGGCACGCTCCTGTCCTGGCCGAGGCGGTCGAGCATCCTCCACCGGACGGGTGGGTGGGCCCGGGGGGCGAACACGTCAGCCCAGAGGGTCAGGCGCGGGTCGGGTGGTTGAGCGGCGTGCTCGGCGCCGTCCGCCGCCTGACCGGCCTGCCGCTGCCCGACCTCGTCACCGAAGGGGAGCGGCTGCTGGGGCTGGACATCGAGGTGGCCTCCGACCCCGACCTGCACCCCAGCTGGGGGCGGGCACCGCTGGACGCCCTGGCCGACGTCGCGGCAGGGTATGCCGCCGGGGCCGACCGGGTGACCCTCGGCGGCTTCCTGGACTGGCTGGACGCGGCGCGGGAGCACGAGCGCGGCCTGGAGGGTGTCGAGGTCCCCGAGCTGGCCGAGGTCAGCGTGGACACCTCGGCCGTCCAGGTGCTGACCGTGCATGCGGCGAAGGGGCTGGAGTGGGACGCCGTCGCGGTGCCCGGGCTGGCGGAGGGCACCTTCCCGTCCGGCCGGGTCACCCCTGTCTTCGCCGACGGGCGCTGGCAGGTCAAGGAACGCCGCGAGAAGGGCTGGTTGGCCGGGATCGGGCGGCTGCCGACCCCGCTGCGCGGCGACCGGCAGGGCCGTCCCGACATCGGCTGGCTCTCGGTGCCGCACACCCGAGCCCTGCGCAGCGAGCTGGAGGAGCTCGAGCTCGCGCAGGGACGGTTCTCGGTGCAGGAGGAGCGGCGGCTCGCCTACGTCGCCTACACCCGGGCCCGGCACCGGATGCTGCTGACCGCGCCCATCTGGTCCACGGGCACCCGTCCACGGGTCACCTCCCGGTTCCTGGAGGACCTGCGGATGCTCCCGGGCGTGCGTGCCCGGGCGTGGCTGGAGATGCCCGACCCCGACGACCCGGACCAGATGTCGAACCCGCGCCTAGCCGAGCAGCTCACGGCGACCTGGCCGTTGGAGCGCGGCGAGCGCCGACGGGCCGTCCTGGACGTGTCGACCGCGCTGCTGTCGGCGCGGGAGGCGTCGAGCCAGGGTGTGCTGCCCCTGGAGATGGAGGGAGACCGCTGGGCTGAGCTCGTCGAGCTGCTGTTGGCCGAGCGGGCCGAGCGCTCCCGCCACCTGGACGGCACGGTTGTGCCGGAGCACCTGTCGACCTCATCGCTGGTCGAGCTGGCGAGCGACCCGGACGGTTTCCGTCGGCGCTTGCGGCGTCCGCTGCCCACCCCGCCGGCGTCGCAGGCCAGGGTAGGCACCGCCTTCCACGCCTGGGTCGAGCAGCACTACGCCGCCGCGACGCTGGTGGACCTGCACGACCTGGAGCTGGATGACACACAGGAACCCGCCGACCTGGAGCAGCTGCGGCGGGCCTTCCTCGCCAGCGAGTGGGCCGACCGCTCACCGGTGGCGGTCGAGGTGGCCCTCGAGACCGTCGTCGGCGGACGCAGCGTGCGAGGCCGGGTGGACGCCGTCTTCCCGGACCCCGACGGGGGAGTGACCATCGTGGACTGGAAGACCGGCTCACCCGGCTCCGCCGGCGAGCAGCGGCAGCGCGCACTGCAGCTGGCCGTCTACCGGATCGCCTACGCGCGGCTGACGGGCCGCGACCCCGAGCAGGTGCGCGCAGCCTTCTTCTACGCGCGCAGCGGTGAGACGGTCCGACCGCCCCTCCCCGGGGAGCCAGAGATCGAGCTCCTGGTGCACGAGCTGGTCGCCGGCGGGAGCAGCGACCTCGCCTGAGCCGAGCGGTCAGTCGCCGTCGCGGGGAGGGCTGGGCATGCCGTACAGCTCGTGCAGGCGCCCCTCGTCGTCCAGCTCCGCGACAGCCTCGTCCCCGGCGCCGGTCCTGAGGTCATCGTCGTCGGCGACGCTGCCCTTGGCGCCCTCCGCGTCGGCGTTCGCCCGGGGACGGTCATCGTCGTTCTCGGCGCGCTCGTCGTCACCGTCGTCCTCCGCAGGCTTCGCGTCACCGGCGTCCACGTCGTCACCGGCGTCCACGTCGTCCCCGGCGTCCACGTCGTCCCCGGCGTCCACGTCGTCCCCGGCGTCCACGTCGTCACCAGCGTCCACGACGTCCACGTGGTCACCGTCATGCACGACGTCCACGTCGTCAGTGACGGCGCCCGCGGCCTCGTCGTCCTTGCCGTGCTCGTCCTGCGGACCACCCGCGTCCGGGCGGTGAAGGCTGTCCCGGCCCACAGGCCCCTCCTGGTCGTCGGCCGGATCGTCGACTGCGCCGTCGGTGGCGGTCGGCTCCACGCTCTCCCAGGACAACACGGGCACCTCGGCGGTCGCGTCCGCCTCGCCCTGGTCGACGGGTTGCTGGGCCGCCGCGCGCACGTCTGCGGCCGGGATGTCGTCAGGGTCGTCGCCGCCGCGGTCCCCGACGACGTCCGTGCCGAACGGGACGCCGGATCCGGCCCCACGGGCGGTCACGGGCACCAGGGAGTCCTCGTCCTCGGTGAGCCGGTCCATCCGGCGCAGCGACTCCACGATGTGCCGGACCCGGTCCTCGTCGTGCTCGGCCACCGCCTGGGACAGGCCGCTCAGCCGGCTCGTCTCGGAAAGCAGTCGGGCGCGGGCGTGCAGGTAGGGGTCGGGACGCTGGGCCCGCGCCAGGACGTAGCTGTCCAGGATCGACTCCCAGGTGGCGGGGGACGTCCTGGCGCACAGGTCCGCCAGGTCCAGGGCCGGATCGCCCACCATCGCCTCCTCCCAGTCCGTGACGGCCACGACTCGCCCGCTGCTGGCGTCCTCGTCAGCGAAGACCACCAGGACCGCGCCGCCCCGGAACGCCCCGTGCACCGGGGTGGTGGCGAACTGCCACAGCGGGGCGGCGTCGAAGGCCTCCTCCCAGCGGGCCAGCAGCCCGGTCGGGACCCGGCCCGTCTCCGCAGCACGGTCTACGACGGCGGTGAGCCGCTGCCGGGTCCCGGTCGCGTCGAAGACCGGCACGTCCTGCGCCTCGAACACCTCCCGCGGGATGTTGTGCACGGCCGCCACGGCCCGGCCGATGGCGCTGGCCAGCCCCTGACCGGGCGGCAGCCGGGTGAAGTCCAGGGAGAGGCCCTCCACGTGCGGATACACCACGGCATACCCGTCCGGGCCCACCTGAGCACGACCGACAGGGCTGGGCACCTTGAACGGCAGGTGCCGCGAGAGCTGGCGGACCAGCTCGTCGTTGCGCAGCAGCCGTGCCCCGGCGACCGGGGTGAGGGGGGAGCGGATGACCCATCGACGTCCGGTCGCATCCTCCACCACGGCGCGCTGGTGGTCGGGCTGCTCGTCGAGCGGGAGGGCGAGACCCGCCACGGCCACCGGCTTCATGCCGGGCACCGCGGCGCTCGCCAGGGCGGCCAGGGCCAGGTCGCTGCGCATCACGGACCCCACCGTATGCGGTGGCGCCGCCGACCGGGGGCAGGTGGCCCGGCACGTCCTGACCTTGTCGCGCCGGACGCCTACAGTGGCCGGGTGAGCGGACCTGACGAGACCTTCCTGGACCTGTCCCTGTCCCGGTCGACGGTCCACCGCGCGGGGGCGCTGCGCACGGACCCGGCGGCCATCACCGCTGCCCTCTCCGACCCGGACACCCGGGTTCTCACCCTGCGCGCCGGCACGGCCGCCGTCGTGGGCGGCGAGCACCCGCGGCTGGCGCTGCGCCCGCCGCGGCCAGAGGACGTCCCACGGCCGTGGCTCCTCGGTGTCGAGGACGGTCGCACCTTCCTCGCGGTCGAGGACGAGCCGGGCGCCGCCGACGGGACAGAGCCACTGGGCGCCGCCGACGGCCCCGAGATCGTCTGGCGCGGGCTGCGGGACGTCGGCGCCGACCTCGACGACCGCGACGCGGGTCTGCTGACCACCGCCACGGCGCTGGCGGAGTGGCACCAGCGTCACCAGCACTGTCCCCGATGCGGGGCCCGGACCGTCAGCGAGCAGGGCGGGTGGGTTCGTCGCTGCCCGGCGGACGACTCCCAGCACCACCCGCGCACCGACCCGGCCGTGATCATGGCCGTCACGGATGCCGACGACCGGTTGTTGCTCGGCTCCGGCGTGGCCTGGCCCGAGCACCGGGTGTCGGTGCTCGCCGGCTTCGTCGAGGCGGGCGAGTCGCTGGAGGCCGCGGTGGTCCGGGAGGTGCAGGAGGAGGTGGGCATCACCGTCACCGACCTGGTCTACCGGGGCAACCAACCGTGGCCCTTCCCGGCCTCGCTGATGCTGGGTTTCCGTGCGGTCGCCACCTCGACCGACATCGTGGTCGACCCGGTGGAGCTGCGGGACGCGCAGTGGTATGACCGGGCGCGGCTCGCGGGTGAGGTTGCCTCGGGGGCCGCGACCCTGCCCATGAAGGTCTCCATCGCGCGGCGGCTGATCGAGGAGTGGTTCGGGGGCCCGTTGCCCGAGCCGGCACGGGAGCGGCGGTGAGCACCTCCGACGCCGACCGCATCCTGCAGTCCCTGGACCCCGAGCAGCTGGAGGTCGCCACCTCACCGCTGGGGCCCATGGTGGTCCTGGCCGGCGCCGGGACGGGCAAGACGAGAGCGGTGACCTCCCGTATCGCCTACGGGGTGATGTCCGGCGCCTACAGTCCGCGCCAGGTGCTGGCGGTGACCTTTACCGCGCGGGCCGCCGGCGAGATGCGCACCCGGTTGCGCGGTCTGGGGGTGCAGGGCGTGCAGGCCCGCACCTTCCACGCCGCAGCCCTTCGGCAGCTGCAGTTCTTCTGGCCCCAGGCGGTCGGCGGCGCCCCGCCGAACGTGCTCTCGCACAAGGTTCAGGCGGTGGTGGAGGCTGCCGGCCGCCTGCGGCTGGGCCTGGACCGGACTGCGCTGCGCGACGTCGCGGCGGAGATCGAGTGGGCCAAGGTGTCCATGCTCACGCCCCAGACCTATCTGGAGCGGGCGCGTGCCGAAGGCCGTGGCGCCGCTGACCTCGACGCGACTGCGATGTCGCGGCTGATGGAGGTTTACCACGAGGTCTGCGGCGAGCGACATGTCATCGACTTCGAGGACGTGCTGTTACTGACGGCGGGCATCCTGGCCGAGCACCCTCAGGTCGCGGCCCAGGTCAGGGAGCAGTACCGCCACTTCGTCGTCGACGAGTACCAGGACGTCAACCCACTCCAGCAGCACCTGTTGGACCTGTGGCTGGGGGAGCGCCACGACGTGTGCGTGGTCGGCGACCCCGCCCAGTCCATCTACTCCTTCACCGGAGCCTCGGCCGACCACCTGCTCGCTTTCGCGACCCGGTACTCCGGTGCTCGCACCGTGCGGCTGGTGCGCAACTACCGCAGCACCCCCCAGGTGATCCACCTGGCCAACCTCGTCCTCGGAGCCGGTTCCCTGGTGGCGCAGCGCCCCGCCGGCCCCGCGCCCGTGCTGCAGTCCTACCCGGATGACGAGGCCGAGGCCGAAGGCGTCGCGGAGGTGGCCCGCGATGCGCTCGCGCAGGGGGTCTCGGCCAGCGAGATCGCCATCTTGTTCCGCACCAACAGCCAGTCACAGGCTCTGGAAACCGCACTGGCCCGCGCGGGGGTCCCCTACCTCGTCAGGGGCGGGGAGAGGTTCTTCTCCAGGGCCGAGGTGCGCAACGCCCTGGTCCTGCTGCGCGGAGCGGTCCGCTCCGACGACGGGAGCAAGCCCCTGGGTGAGCTGACCAGAGACGTGCTCGCGGGTGCCGGGTATGCCCCGGAGGCTCCCGGGCAGGGTGGTGCGGTGCGGGAGCGCTGGGAGAGCCTGCAGGCGCTGGCCGTGCTCGCCGACGATCTGGCCGCTTCGACACCAGGGGCTCGGATGGTGGACCTGGTCACCGAGCTGGAGCGCCGGGCCCAGGACCAGCACGCACCCACGGTCGAGGGGATCACCCTGGCCTCACTGCACGCCGCCAAGGGGCTGGAGTGGGACGCGGTCTTCCTCGTCGGCTGCAGCGAGGGCCTGCTGCCCATCACCCTGGCCGACACCCCCGAACGGGTCGAGGAGGAGCGCCGGCTGCTCTACGTCGGGGTGACCAGGGCCCGGCATCGACTGCACCTGAGCTGGGCCCAGAGCCGCTCGGGCGGTAGGTCCAGTCGCACGGTGTCCAGGTTCCTGGCCCCGGCCGTCGATGTGCTCGGCCCCGCCGCGGGCGGCCGTCCGGCACGGGCCCGCGCCGGGGGACGACGGCGGCAGGCGGCGGCCAAGGCACCCCGGACCTGTCGCACGTGCGGCACTCTGCTCTCCACCGCGGCCGAGCGCAAGGTCGGCCGCTGCACTGCGTGCCCGCCGACCTATGACCCGGAGGTCTTCGAGGCGCTGCGCGAGTGGCGCCGTCGCACGGCGCAGGGGGCTGGCGTCCCGGCGTACGTGGTGTTCACCGATGCCACCCTCACTGCGATCGCCGAGACCGGCCCCGCCGATCAGGCTGCCCTGCAGCGGATCTCCGGGGTGGGTGAGCGCAAGCTGGACCTCTACGGCGAGGACGTCCTCGCCATCCTGCAAAGGTCGACCGCCGGGGGCGCATAGGCGGGGAGCGGGAGCCCCACAGCCGCCCGTCGACCGCGGGCGAGAAGCGACGTCGTTAATACCGTTGCGCGCCGACCTCGGCAGGTTCTACAGTGGCTGCGTTCAGCCCACGGCGGTATACGTCCGTGGGGTCACGCGCAGGACGAGAGGAGGGTGGAAGACATGGAGAACGCGATCGTCACCGGCATCGGCACCGGCGTGCAGGGCTCGACTCTGCCCACCCTCCGGGCTTTCCGTCTGCGCGCCTCCGGCTTCGTCCCGGGCAGCGTGGGCGGCAGTGTCCGTCTCTTCGACCACACCGTGCCCGCGCCCCAGCCGATCTTTGACCCCACCCACGACGTGACCCCCGTCCGGATCACCTAGGCACCTACCGCCTTCCTTCCGGCCGCGAGTCCTCGTCCAGGATTCGCGGCCGTTGTCGTTGTCTCGACCAGAGTCGACCGGCGTCACGGTCATCGCGGATCCGCACCCAGGAGCCACGCCATGACGATCGCCCCGCACCGCACCGACAACCAGCACCGACAACGCCAGGAAGGACTCGACGTGGACACCCTCGTCGCGCAGAACGCACCGGCTCTCAGCGCGCTCCTTGGCGCCGGCCCGGCCCGGACCGGCCTGCCCTGCCAGGAGCACCCCGCCGACCTGTGGTTCGCCGAGCTCCCCCACGAGGTGGAGGAGGCCAAGGCTCTGTGCCAGGCCTGCCCCCTACGTCAGGAATGCCTGGCCGGGGCACTGGAGCGCCGTGAGCCGTGGGGCGTCTGGGGTGGTGAGCTGGTCCTGCAGGGCACTGTGGTGCCGCGCAAGCGGCCTCGCGGGCGGCCCCGCAAGGACGAGGTTGCCGCCTGAGCCAGGCCCGCCTCATCCCCCAACCCGCCTGCCCGTGGCACCCGTTCCGCCCGGGTGCCACGGGCAGGCCGCATGGGTGGGCCACCGCCGCAGGACCAGGTGCGGGCGCTGCGCCCCTACCTCGTAGGCCAGCCCGTCCGCATCCCGCCCGTCGCACCGAAGCCCGTCAACCAGCAGACCGGCCAAGGCGGTCACCAGAGCCATCACGTCAGCACCGTGGCGGGGCGGAGGTGGACAGGTCACGGGGTCGTCCAGGGCGGCGGCGAGCGCTGGCCAGGCGGGGTCGGCGTCGACGCGGTGCAGGTCCAGGCAGTGCAGGCACGGGCCGGTCCGCAGGCCTGTCCACGGGCCGACCACCACCCTGCTGCTCTGGGCCACCACGGGCAGGACGGGGGTGGACACCAGGTCGGGGCGCCGTGCCGTGCCGACCGGCACGGCATACGCGGTGACCAGCACCACCGGGCCGCCGGCAGCTCCTGGATCTGCCGCGGAGCCCAGGTGTCGCCGCATCTCGACGGCGAGCTCGCCGTGGCCGACGACGCGGCAGGGTCGGGCGAGCGCCGGGGGGCCCGGGGGCCAGGGCCGGTCCCCCGAGAGCGCCCGCACGAGCAGCGAGGCCGGGCTAGCCGCGGGCGAGGACGCGGGGGACCATCCATGCACCACCCAGGAGCGTGGCCCGACGCCCACTTGGAGCTGGCCGTCCGGGCGCCGCAGGTGGGCCACCACCCCCGGGCCCTCGACCGGGCCGTCTGCGGCAGCAGCCGACCATCCGCCCGACGACCCCGAGGGGCCGCGGGCCGGCCAGGTGGGGCGTTCCATCCCCCGAGCCTGTCATCCCGCCCGCACGTCCCGGCCGGTTGTCCACAGGACAGCAGCCAGGGCGGCGCGGGAGGCCCGGCGCACGGGGGGAGGCAGGACGGGCCTCTTGGCTCAGCGCTCGGAGGAACCCTCCTGCGGCTCGTCGTCGGAGCCGGGCCGCCGCTCGTCCTCACCTCCGCTGAGCAGCCGCTCGATCTCCTCGTCGGTCACCGCCAGGTCGGAGGCCACGGCGCCGTGCCGCTCGACATACCCCAGCGGGTCGTCGAGGTCGGCCCCGCTCGGGGCGACGTCTGGATGGCCCCACGCCTCGTCGCGGGCGTCGCGACCGTGCCGGTCCTCCAGCGCGGCCCACAGGTTGGCGGCGTCCCGCATCCGGCGGGGCCGCAGCTCCAGCCCGACCAGCGAGGCGAACGTCTTCTCTGCCGGCCCGCCGGTGGCTCGGCGGCGGCGTACGGCCTCGGCGAGCGCGTCCGCGTGGGGCAGGTGCTGCGTGGCCGCCTGTGCGGTGACGACGTCGACCCAGCCCTCGACCAGGGCCAGGAACGTCTCCAGCCGGGTCAGCGCAGCCTGCTGGGCAGGGCTGGGCTCGGGGGCGAAGAGGCTCTCGCCGACGGCCTGCTGCATGGCCTCGTGGTCCTGGGGGTCGATCTGGCGCACCGCCTCCTCGATGCCCTCGGTGTTGATGGTGATGTCGCGGGCGTAGTCCTCGACGGCGGTGAGCAGCTGCGGACCCAACCAGGGCACGGCGGCGAAGAGTCGCACGCGGGCGGCCTCCCGGACAGCCAGATAGAGGTGCACCTCACCCGGGTCGACCTCCAGTCCCTCGGCGAAGGCGGCGACGTTGGCCGGCAGGATGGCGACCGACTCGTCCTCCAGCATCGGCAGGCCGACCTCGGTGCCGGAGAGGATCTCCCCGGCGAGGGTGCCCACGGCCTGCCCCACCTGGCCGCCGAACATGGCGCCCGACATTCGCCGCACCATGGGCTCCATCTGGCCCATCAACGCCGCCGGGTTCATCCCGGGCGGCATCCCCGGGATCTGCGGAGCACCCTCCTCGCCGAAGGAGGACAGCTGCTGCTGCACGGCGGAGGTCATCGCGGCCTGCAGGCCCTCGGCGACCGGCGTGGTCAGGCGCAGCCACAGCGGCAGGGTGCGCTCGACCCACTCGGCCCGGCTCAGGGCCACCCCGTCACCGTCCGGCCGGGGCAGGTCGGTGACCTGGTCCAGCCACAGGTTCGCGACCTGCACGACCTGGGCCACGTCACGTCGGGTGCTCTCCCCGATCGAGGAGTCGCCGTTCTGGGCGACCAGCTGGCGGGCCACGTCGTGCGCCAGCGTCTCATCTACCGGCCCCTGGTCCTCACCTGCTGCACCCCCCATGAGCATCTGGATCTGGGCGCGCATCTGCGCCACCTGCGAGGGGTCCAGGTCGGTCAGCCCCATCGCCTCCAGCGCCTCCCTCATGGGCGGCGGGACCGGGCCGCCGAAGAGCGCCTCCAGCGGGTCCGGCTCGTCGGGACGGTCGGCGGGCTGATGATCGGACACGTAGTGTTCCTTCCTAGGTCTGGTGCTGACCCCAGCCTGCCACGGCGACCGCCTGGCCGCGACGGTCGGTGGCAGACCGACGTCCTTCTCGTCCTTGTCCAACACCAGGAGACCCTCGTGAGTTCCGCGAGTGCCCCGGCATCCCGCCGCGGCCCGACGCCGCCACGTCATCAGCAACGGCGTCTGGCGCTCACGCGGGCGGCCTCGACCTTTGGCGGCGCACTCGCCCAGGAGCTGATGGCCGCGGGCGTGCAGGTGGTCGGTCTGGACGCCCGGGCAGGTCGCGTGGAGGGGGTCGACTGGCGACCGGGGGACGTCGCCGCCCCCTCTGTGGTGGCCGCTCTCGACGACGTGGACGTGCTGGTGCACCTGGCCTTCGACCCGGACCTGATACGGGTGCTCGAGGTGCAGCCCGCGGTGCGACGAGCACGGCAGATCGACGAGATCCGGACCCTGGTGACCGCTGCCGCGGCGGCGGGGGTCGGTCACCTCATCGTCGTGACCAGCACGATGGTCTTCGGCGCGCGGCCCGACAACCCCGTCCCGCTGCCGGAGGACCACCCGGGGCGGGCGGCTGAGACCGAGGGTCTGGTCGCCGACCTGGTGGCGGTGGAGCAGGAGCTGCGCGGTCTGGCCGCCGCGCACCCGGGGTTGCGCACGACGGTCGTGCGGCCGGCTGCCCTGGTGGGGCCTGGGGTTGACACGATGATCACCCGGCACTTCGAGGCGCCACGGCTCTTGCGGTTGCGGGGGACCGAACCGCTGTGGTCCTTCTGCCACGTCGCAGACCTGGGGACCGCTCTGCTGGTGGTGGCCGAGGGCGACAGCGAAGTGCCTGACCAGGTGAGCGTGGCCGCCGGGGGTGCCCTGACCCAGGCGCAGGTCGAGGAGCTGTCCGGAATCCGGGGTATCGACGTCGCGGAGGGCACCGCCTACGCCGCCGCCGACCGGCTGCACCGTCTGGGCGTGGTCCCGGTCCCGGCGACCGACCTGGCCTACGTGGCCCACTCGTGGATCAGCTGGCCCGGGTGGCTCACCCAGGTGGGGTGGAGTCCGCGCTACGACAACGCCGCCTGCCTGGCCGTGCTGCTGGAGGAGGTCCGGGGGAACCGGGCGGTGATGGCGCGCCGGGTCGGTGCCCGTGACGCGGTCGGGGCGGCGGCCGCCGGGGCGGCCAGCGCTACGGTGGCCGCGATCGCGACAGCTGCGCTCCTGCGTCGTCGCCGGGGGCGGGGCCCGACCGGCCAGAGCAGGTGAGGGTCGCGGGGCCCGCACGCCGCGCTCACCGAGGCGGGTGCTCAGCCGGTTCCCAGCCTCGATGCGGCATGATGACGCGGTGAGTGCTGAGCAGATCGTGGTCGACGTCTGGGACCGCCCGCTGTCCCTCGACGAGGCGCTGGAAGCGGTGCGGCATCCTCGTGCCGGAGCGGTCGCCATCTTCGTCGGCACGGTGCGCAACCACGACGGCGACCGGGACGGCGTGAGCAGCCTGGGCTACTCCGCGCACCCCGATGCCATCACCGCCTTGCGCGCCATCGCCGAGGACGTGGCCGCCGGCGAGCAGATCCACGGGGTGTATGCGGTGCACCGCACCGGTGACCTGGCGGTGGGGGACCTCGCGGTTGTGTGCGCCGTCTCGGCCGAGCACCGGGCCGAGGCGTTCGAGAGCGGGCGGCGGCTCATCGAGGAGCTCAAGGCGCGGGTGCCGATCTGGAAACGGCAGGAGTTCGAGGAGGGTGGGCACGAGTGGGTCGGCCTGTGATGGAGGGGCCTCCGCATACCCGGGTCGGGTTCCGGGCTACGGCGCTTCTGGTCACGGTGGCCCTGGCTGTCCTCGTGGGCGGCCTGCTCAACCTGGTCACGGTGCCCCGGGTGGTCTACCACCCCGGGCCCGTCTACGACACCCTCGGCACCATCAGGGACGCCGAGATCGTGCAGCTGGACGAGGAGCTGGAGACCCACGAGGACACCGAGGGCCACCTGTTCTTCACCACCATCCGGCTTGAGGGTGGTCCGGGCAGCCCGCTGACCGCCTGGGAGTGGCTGCGGGCGCAGTTCGACCCGGCCACCACCATCGTGCCCCGCGAGCTGGTCTTCCCCGAGGACGTGACCGCCGAGCAGGTCCGGGAGCAGAACACCGCGCTGATGCAGCACTCCCAGCAGGACGCCGCCGTGGTCGCGCTGCGAGCCCACGGGGTGCAGATCCCCGAGGACGTCGTGGTGGCCCAGGTCATGGTGGGGGCGCCCGCGGACGGGGTCCTGCACGTCGATGACCAGATCCTGGCGGTGGCCGGCGACGAGGTGACCAGCACTCGCGCGGTTCAGGACAGCATCCAGGCCATCACCCCGGGGGAGGATGTCGAACTCACCCTGTTGCGGGAGGGTGAGGAGGTCACCCTCGACGTGCCCACCACCCGCGCCGAGGACACCGGACGGACCATCGTCGGGGTCTACCTGGCGCCGCGCTACGAGCTGCCCTACGAGATCACCATCGACGCCGGCAACGTCGGCGGGCCCAGCGCCGGGCTGATGTTCTCCCTGGCCGTCTACGACAAGCTGACCCCTGGCCCACTGACCGACGGGCGGTCGGTCGCGGGCTCCGGCACGATCACCGGGACCGGTCAGGTGGGCGGCATCGGCGGGATCACCCAGAAGATGTACGCCGCGCAGGAGGCCGGGGTGGAGCTGTTCCTCAGCCCCGCCTCCAACTGCGACGAGGTGGTCTCGGGCCAGCCCGACGACCTGGTCGTGGTGCCCGTGCAGACCTTCGAGGACGCCGTGGACACCCTGGAGCAGGTGGAGGGCGTGCAGGACCTCTCGGCGCTGGACCTGCCGACCTGCCAGGCCGTGCTCGACGACGCCTGAGAACGCCGTACCCGAGGACGCCGTACCCGAGGACGCCTCACCGGTCGGGGCCAGGGTCCGGCCCCGCCCTTCAGTCCCGCAGGGTCATCGCCAGGGCGTGGGTCAGCCCTGGGGCGATGTCCTGTCCCACGGCCACCGCGTCGTCGCTGTCGTGGTCGCGCTGGCGGAGCAGACAGATGCTGCGGCCATCCCGGAGACAGGCCGCGAGCAGCCGGACGTCCTTGCGGTCCGGATGTGCTGCCAGCTGGCCGGCCGCTGCGTCGGGGTCCTCCGGAAGGTCCCGCTCGGCCTCGGGGGGGACCACGATCCGCTCGATGGCCAGGGCGACGCCCTCGACGTCCTCCGGCCAGGCCACCCGGCCCAGCAGCGACTCCAGGTCCGAGGTAGGCGGCAGCCCCTCCTGCTCCACGGCTGTGTAGCCGCCGTCGTCGGCCTGCTGCAGCTGCGGGGTCAGGCTAGGCTCGCGCTCGCGCAGCAGCCCGGTCCGCACCAGGGCGAACAGGCGGGGCGGCTGGTCCCACCCGAGCCTGGCCACGTGCCGCTCGGTGTCGACGGCCGCCCTCAGCAGCGGATCCTGCGGCTGGGCGGGTGCGGTCTTGGACGAGGGTGTCGAAAGGTCAGCCACCCGCCCATCGTCCCATCCCGCCCGCTGGTCGGGATGTGAAGGTTCGGCGGTTAGGCTGAAAGCGTGAGTGATCGTGACCCTGACCCCCGTCCCGGCCCGGACGACCCGACCGGCCGACCCACCGGCGGCTCCACGCCACGGTCCGGAGGACCGACGGGTGGCCCCGGCGCCGGCGGCACTCAGGGCCCTGGCGGCCCCGGCGGACCGGGTGGTCCAGGAGGGGCAGGAGGGGCAGGAGGGGCAGGAGGCCCCGGCCGTCCCGGTGGCGGTGGCCCGTCCGGGCCGCGACGCCCCGGTGGACCCGGTGGGCCCGGCCGGCCCGGTGCCCCGGGCCGGCGTGGCCCGCGCAACCGGCTCATCCCGACCCTGGTGGTCGTCGCGGTCGTCCTGGGCCTGCTGACCTGGGGTGCAACCTTGTGGACCGAGTTCCTTTGGTACGAAACCGTCGGCTTCCGCGAGGTGCTCGTCACCCGCCTCCTCACCCAGGTCTCGCTCTTCCTCATCGCCGGGGTGTTCACCGCCGGCCTCATCTGGTCCGCCCTCTGGCTCGCCTGGCGGCACCGGCCCATCTACGCCCCGAGCACCCCCGAGCAGGCGGCGCTGGACCGCTACCGCAGCGCGCTGGACCCCGTGCGCAGGCTGGTCTTCGTGGCGGTGCCAACCGTGCTCGCCCTCTTCGTCGGCACGGCCGCGGCGGCCCAGTGGCAGACTGTCCTGCTCTTCATCAACCGTCAGCCGTTCGGCGAGGTCGACCCCCACTTCGAGATCGACATCGGCTTCTTCGTCTTCAGCCTGCCGTTCTGGCAGATGTTGGTGTCCTTCGCCACCCTGGTGCTGGGCCTGGGCCTGATCGGGGCACTGCTGACCCACTACATCTACGGCGGCCTGCAGCTGCAGGGCCAGCCGCGCGGCTCGCGCACCACCACCGCCGCCCGGATCCACCTCTCGGTGCTGCTGGCGCTGCTGCTGCTGGTCCGAGCCGGGGGGTACTGGATCGAGCGCTACTCGCTGTCGATGACCCAGCACGCCCGGATCACGGGTATGACCTACACCGACGTCAACGCGCTGCTGCCGACCCGCACCATCCTGGCTGTCGCCGCCATCCTGGTCGCCTTGTTCTTCCTGTCCACCATCTGGAGCAAGACCTGGCGGCTGCCGATCGTAGGGCTCGTCGGACTGCTGGTGGTCGCACTGCTCCTCGGCGGGCTCTACCCCTCGCTGATGCAGTCCCTGCGGGTGCGACCCTCGGAGGCGCAGCTGGAAGAGCCCTACATCCAGCGCGCGATCCAGAGCACCCGGGCCGCCTACGGCCTGGAGAACATCGAGAGCACCGACTACGACCCGCGGGTCGAGGTCGAGCCCGGCCAGCTGCGCACCGACGCGGACACCATTCCCGGCATCCGCATCGTCGACCCCTCCGTGGTCTCCCCGACCTTCCGTCAGCTCCAGGGCGTGCGTAACTACTACCAGTTCGCTGACGCCCTCGACGTGGCCAGCTACGAGATCGACGGGGAGTTGGTCGACACGGTCATTGCCGTGCGCGAGCTGAACCTGGACGGCATCCCGGCCGACCAGCGCAACTGGGTCAACGACCACACCGTCTACACCCACGGCTTCGGCGTCGTCGCGGCCTACGGCAGCCGCCGATCGGCCGAGGGCGAGCCGATCTTCTACGAGCGCAACATTCCGC